>JBDSDN010000058.1:0-26794 GCA_039920545.1 Ferruginibacter sp. | reverse complement strand
CTTTGGTGAACTGACGGGTAAACCCCAGTGCTTTTACAGCTTGCTTTTTTGTTGGCATAAGTAGATGTTTTAAGTTGTTCTGGTAAATTGGGTTTCAGAAACTGTGGAAGGCGAATTTATTTCTTGTACATCAAAATTCATATGAAGAAATATCAACAAGATGTGGACAACATATTACATGATTTGTAAAGCAGCCACTGATTTAGGTTTGCCCTGTATTTTTATTTATACAGCAAATTTATTTTTTTGAATAGGAAATAGAGTGCAGGAATAATTAACTTGAAAATGAAATGTAAACATTGTTGTAAAACCTTGTTAAGGTCCCAATTTTTCTAAACTTCAACAAATATTTTGGAGGCACTGGAGGGCTTACCTTTGCCTAAATTTTACGAATGAAAGTGGTAATACAACGGGTAACTTCAGCATCTGTAACAGTAGACGGTGCAACTATTTCAGCCATCGGAAAAGGTTTGCTGATTTTTGTAGGGATAGAAGATTTGGATAACTTTTCTGACATATCATGGATAAGTAACAAAATAATAAATATCCGCATATTTGATGATAAAAACCAAGTGCCTAATATTTCCATTAAAGAAAATTTGGGCGATATTTTACTCATCAGCCAATTTACTTTGCATGCGTCAACTAAAAAAGGTAACCGGCCGGGTTATTTAAAAGCCAGTAAGGCAGCCATTGCCATTCCTGTTTATGAAAAATTAATTACACAGCTAGAAAAAGATCTCGGCAAAAAAATATTCACCGGCAGGTTTGGAGCAAATATGAAAATAGCTTCATTAAATGATGGCCCAGTTACTATTTTGATGGATACAAAAAATAAGGAATAGCTGACTTTTCATTTGAGGAAAAAGTATAATTATACAACCACTGTTTTTTATTAAATCTCAGATTAAAAATAATTTATGATACAGGAAATTACGTTAAACGATGCTCAACAAAGCGTTGATGGATGGATTAAAACAACCGGCATAAGGTATTTCAATGAATTAACCAATCTTGGAATTTTAATGGAAGAGGTAGGCGAACTAAGCCGCCATATGGTAAGAATTTATGGTGACCAGTCTTACAGGAATAATGAGGAAAACCTAATTCCTGGAGAGGAGGCCAGGGTGTTACTGGCAGATGAAATGGCGGATGTACTCTGGGTACTTCTTTGCCTGGCAAACCAGACGGGTGTCAACCTTTCTGATGAGATCACAAAAAATTTTGAAAAAAAATCTTCAAGAGATGCAAACCGCCATAATGAAAACGAAAAGCTGAAATAATAAAAATACCTTCTACGGGGTCTAGGGCAAACTTTTTTGAAACCTATTTTTGGGATAGCTAACAAGCGTATCAAAATATAGCATATGAAAAAGATAATTTTATTTGCCGGGTTGTTTTTTACAACAACTTTCAGCTTTTCCCCAAAAAGTAACAGATTGGTCAAAAAGTTTCCCCTCTAAGGTAAAATGGTATAAGATAACAGATGCCGGCGTACTGGAAAAGAAGTATAGAAAATAGACCAGATAGAAAATATCAAAGAAGAAAATTATGATTTTATAGAAGGTACTCCATACATAGTTTTAGCCAAAAAGGGGCTGATAAAATCGATAAATAATATTGTTGATGTCGTTACCGGTAAAATGATTGCGAATACAAAAGATCTTGGTATTACTACAGTTCAAAAAAGGATTTATCTTGTTAAAAGTAATGCTGTTTTATTTTATGGAATTGAAATACGGGCAAACCTGATTAATGAAAGTGACTCTTGGAGATGGGCAAAAAGTTTGGGAACAATCAAAATTATTTGAAAAAAACTCGGAGCAGATTGTCTCAGAAGCCGGGGAGACGGAAGATGGAGTGTTTATTGCAACCACGAGAAATAATTACAAACTGAATAATCAAAGCGGGGAAATTTTATATAACATTGATATGAAAGCTACCTCCCTGTTGCCCCACAAAAAGAAGAGAAAAAAAGCTTTTATAATATGCCCAAGTTTGATAAAGGGGCAAGCGAATTAGAAACCATTACCTCCGCAATTTTTTTTCAAAAAGATGATAAAAGCATTATTTATTTCTGGAACCAGGATATTCTTACTGCTTTTAATGTAACAAATGGTAAAGAAATCTGGAAGAGGGTAGAATTACCATCTCCAATAACTAATATTTTGTACGATTCCCATGGCATGCTGGTAGCAACTTCTGAAAAAACCCAGGAAGATGTGGCGAAAGCTAATAAGGAGGTGGAGGTTTAATGGGAAAAATAAAAAGATCCAGCGCAAGAAAGAAAAACAGGGCATCTCTTCTATGCCTTGACCTGGCCAGCGGAACAGAAAAATGGAACAGTGATATTGATTTGCAGGGAGATGTTATGGCCTACAAATTAAACGGAAACAAATTAAGATTTGCTACAGCCCGGGATCAGGGAACAAACTTTGTCAGCATAGTTGGATTGGATGAAGGTAAATCTATTACAAAAAAACCGTTGCCCATTAAAGGCGAAATAAGGGATCTGCAAATTGTACCACAGGGTTTGTATCAACCTAGCACAACTACCAGCCTGCTCCAGGGCGTACCATGGCTGGCAAATTATTAAGTGGACTTGGTGGCTTATCCAGTGCGATGGTAGCAGCCGGCTCTGCAGCACAAAGCGCACAGCTTAGTTATTCAAAAGGATATTATGGCAGTGCTGACCCCGGGTTAGACAGGAGTATAAAAAATGCAAATGCCAATGCAGCTAACTTTGCAGGAGCTGCTGCCAGTAGTTTCGCTTCAATAAGTAAAAGATTTAAAGCCACCAGGGAGGCAAATAATTACATGACTATGCTCACAAATTTCGGGAGTAGTAACCAGGCTAAAGATGCAGGTATAATGATGATAGATAAAACCACAGGTAAAGAAGTTAAGAAAATGATTTTTGGCGATAAAAAAGATCCTGATTACAAATTAGATGAATTAGGGAAAGTAGTTTATTACAAATCTGATGGCAACGAAATACAGGGTTTTGGTTTTAATAGAACAGATCAAAAGAATGAAAATATAGACCGGTGCGAACTAAAAAAGGCTGTCACAATTATGTGACGGCTTTTTGTTTTAGAAAGCCTGTCATAAGCCGGGGATAACAGAAGCTAAGGCTGATCTGTTATCTTTGACATATGGTATCATCTTTATTTACTTACAACAAAGGCAAAGTAATACAGGCGCTTCGTTACCATTTTATCAGCCGCCCGGAAATTAAAATAATGATGATATTGGTAAATGTTTTTGCTATTTCATCAGCAGCGCTTTACTTTTTTAAAAAAATAAGCCCAATGGCATTTTTGGTAAGTTCAATGTTGTGGTTTTTATTGATGTTTATTTTTTGGTTTTTCTTACCCTTGGTGATTTATAAAAAATCAGCTACGTTCCAGGATAGTTTTAGGGTGTTTTTAGATGATAAAGCGTTCAGCCTGGAAAACAATAGGGGGAGCCGTGGTTGGGAATGGCCAGCTTTCAGCACCTGGATGGAAAGCCCGCATTTTTTCCATCTTTATTTTAATCCCCGTTCTTTTTTTATTATACCAAAAGAAGCATTTCCGGCTGAAGAGCAACATGAAGCTAGGAAAATTTTTGCAGCAAAAATTAAAAAGTAATTAAATCTTTTTTTCCATTATGTGATGGGGAATATTTAATTCCAAAAACTCAGAACCATTTACCTTAAAACCAAATTTTTCGTAAAAACCTATAGCAGTATTTCGGGCATGCATTATTAATTTTTTGTAACCTTTATCCCTGGAGAGGTTCTCGGCAAATGACATAATAGAGGCGCCGATGCCTTTCCCTTGCAGGTTATTGTTTACGGCCATTTGACGAACCTGTAATGTGTTCTCATCTAATTCAATCAGCATACAGCAACCAAGCATTTCTTCTTCGTCAAAGGCAGCAATTAAAATGTTGTCTTTTTCTTTTTCCAGTTCTTCGTTTGTAAAAGACAACCCCAGGGGCTGCCGTAATATCAGTAACCTCAGCTGCACCATTTGCTGGTACTCCTTTGTTCCGTGGTCTATTTGCTTTAACCCCATCTGGCATTAAATTTTAAGGAATATTTTAACTGGCTGTTGACTTTACAATATACAAAAATTATTCAACCGGGTGCAGATTTTAGAAATGACTCGGGGTGCTCTTTTATTTTAAGTTCTCATAAAATAGAATAAAGAAAAATGGATTATCTACCCAGTTTAGTATTTCTTTGTATTTAAAGCAAAAAGTATATTTTTGCAAACTGTATTAACTAAATTTTACTATCATGTCAGACATTGCAACAAGAGTTAAAAAAATCATTGTTGACAAATTAGGTGTAGATGAAGCCGAGGTTACCCCGGAAGCTTCTTTCACTAATGATTTAGGTGCCGATAGCTTGGACACCGTAGAACTTATTATGGAATTTGAAAAAGAATTTAATATTTCTATTCCCGATGAACAGGCTGAAACCATTACTACCGTAGGGCAGGCTGTTTCTTATTTAGAGGAAAACGCTAAGTAATTTCCGTCCGAAAGGCATTCAGCCGGCCGGGCAATTAACTATCACAGGCAAATTCTTATGGCTTTAAAAAGAGTAGTCGTTACCGGTTTGGGTGCCCTTACTCCATTGGGTAAAACTGTTAGTGAATATTGGCAGGCCCTGGCTGATGGTGTAAGCGGCTGCGATCATATCAAACAGTTTGACGTTTCTAAATTTAAAACAAGGTTTGCCTGTGAAGTTAAAAACTTTGAACCTACCGAATACCTGGAAAGAAAAGAAGCACGGAAAATGGATCGGTACTGTCAGTTTGCAATAATTGCCAGCGATGAAGCTGTAAAAGATGCCGGCATTAACAAAGAAAATGTAAACACTGATAGAGTAGGTGTAATCTTTGCCAGTGGTATAGGTGGCCTTATCACCTTCCAGGAGGAGGTAATTAATTTTGCTTCCGGTGATGGCACCCCACGCTTCAACCCGTTTTTTATTCCTAAAATGATTCTTGATATTGCTGCAGGGCAAATATCAATGCGCCATGGTTTTAGGGGACCAAACTTTGCAGTGGTTAGTGCTTGTGCCTCCAGCACAAATGCTATAATTGATGCTTTTGATAATATCCGTTTAGATAAAGCAGATATCATAATTACTGGCGGGAGCGAAGCTGTGGTTAGCGCTGCCGGAGTTGGCGGTTTCAATGCCATGAAAGCATTAAGCGAGCGTAATGGTGACCCCAAAACTGCCAGCAGGCCTTTTGATAAAGACCGGGATGGTTTTGTGATGGGCGAAGGTGCGGGCGTTTTAATACTGGAAAGTCTGGAGCATGCTTTGGCACGAGATGCAAAAATTTATTGTGAGATTGCAGGGGGCGGCGCTACCGCCGATGCCTATCATATTACTGCTCCGCATCCTGATGGTTTGGGCGCAATAAATGTTATGAAAGTAACCCTGAAAGATGCAGGCATGACGCCGGCAGATATTGATTACATTAATGTTCATGGAACATCTACTCCGCTGGGCGATATTGCAGAAACCAAAGCAATACTTAGCGTTTTTGGGGAATACGCCTACGATTTAAATATTAGCAGTACAAAAAGTATGACAGGGCACTGCCTTGGAGCTGCTGGAGCTCTAGAGGCCCTTGCCTGTATTCTGGCGGTTACGAAAAATATTATACCCCCAACCATAAATCATTTTACTGACGATCCGGAACTGGATCCCAAACTTAATTTTACTTTTAACAAAGCCCAGTCCAAAATAGTAAACGCTGCACTTAGCAATACATTTGGCTTCGGTGGTCATAATGCATCTGTAATAATAAAAAAATACAACCCTTAATTTTTTTTAACCGGCCATGGTTTTTATATTATCATCTCCCCCTTCATTTAGGTTCTTACTTGTTCCGTAATTATTTTTTAAACTTTTATGTTTGCAGGGCGGCTCCTACTATTATTCCAAAATTCCCATTTCTATTTTGATAAGGATTTTCAATGTTGAGTTTATGTTGTATAAAAGATAAATATAGCGACAGCACAAAGGGTTTTGCATAATTTGTTCTTAGTTTTTGGTTCTTTTTTATCAGGTATAAAAAACAATTAAAATGAAAGTAAGACGTAATAAAAAAAAGTGACGTTATTCTAGCTCTTTATATTTTTTCTTAAACCAAATAGCCTACTTTCATATAAATTTTTGTTATCAGCACGCTACAATTTTTTAAAGGCATTTTTGAAATTGAACCTAAGAAAAAGGAATTCAAAAAACAGTTAACTAATGTTCTGGGTTTTACGCCTGATGATTTATCCTTGTATAAAACTGCACTTAGTCACCGGTCAGTAAGGGAAGGTGCCGATGAGAATAATGAACGGCTCGAGTTTTTAGGGGATGCGGTATTAAGTTCAATTATTGCACATCATCTTTTTAGAAAATATCCCTATCGTGGAGAAGGATTTCTCACGGAAATGCGGAGTAAAATGGTAAACCGTCAAAAGCTCAATGAAATAGCCTTAAAGATGGGTTTAAAAAAAATAACTATTTACAATAAGTTTGATAACGCTCTTAAAATATCACAGATCTTCGGGAATACATTAGAAGCTTTGATTGGAGCGGTTTTCCTGGATAAAGGATATAAAAAAACCCAGGTATGGGTTGAGAATTATATTATTCTGCCGCATTTATTTACCGATGATTTAGAAGGATTGGAAATAAATATTAAAAACAAATTGTATGGCTGGGCCAACAAAAATGGAAAGGCATTAGAGTTTGAAACACTTGATGAAAAATTTGAAAATGGTAGACGATTGTTTACCATCGGAGCTACTGTAGATGGCGAACTTGTAGCCCAGGCAAAAGGCTTTAATAAAAAAGATGCCAGCCAGATTGCAGCACAATTGGCAGTTGATAAATTAGGACTATAATACCGTTCAAATGCTTTAGCGGTTTAAGACCGAAAGCCCTTTTCATTGAATTCCATTATTAAAAAAATCCTTTTATATAACTTTGGTCTCTGAACCCTTTTTAAACTTTTTGCGCTTCTGAACCTCCAAGCCCGGTGAACTTTAAAAATCTTTTCAACAATTATGACTTTTGGAATATTGGGTAGTGGAAGTTGGGGCACGGCGTTGGCAAAAATCCTTACAGATAATGGGCATTCCATTTACTGGTGGAACCGCAGCGAAACCGCTATTGCCCAATTTAAATCCCGGCTACACAATCCTCAATATTTATCTTCTGCAAAGTTTAATGTTAACCAATTATTCCTTACTACAAACGCTGCTGAAGTAATCCAAAAAGCTGGCGTGATAGTTATAGCTGTACCCTCTGCATTTATAATTGATATATTATCCACATTAGGTAAAAATGTTTTTAAGAATAAAAAAATTCTTTCTGCAATAAAAGGCATTTTGCCTGATCAAAACCTGTTGTTAAATGATTACCTTAAAAGCGAGTTTGATGTTCCCCTTGAAAATTACTTTGCTGTATTAGGCCCCTGCCACGCCGAAGAAGTGGCTGCCGAAAAATTATCGTATCTCACTTTTACCGGTATTGATGAAATAGTAACTGCGGAGATAGCAGGCTATTTTAAAACTGCCTATTTAAATACCGTACTCAATAAGGATATTTTCGGCGTTCAATATGCAGCAGTATTAAAAAATATTTATGCGGTGGGTTCCGGTATTGCCCACGGGCTTGATTATGGAGATAATTTCCTGAGCGTTTTAATTGCAAACAGTGCAGATGAAATGGCAGGATTTTTAAGGAAAGCCGGAATTATAAATGCCGAAGTAGGATACATAGATCATAGTAAACCAAAATTACAAAACCATAATAATTATGCCGCATCTGTTTACCTGGGTGATCTGCTTGTGACCTGTTATTCTTTGCACAGCAGGAACCGCTCATTTGGGAATATGATTGGAAAAGGATACACCGTAAAATCTGCACAATTAGAAATGAGTATGGTTGCTGAAGGGTATCATGCAAGTAAATGCATGAACAGTATCAATAAAAAAATAAAAGCAGAAATGCCTATAGCAGATAGCATATACAGGATACTTTGGGAAGGCGCTGAAGCCAAAGATACTTTCAACCAAATGGAAGCAGTCTTAGTGTAACATATTTTTAAAGAATAATATTTTTAAGAGAATCCTTTTGTTCAAACTTTAGTATAAATAAACTGCTCCTGTAGTTTTCTATCTCGTTAAAGCTGAAGTCGTGCAGTAAAGTATTTTAATCATTCAGAAAAATAGGTCAGCAGCAATCCCATCTGCCAAAAATTTCCCCTTTTTAGTTAAAATAATACAATCATGTTGTTGCTTCATTAATTTTTGATCAAGGTATTTTGTACTTTCTATTAATATTTTTTTTGCTTCTTTTTCACCAAAATCATTTTGTACTTTTTTTAAATTAAGCCCCTCCATAGTGCGCAAAGAAGTCATGATATATTCATTCAGTTGTTGCTTTCGGGTTAGTACTTCTTCTTCAAAAGGGATAACTTTATTTTTTAAAGATTGAATATAGAGCGTATTGTTGGAAATATTCCAGCGCCTTATATTAGTACCGTCAAACGAATGGGCTGACGGGCCAAAACCGTAATACGGTTTCCCCTGCCAGTAAGTGCTATTGTGCCTGCTGCGGTATCCAGGTTTTGCAAAATTGCTTATTTCATATTGCTCGTACCCTGCCTTTTCAGTTAACCTTACTATAATCTCAAATTGATCTGCTTGCTGTTCCGGATTTACAGGAGTGATATTACCTTGTGCTATCATTTTGTTTAAGGCCGTCCGGGGTTCTACAGTAAGCGCATAGCAGGAAATATGCGGTATTTCTTTATCAAAAATTATAGAAGCAGTTTCCATCAGGGCTTCGTTGCTTAAAAGGGGGGAACCATAAATTAAATCTACAGAAAAATTTGTAAAGCCTGCTTCAATTATTTCATCAATGCTTTGTAAGGATTGGGTACTATTATGTGCCCGGTTCATCCAGGTTAATTCTGTATCAGAAAATGATTGTACACCTAGACTCAAGCGGTTTATGCCACAGGACTGCCAGGATGTTAAAACTGATTTATTAATATCATCTGGGTTAGCTTCCAGCGTTATTTCTACTGCATCACTTATTTTAAATTTATTTTTTAGGGCAAATATTATGGCTGCTATTTCCGGGGCAGATAAAAGACTTGGAGTACCGCCACCAAAATAGATGGTCTCAATTAATTCACTATCATCAAATAGACCAGTAAGCTTTATTTCGCATTCAAGTGCAGCTAGAAAATCGTTTTTTAATACTAAAGATGTAGAAAAATGAAAATTACAATAAGTACAGGCCTTTTTGCAAAATGGGATATGAATATAAATGCCCGCCAAAGATTGTAAATTTACGTTTTGAGAATATTTATTCAGCAATAAATTTTTTGGTTTGAAAATACTTTTTCAGGTATGCCTTTTTACCTGTTTTTTACACCTAACAATAAATGCCCAGCAAATTGCAACGGCAAAAAACATTCACATATTACATATTATTTTCTCTGGTAAAGATAGCAGCTTTGTAATGCCTCAATTGGGTGTAAAAACTACTTTTTCAAATGACCTAGAAACACAAATTTATTTAAGTAAACTCCCCGCTTTACTGGCATCTAAAGGTTATCCGTTGGCTTCTGTTGATAGTGTTTGGGTAAAGGGTGACAGCACCCAGATTATACTATACCTGGGAGCAAGATATAGCTGGATAAATTTAATTTCTGATAATGTGGAAAAGAACGCCTTAGAAGCTGCAGGCTATGCCGAAAAGAACTTTTTTTTAAAGCCATTCAATATTTCTCAATTGCAATTCCTGCAAGAGCGTATGCTCGCATATTATGAAAAACGAGGATTCCCGTTCGCCGCAATTTATTTAGATAGTGTGACTGTAGTGGAAGATAAAATTAATGCTATCCTTAAAATAGATAAGGGAATCTTGTATCATATTGACAGTATTCAGCTTTATGGAAAATTAAAACTGAATAAATTTTTTTTACAACGTTATTTAAATATTCCTAATGGTAGTATTTATAATAAAGACAAATTATTACAAGTAGATAAGCGAATGCTGGAACTCCCATATCTTACTCCAGTACAACCTTCAGACGTTGCAATGCTGGGTAGTGGAGCAGTCCTTAATTTATATTTGGAACCCAAACGTAGCAGCCAGGTAAATTTCCTCATTGGTTTTTTGCCTTCTTCTAATCAAACCGGTAAGCTTCAATTAACCGGCGATGTAAACCTTGATCTGAAAAATCTTTTGGGTACAGGGGAAAATCTTTTATTAAAATGGCAACAACTTCAGCCCCAATCCCCCAGGCTAAACCTCGGCTATGACCAGCCTTATATTTTTCATTCTCCTTTTGGATTTAGTTTTTTATTTGATTTATTTAAAAAAGATTCCAGCTATTTGCAGGTAAATGCTCAAACTGGAGTTCAATTTATTTTATCCAACAATCAATCCGGGAAATTATTTTTACAATGGCAAAACACCAGCCTCCTTGCAGGTGCGATAGATACTAACCTGATTAAAGCCCGAAAAGTATTGCCTCCTAATATTGATGTAAATGCTGTGAATACAGGATTTAATTATGAATGGCAGAGAACAAATTACAGACTTAACCCACGTAAAGGGAATGAATTAAACATTATTACCTCAGTAGGAATAAAGAATATAAAGCAAAATTCAGATATCATTGGTTTAAAAAGTTCCACTTTTAATTTTGCCAGTCTTTATGATTCTCTAAAACTCCGCAGCTATCAGTTAAGGGTAAAAACATCTGCGTCCCACTATTTCCCGGTCGGAAAAACCGCTACTTTCAAAATTTCATTTGGTGCTGGCCTTTATAGCAGTCCTTCTATTTTCCGAAACGAACTGTTCCAGATTGGCGGCTATCGTTTATTACGTGGCTTTGATGAAGAAAGTATTTATGCTACGGAATATACTGTGGCTACTACAGAGTACCGTTACCTCATTGGGCTTAATTCTTACCTGTTTACATTTATAGATGCAGGCTGGGTAAAAAGTAATTATCAACAGGTAAATATAAATGGCTCTTTCAGCAGTACTGGACTTGGTATTTTGTTTGAAACGAAGGCTGGTCTCCTAAATTTAGGATTTGCAGTCGGTAAAAGAAATGGGATAAAATTTAATCTAAGGGAATCATCAAAAATTCATTTTGGGTATATAAATTACTTTTAGGAGTATACATATTTGAAGTTATTTTTGTACAAAATCCAGCGGTGTGAAACAACTTTTTTTTGTGACCCTTTTTTTTATTTTTTATCAAAATCCTGGAAATAGTCAATCAACAGACAGTGTTGCAACTAATACCGATTCTACATCTCCCGGGCTAAAGTTTGTTCCTGAGAAAACTCATACAAAACTTTTAGATGATAATTCGCTTTTAAATAGCAAAGCACCGCCCGTTAACCATCTACAAATTTTTAAAAAGCACAACAATAAAAATGGCTTGTTCTACCTCTTATTTGTCTTGGCTTTAATTTTAAGCATCGCAAAAACTATCTACCCTAGGTATTTTACAAATATGTTCAGAGTATTTTTTAATTCTTCTTTAAGGCAAAGCCAACTTACCGACCAATTACTTCAGGACAAACTTCCTTCTATGATTTTTAATATTTTTTTTGTAGTTCTGGTTGGAATCTATTTATATATTTTAAAAGTATACCAGAACGATAAGAACGATTACATTAATTGGAATATGTTAGGTATTTGCATTGCCGCATTTGCAGTCATTTACTTTATAAAGTTTTTGACTTTAAAATTTACTGGTTGGATAACAGGCTACAAAGATGAAGCGGGTATATATATATTTATTGTTTTTTTAATAAATAAAATAGTTGCTGTTTGTTTATTACCAATACTTATTGTAATAGCTTTTTCAACACCAAAACTCGTAAATATTTTTATTGTAATTTCCTTTGTATTAATAGGAACTATGCTTTTCATTCGGTTTTTAAGGTCTTTTGCCCTTTTACAAAATCGGTTAAAGGTTAGCCGGTTTCATTTTTTTCTTTATATCTTTTCAGTAGAAGTACTTCCTCTTTTCCTCATATATAAGCTGGGTACGTTTTTTTTCAATATAAGTTTGTAAATTTGCATACCATTTGGAAGTAAGTATGCTAAAAAACTCTGTTAATGAGGCTGTGGTAGCAGCCAAAAAAGTTAAAAAAATACTTATTGCCCAGCCTAAGCCAGAAGGCTTAAAATCTCCTTATTTCGACCTGGCCAAAAAATATAGTCTTAACCTAGATTTTTATCCTTTTATTGTCGTTGAAGGAATTCCGGCAAAAGATTTTCGTAAACAAAAGATTGATATTGCAGCCTATACTGCTGTAATATTCACAAGCAGAAATGCCATTGACCATTTTTTTAGGACCTGCGATGAAATGAAAGTAACTGTCTCGCAGGATACAAAATACTTTTGTGTAGCGGAAGCAATAGCACTCTACCTTCAAAAATTTATTTTATACCGCAAGCGGAAAGTGTTTTATGGGGCTGATGGTACTAACAAGAGCCTCTTTGATGTAATTAATAAACACAAGGATAATGAAAAATTTTTATATCCCTGTTCCCAGTCTTTTGATAGTGAAATAACAAATTGGCTAAAATCTCATAACTGCGGATATGCTACACCGGTATTATATCGAATTATCAGCAATGATATAAAAGAAGTCATCGGACGTAATTATGATGTCATTTGTTTTTTTACGCCTGGGGGCGTAAAAAGCCTGATGGAGAATTTCCCAAAATTTGAACAAAATGGCACTAAAATAGCGGTATTTGGCGCAAACACCTTCAAGGCTGCTGAAGAAGCCGGTCTTGTATTAGATATAAAAGCTCCTCAGCCTCAGAGTCCCAGTATGGTCAGTGCTCTTGAAAAATTTATTCTTTCAGAGAAAAAGAAATAAATTCTTATTGATTTAAGCGACCCTTTTGAAAACACCTTTTATTAAAATGTTTTCATTTTAAGCCTTTATTTTAGAATCCGTGAAAAATTATCTGGATTAAAATTTACCTACTATACCATCGTTCTAGTCACTTTCTCTGATATGTCGTTTAAAGTTATTTTCAAAAACAACCATGTTGATCTTGGTATCGTATTTGATTAAAAAACTTAGATTAAATGAGGGATAAGTTATTTAAAAATAATTTGTCTTTGGATCAATTGCATTATATTAATTCTTCTTTTAATAAATTTATTTTTATTTTAGATGAATACCTGAACTACTTAATAAATACTAAGTTATAATTTATAAGATAAAATAAAGTTTAAGCTTTTACAAATGCAACAATGTCAAGACCATGTTAAATGTGATAAAGAGGGGTTGGTGTTTATAAAAAAACGCACAACTATAGAACTATAGTTCACAATAATTGAATAATTTACTCGTTTATTATAATTCGGGAACTTAATTCGTGAAACAATACCCTGAGTACGTCCAATACCAAATGATGTTAAGTAAAAAAATCTATACATTTGTTATTACCCTTCAAAGTTAAAAAAATGAATAATCGGTTATCCTACTTTATAGCACTTAGTGCTATCATTTTTTCCGCAGCCAGTTGTAAAATGCTCAGCGGAAAAAAGAATTCTGGCTCCCTTCAAAATGATGGGCAGTTACACGGGGTTGCTCCAGGTGTAAGGTGGAATCTTTCCAAACCACCGGGCATGGTTTTTATACCACCTGGCACTTTTCACATGGGACCTAGTGATGAGGATGTAAACTATGCTTACACAGCAAGAAATAAGCAAGTCTCCATTAGTGGGTTCTGGATGGATGCTACCGAAATTACCAATAATGAATACCGCCAATTTACCAATTGGGTAAGAGATTCAATTGCAGCTAAGCTAATGGGATTTGTAAAACAAAGCCCTGACGGAACCGAAAATGTAGATTGGAAAAAGGCGAGTACCATTAAATGGGGAGATAAGGCAACAACTGAAAAAATTGATGCTATCATATTAACTCCGGATAACAGGATTTTTGGTAAAAAAGAATTGGATTCTAAAAAAATAATTTATCAGTCAGAAGTTTTTGACTATAAAGCAGCGGCACAAAACCGTGATGTTACTATACCCCGTTCGGCTTTTATTGTAAAACAACAAATACCGGTTTATCCTGATTCACTTTGTTGGGTTAGAGACTTTGCTTACTCATATAATGAGCCCATGGCAAAGAAATATTATAGCCATCCTGCCTACGGGAATTACCCCGTTGTGGGAGTTAGCTGGAAACAGGCAACTGCTTTTTGTGAGTGGAGAACACTTTATTTAAACTCCTGGTTAGAAGGGAAAAATAGAACCGCTGAATCAGATTTTCGGCTCCCCACAGAAGCACAATGGGAATATGCTGCCCGTGGCGGGCGTTCCCAATCACCTTACCCTTGGGGTGGGCCTTATTTAAGAAATAGAAAAGGCTGCCTATTGGCAAACTTTAAACCTGGTAGAGGTAATTATCCTGAAGATGGTGCATTATACACCGCCCGTGCAGATGCATATTGGCCTAATGATTTTGGCTTATACAATATGGCTGGAAACGTTGCAGAATGGACTTCTTCATTGTATTATGAAGGTGGTTATAATTTTCAACATGATATGAATCCGGACATTCGCTGGAATGCGAAAGATTCAGATCCTCCCCGGATGAAACGTAAAGTTTTAAGAGGTGGTAGCTGGAAAGATGTAGGGTATTTTCTACAGACAAGTACACGCAATTACGAATACCAGGATACTTCAAAATCATACATAGGTTTTAGATGCGTTATTGACTTACCTCCTGCTCAAGGCAAACGCGGCAGATAATATAAATCTTATTCTATAGATTATACTTTTAAATCGGATACTTAATTTACTAACCCATTTTTTAATGAAATGGGTTATTATTTACCCTAATACCTCTTTTATTTTTTCAAACAACCCCCAATTAAAAACTTTAAAATCTTAGAACATGTCAGTAAAAATTCCTTCAAATGTTAGTAAATGGATGGACGTTGCCGTATCTGTAGCTGCTGCGGCAGTTATATTTGGTGCATTACAAAAAATATTACATACTCCTATTGCAGACCTTTGGTTAAAAATAGGATTGTATACTGAGTGCCTGGTATTTCTTATCTATGGAATACTCTATTTAATATATCCCCCGGTAAAAGAAGAATTTGAAAACGGCACACTAAAGGCTGTTCCGGTTGGTAATCCTGCTTTAAATAGTATGGATAAAATGCTTCAGGAAGCTGATATTACCCCCGCTAATTTGAAAAGATTGGGTGATGGTTTTCAAAAATTAGGCACAACAGTCTCAGGTATATCAGATGTAAGTGATGTGGTAAAATCTACTGGTGACTTTAATGTCAAAACAAAAGAAGCTACTCATGCATTAGGTTCTATGACGAATGCTTTTACCAGCAGTGCACAAACGATGGCTACTTTTGGTAGTGCGGGCGAAAGTGCAAAAGGTTTTCATGAGCAGGTACAGGTTCTCACTAAAAATTTAGGCTCTTTAAATACAATTTATGAATTAGAACTTAAGGAAAGTAATAATCACTTAAAAGCATTAAATGGCTTTTACGGAAAAATGGCTGAAGCAAGCGAAGCTATGATGGGCAGTGTAGATGATGCTAATAAAGCCAAGGAACAAATTGGTACATTGGCAAACAATCTTGGCAAATTAAATTCGGTTTATGGTAACATGCTGAGTGCAATGCAGGGTAGATAAGTTATGTGCAGATAACAATCTGCTATTAATTACGTTCTACAATCCAAACAATATTATAAAAACTATTAATACCCCATAAGTTATGGCTTTACCCAAAGAGCCCCGGCAGAAGATGATAAACCTAATGTACCTGGTGCTGACAGCACTGCTTGCATTAAACGTCTCAACGGAAATCCTAAATGCCTTTAAAGTGGTTGACAGGAGTTTGATGACCTCAAATACTAACCTCACCGCTGGCAACGAAACATTGTATAAATCATTATTAGCTAAAGTTAATGACCCCCTAACCGCAGAAAAAGCAAAAATCTGGAATGAAAAAGCGGAACAGGCAAAAAAACTTTCTGCGGATATGGATACTTACATTAATCAATTAAAGGCAGGTCTTAAAAAAGAAGCTGGAGAAATAGAAGGCAAAGAAAAATTTAAAGACGATGACCTGGAAGCGGCCACACGTTTATTTGGAAATGGGCCAGGTGGCCAAAATGAAGGTCCGAAACTTGAAAAAAGATTACAGGATTATAAAACAGCCATGCTGGCAATTGACCCTGAAATTGCTAAAAAGTTTACAAGCACTTTCCCGGTTGATGTGGCGCCTCAGCTTGGTGAGGATGGCCTAAAAAAAGAATTTACTTTGGCTTATTTTCATATGACACCGACAGTTGCCGGGTTAACGCTTCTAAGTAAATTTCAAAATAATGTAAAAAATGCGGAAAATCAGATTGTTACATTTTGCCACGAACAGGTTGGTGCTGTTAAAGTAAAGTTTGATAAGACAGGTGTACTTATAGGCCAGAGTTCCAATTACGTTATGCCAGGTCAGGAAATCTCCATTACTGCAGGTATTGGTGCCTATAGCTCTGCCGCCTTGCCCCAGATTTCTATAAATGGAAATGGAGTTGCTGCTGTAGATGGTCAAGGCATTTATAAATTCCAGGCATCTGGCGGTGGTTTACACAAAGTTCCGGTAACAATTAGGTATAAAGATCAAGATGGTAATGATAAAGTAGAAACCAAAGATGTAGAATATACCGTTGGTACACCGGGAGGTGCAGCTGTTATGTTGGATAAAATGAATGTTTTCTATATTGGGGTTGATAACCCTGTAACTATTGGTTCGCCTACTGGATGGGATAAAACCAGTGTAAGTATGAGCGGAGGTAGTATAAGCGGAGGTAATGATAAAAGAACAGTAAGAGTAAGTAGTGTTGGTGCAGCTTCCATTACAGTAACTGCTGATGGAAAGTCTAATACTTATGGATTCAGAGTAAAAAGAATTCCTGATCCCGTATTTAAAGTTGCTTCCGGCAAAGCTAGGATGCCTTCTGTTGAGGTTAAAAATCAGCAATATTGCCGAGCAGAACTTGAGAATTTCGACTTTGATTTAAAATACAGCATTGTTAGTGCCACGGTTTATTTTTCTGGTGCCAATTTCAACAATGTGGTAACTACTTCCATAAGTGGCAATAGTCTTGCTCCATTACAATCATTTATGAGTAAATGCGGACCCGGATCTGTAATTACTTTTGAAAATATAAAAGTATCCGGCCCGGATGGTATTAGGTCCATCGATGGTAAATCAATCGCACTATTTTAAAAATTATAGGTATGAAAAAGCAGTTTCTGAAATATTTTTTATTGGTAGTTATACTGGCAGGATTTGGAGATATGGCCGTGGCCCAAAAGAAAGCCACCAGTCGTAAGTCTACTAAAAGAACTACTAAAACAAAAACCAAAGCCAAGATACAGCCAACCATGGCTACTAGTGATACACTACAGTCTGTTGCTGTGGATGCTGCTTCAGTAGACACTTTGCCAATAAAAAGAGTTTTGAAATCACTGCGACCAGATGAAGCAGTAGAAACCACGGTATTAAGGGATCGTATCCCATTGCCTTATGAAAACCTGCGTGCAGATGATGCCGTATACAGGCATAAAATATGGAGAGAAATTGATACCAGGGAAAAAATAAATCTTCCGTTCCGTTATTCTGCTGATGAAAATAATGGTAACCAACGCTTTATTTCCATTCTTTTACAGGCGGTACAGGATAGTAATGTTACAGTCTTCAATAGTATTGATGACAGGTTCACAACGCCTATGACGACCGGCGAAGTTGCTAAAGTGATCAGTGGAGATGAAATTGATGTTCCTATCATTGATTCAAACGGCAATACTACAGGTATCAGGAAAATGCGTAACGATATAAACCTGGATTCCTTTTATAGATTTCGGATTAAAGAAGAGGTTATTTTTGATAAAGAAAGTTCACGCTTGTTCTGGAGAATATTAGGAATTGCCCCGGTAAAAGATGTTATAACTACTGCCGGTGTAAATCTAGGCCCAACCGAGCTCTTTTGGGTTTATTACCCAGACATGAGAGCCACGTTTGCAAAATATGAAGTATACAATGGTAAGAATTTTGGAGCACGCATGAGCTGGGAAGAATTATTTGAAAGCCGGATGTTTTATGGCCGTATAATTAAAAGTACCCTTGACAATCCTTATGACCAGTATATCAGCAATTTTAAAGGCTTGAATGAAAATGTAATTTTGCAATTACTTGAAGGCGAAAATATTAAAGAAAAAGTTTTTAACTACGAGCAAAATCTCTGGAGTTATTAACTTCCGTTCTAACTACTTAATTACCCCGGAGAGATCCGGGGTTTTTTTATGCTTTTTTAATATACCCTTTATTGGGTATTGTTTTGTATTTAAATGGAACCTATTTTTACTTCGGTTTTTCATAGGATATTGGATTTTAAAACGGGCTGGATTTCTATCCTGGCCCTTTTTTTATTTTATCCTTTTCTATAAAACCATTTTGTAAAATCGAAGCTTTCTTTTTCCCTATGAGTTTTTCTATTTCTGTGATGTCGGTTTCCTTAATTTTATTCACTGATCTAAAAGCTTTTAAAAGGGTATCAGCGGTATTTTTACCAATTCCTTTTATTTCTTCCAGTTCATTTTTAAATGTCCCTTTGCTTCTTTTATTGCGGTGAAAAGTAATTCCGAAGCGGTGGACTTCATCTCTAATTCTGCGGATTAATTTTAAACTTTCGCTATCCCAGGGTAATTGTAAGGAACTCTTATCACCGGCAAAGAATAATTCTTCCTGGTTTTTTGCCAGCCCTACTAAAGTTACTTTCCCTTTTAAACCCAGTTGATCAATACTTTTAAGTGCGGCACTTAGCTGGCCTTTACCTCCATCTATAATGATTAGATTTGGTAAGGGCTGCCGTTCCTCCAACATTCTTTTATACCTGCGGTAGACAACTTCCGACATGGAGGCAAAGTCATTTATTCCGTCCACAGTTTTAATATTATAATGCCTGTAATCATTTTTACTCGGTTCTCCATTTTTAAAACAAACCATAGCAGCCACAGGAAAACTTCCCTGGAAATTTGAATTATCGAAACACTCAATGTGCAGGGGTACAGTTTCAAGATGAAGGTCTTCCTGCATCTGGGAAAGTACTTTAAGTTTTTCTTCAGTGGTTTTGTTTTCCAACTTCAATAATTTCGTAGACCTCAACTCTTCCTTAAAATAATTGACATTTTTTTCAGAGAGCTCAAGCAATTTTTTCCGGTCTCCACCTTTTGGTACACTTATAAGTATATTGGTCTCTGGATAATTTATAAAAAAAGGTATAACTATTTCGGCGGCCTCACTTTCAAACGTTTGGCGCAACTGCGCAATAGCAAATAGAAGTATTTCTGCAGCCGTTTCTTCTAATTTTTTCTGCAATAATATTGTTTTGGTTTGTATTATACTGCCGTTACTTACAGCTAAATAATTTACATATGCTGTATCTCCTTCTTCAATTATACTAAACACATCTATTGTTCCGGTGTTGGTATTTACTACGGTGGATTTTGATTGATACTGCAATAGATGTTCGATCTTCTGTTGGTAAAATGCTGCTTTTTCAAACTCCATCTTCTCGGAAAAGTCTCTTACCTGTGATTTGAATTTCTGCAGAACAGGGGATAGATTTCCTTTTAAAAGATTTTTCAACTGCAGAATACCGTCGTTATAATCTTCTAAAGTCTGATAGCCCTCGCAAGGGCCTTTGCAGTTCCCAAGGTGATACTCCAGGCATACTTTATATTTCTTTTTATTAATATTAAAAGCTGACAAATTTAATTTGCAATTACGCAACTGAATATTTTGTTTTATAAAATTCAGTAAATCCCGAACCTTTGCGACAGAGGTATAAGGCCCAAAATATTGGGAACCATCTTTTATTTTTTTCCGGGTAAAAAATACCCTGGGAAATGGTTCATTTTTTACAACGATATAAGGATAACTTTTATCATCCTTTAAATTTATATTAAACAGGGGCTGGTATTCTTTGATCAATGAATTTTCTAAAAAAAAAGCATCCTGTTCAGTATTGACGATTGTAAATTCAATTTTGTGTATGCGGCGCACAAGTTCAGTTGTTTTGTAACTACTGAATGTTTTTACAAAGTAACTACTCACCCTTTTACGGAGGTGTTTCGCTTTTCCAACATAAATCAATTGATTGGCAGCGTCATAGTATTTATATATCCCCGGGGCTGCAGGTATACTTGCCGCAATTTTTGAAAAATTCTCTTGAGTCATTTACTTTAGTAATTCCAGATTATCATTTCTTCTTTTTGTATAACCTCCCGGCCGGCGGAGGTTTTCAGGGTAATAATTTTACTCCAGTTACCCGTCTGCCAGGTCAACTGCTGCCTCGTCAAAGCATCAATCCTCTTCAACATATAAATCCTGGTTACTTTTCCATCGGTGGGCCTAACGTATACATCCCAGTGAAGCAAAGGCATAGTATCTGGCAATTTACCCATTGGGTCATAGGTAAATGTATAGGCATCCAAATCCTGGTCTAAAAATTTTTTCTCACTAAATAAAGAAACTAAATTTCCGGTATCGATAATTGGATTTAAAAATCCTGAGAATTCATGTTGCAGGTCTTCCATTTTAAGCCAAGAAGAATCGGTATGAGTACCGTACTTTATTATTTTTAACGGGTTAGCTGCATTTTTTTTTATATCTAACATTTGCCCTTTTATAAAACTTGTTACCGGAAAAAAAGTTGCAGTACTTTCCGAATCGGTATTATCTGTTCCAGATAAAGATTGATTTCTTTTTTCTAAGCAGCTGTTATTAAAAATTATTAAAATTGCGAAAAAAGCAAAGCACTTCATCTTCCAAAATTAAGGCTAATAGTCGAACGGGGAGAGTTGAAAACAATTAACGTTATTTAGTACGGACAACTAATTCCAATTTTTTAAGGAGACTTAAAACTTTTTAATTATGCCGAATTTTACCCCAAGGTTATAGAGTTTTTCAGTATAAGTAAACCTCTTGTCATAAGTAGAAAGTAATTGATACCTTAATTGGGGACCTGCGCTTATGATGGTACCATTTATAGTTTTAAAACTTAAAAAGGTTTCAACTGATGCATTAAAATTCCACTTCCTCAGAAGTGAAATATCATCTACATAATTTTTTTCATCTGCAGATAAAGCATAAAGATGACCTCCTGTTATAAATGTAGGTTGTATTGAAGACCCTGCATACCATTTCAGATTATTTTTTCCTGCCAATTTGTAATCTACTCCAATAGGTACAGATAATTGTAAAGAATTATTTTTAAGTTTTCTTTTGTTTTCATCACTCGTACTGTTTGCATAAAAAGATGTACGAGATACCAGGATAGCAGCACCCGTATTAGTATTATTTAATAACAAATAGGTTTGATTAGGGTGCTCCAGTTTATTTGCATCAACGTTATAATTTGTATAATTAAGCTGAAGACCAGTTTTAAATCTAAACTTTTTTGAAAGATTATATAAAAAAGCCCCCCCTGCTTCTATGTTCAAGGCAGAATACTGGGTTATTTTATCCTTTAAGGTCAACGTATTTATAGTATTAGCTACAACAAGGCCATTATTTGCGAGGGTGGGCGCAATTGCCAGTTCATTGTTTTTATATAATTCTCTGAACCCTTGGGAAGGAGTAAGGTAGAATTGTAAAGCCGAATTGCTTTTCCACTTGCTTACAGCATGACGATTATAAAAAGCATAATCATCTATCCAGATCTTATCCTCCACTTTTACTGTTGAAAGAGCATTGTCCGCCGCAAGCGGTTTGGTCTGGGCAATTATTCTTTTTGGATAATTAATGTTTTGAGAAAGCTGTTCTGATCTGTCAGCGGTATTGTCCCCAGAAAATGGAACGAGCTCAAATGAAGTGGGTATTTCTACATTATAAACAGGCTCCACTTTTTTGATAGTTGTATTTACTACTACCTCTGAAACTTTTACTTCTTCTGCACTACTATTAATTTCTAATGTAGCTGAGGGAACGGGATTAGATAAATTAAGTAAGCTGATTTTATTTTGCTGTGGGCCTTTATTTACAAGGACAGTGTTATTATTAAGTGTAAGGTCTAATTTTTGGAGAACAGCTTTTTTATTGGTAGTTAGGTCTGAAATGATCGTGCTATTATTCTTAGTTTGATTTTTTATTTTCTCCGTTACATAATATTTGCTGGTATTGTTTATTGAGTTATTATTGGAAATTCCTATAAATAATATGGCACAAATTAAGAGAAGGCTTACCGCCAGGGAAGGCCACCTGCGGCCGGGGTGCAAATCATTATACAGGCCGTACCATACTTTCTTTGAAGGATACATTTTGAAGCTATCTATTGTATCTTTCAAAAAACTTTCAAAATCATCAGTATCAAAACTATTTTCCATCTTTCACAAAAAGCTTTTTTAGTTATTGGTAAATCATCTTATTGAAATCTATCCTAAATTTCCCCTTATCTTAATCCTGCAGTTTTACCCAAAGTATTTTTTCTTTGAGATTTAATCATAATATTTTTCTTGACTAATATTTCTTCCAGCATAGCCTTTGCCCGTGTGTATTGACTTCTGCTTGTACTTTCTTCTATGCCCAGGAGGTGACCAATTTCCCTATGTGAAAATCCTTCAATTGCATAAAGGTTTAAAACTGTTCTATATCCCAAAGGCAAAATTCTAATACATTCTACCACTTGTTTTGCCTGCATTATAGAAGGAATAATATCCTCTTTTACATATAAACTGTTCGCATGAATAATGTCTACGCTTTCTGTAAACTTTTTATTTTTTTTCAGGATATTTATGCAGGTATGTACAATTATGCGCCTTATCCACCCTTCCAGTGCACCTTCATTACGATATTGATGGAGCTGGGTAAAAATTTTAATAAACCCTTCCTGCAACATATCCTCTGCATCTTCCCTGTTTTTTGCAAAACGGTAACATACACCAAGCATTCTCGGGCTAAACCGGTTATACAGGGCTTCCTGCGCCGATGCATTATGTTTTATAGTTCCGGCAAGCATTTGCTCCTCGGTCATAATAGGTAGATTTTAATCCCTATAAATATAGGCAATTTTCTGGTCATTGCTGCTGCATTGTTCTAAAAAAACATGCTATTGTATAAAAATGGGGTCTCAAGACTTTTATTATCAAAATTATTCCTTTTTAAAGCAAGCTGGCTGCAGGATTACGGGTTTTCATACTATCCTGAGTAGCAGAAACCCAGTTTAATAGTAATTTCTTTTGATTACCAGTTAAGTTTGCATACCTGTGAATAAATGTATAGGAACTTAAGGGCATTTCATCTTCCTCTATTTGTTCTTGAATCTCCTTTAGTTTACGGAATTGTTTTTTTAAAGAGTAAATAGTAAACTCGGAAAAGTTCAGGTTTTTTTTGCCCTCGGCAATGTGGCCACCTAACCACCAGGCAATGGGTTGAACCTTTGAATACCAGGGGTATGCCGTGTTGTTGCTATGACAATCATAACAACTAGATTTTAATATTGCCTGAATATTATCGGGAACAGTATATTTTGTACCAATATCATTTACAGATACTGCCGATGAATTATTTTTTTTATCCTTTGGATAAAGTTGAGCAAGCACTAATAAAATACTTAATGCTATCAAAAGGCGTCGTAGAAATTTAAACATGTCTTAAAGGTTAGATTAAAATATTTCCCGTCATATCGGCCGGTATTGATAGATCCATCATTTGCAAGATAGTGGGTGCTATATCCCCTAATTTACCAGGTGCAACAGATCCTTTCCATTCTTTATCTATTATAAAAAATGGAACAAGGTTTAAAGTATGTGCTGTGTTAGGAGTGCCATCTTCATTTATCTCATAGTCTGCATTTCCGTGGTCTGCTAAGAGAAAAATAGCGTAATCATGTTTAAGGGCCGTAGATACAACTTTAGCCACACATTTATCAACCGTTTCAACAGCTTTAATTACTGCATCCCATACGCCGGTATGCCCAACCATATCAGCATTTGCATAGTTAAGGCAGATAAAATCAGGGTGATTATTGGTGATTTCTGATATAACAGCTTCGGTTAATTCATAAGCGCTCATTTCAGGTTTTAAATCGTAAGTAGCCACTTTTGGTGAAGGAACCATTAATCTTTTTTCCCCGGTAAAAAGAACTTCCCTGCCGCCGCTGAAAAAGAAACTCACATGTGGATATTTTTCTGTTTCGGCTATACGTAATTGAGTTTTGCCAAAACCGGCCAGAATCTCGCCCAGAGTATTTTTTAGATCATCTTTTTCAAAAATAACATCAATGTTCCTGAAACTATGATCGTACATCGTCATGCTGGTAAAATGTAAAGGCAAAGTATGCATGTCAAAGACTGGCATATCTGTTTGTGATAGCACCTCCGTAATCTCACGGCATCTATCCGTGCGAAAATTAAAACAAAGAACAGCATCATCTTTTTCAATCCGGGTATTTGACAGGTCACGGTTTATAATAGGCAATAAAAACTCGTCCGTGATATTTTTATTATAAGATTCTTGTATTGAATGCATCAGGTTGCCGCTTTTTTCTCCCTTAGCATTTACCACTGCATCATAGGCAATTTTAATTCTCTCCCATCTTTTATCTCTATCCATAGCATAATAACGGCCGGTTATGGTGGCAATTTTACCAGTAGTAATTTCCAGGTGATTTTGCAATTCTCCTATAAAGTGCATGCCACTTTTAGGATCGGTATCCCGGCCATCTGTAAAAGCGTGAATTAAAACATTATGAAAATCAAGCGCAGCGCAAACACTAGCAATTGCTTTTAAATGATTTATGTGTGAATGCACGCCACCATTACTTACTAACCCTAAGAGGTGGAGCTTTCTATTATTATTTTTAGCATTCCTGATAACGTTTAATAAGGTGATATTCTGTTGAAATGAGCCATTTTTAATTGCAACGTTAATTCTTTCAAGTTCCTGGTATACAATTCTTCCGGCACCAAGGTTTAGATGACCTACTTCGCTATTACCCATCTGACCTTCGGGTAATCCGACAGCTTCTCCACAGGTTACCAACGTGGTATGAGGATAGTTGCTATATAAAGAGTTTACAAAAGGCGTATGTGCATTTTGAATAGCATCGCTGGCTTTTATTTTTCCTAAACCCCATCCATCCATAATCATTAAAATTATTTTTTTGTTCTTCATGTTATATTAAGTTGTATTTATGCTTCTAATTTCAGATTGGAGCTTATTTTCAGGTAGAAAAAAGCAAAATATTTAAAAGCCATTTTCGTTATGCAAATCTAAATATTTGAATCTTATCTAGACCAATTGATAGGAGACTTCTTAATTAAAAGCAAAAGCACTGTCATTAAACGTATTGGCACGTTTTTAGCAAATAGTGCGTTAGAAAAAACTAAAAATATGAAGCGTGTTTTACTATTCGGTTCCATTTGTTTGTTTATGATGGCATTTTCTGTGGCTCTCAGTATCAGCGATATCGTTAATGCCTTAAAAACGGGAAATGCTGCCGAAATTTCAAGGTATTTTGATAATACAGTTGAAATAACTTTACCTGAAAAAACCAATAGTTATAGCAAAAGTCAGGGAGAGGTAATCCTTAGAGACTTTTTCAATAATAATACAGTTAAAGGATTTAATATTATACACCAGGGTGAAAATGCGGGTTCGCAATATTGCATAGGTACTTTGGTAACCAGCACTGCTTCTTTTAGAACAACCATTTATATGAAGCAAAAAGGAAATAAACAAACCTTGCAGGAAATCCGTTTCGAAAATAAATAATTTTATATTTTATATTTTTTTAAAAAGCTCCATTATTGGGGCTTTTTCTTTAATTTATTTGAAAGGGTTGGGACAAATGAGTTCCGTATTTTATTCTGCAAAATAATTGCGGGACCTTCATTCCTTCTATGCCTTAAATCATAATTCATATCTCCTAACTTTGTAATCATGGATTACCATTCTAAACTTAAAGAGCTTATTAAAAATGGTTTAGCAGAAGATATAGGCCCGGGGGATTACTCCACATTATCTACGATTGAAGCGACAGCCGGGGGAAAAGCTATTTTAAAAATAAAAGAGGAGGGCATATTGGCAGGAATAAAAGTAGCCCAAGAGATTTTTAAATATATGGAGGAAGATGTTATATTTTCAGCCTTTAAAAACGACGGTGACACAATGTTACCAGGTGAAAAAGCGTTTGAAATTCAAGCAAAAGTGCATACTATTTTGAAATGTGAGCGGTTGGTTCTTAATATTATGCAACGGATGAGTGGGATAGCCTCGCTGACAGCGAAATACGTAAAAAAATTAGAAGGCTATAGTACACGGCTGCTGGATACCCGGAAGACAACGCCAAATTTCAGGCTGCTTGAAAAAGAAGCAGTTCGTATAGGAGGTGCAGTTAACCACCGCTTTGGATTGTATGATATGATTATGCTGAAAGATAATCATATTGATTACTGTGGAGGCATTGAAAAAGCAATTGATAAAGCCTATAGCTATGTGCAAAAAGTAAATCCTGAACTGAAGATCGAAGTAGAAACAAGATCGCTGCATGATGTGAGAAAAGTAATAGAGATGGGCAAAGGCAAAGTATTTCGAATAATGCTTGACAACTTTAAACCATTAGAAATCAGCGAAGCGCTTAAGCTGATTGGTGGCAATTTTGAAACAGAAGCTAGTGGG
>JBDSDN010000057.1:0-4627 GCA_039920545.1 Ferruginibacter sp. | reverse complement strand
CTCTCCTATCATGGCCTGCGTGCAAAAGACAAAAGTTTTAATGCGACAATGAAAACTGATTTCGACACATCAATCGAAAAAATAAATATTATCCCGCAGGATATTGGAAGGGTAATTTTGAATTTATTGACAAATGCATTTTATGCAGCCCCTCTGCCCCCCGAAGGCGGGTTCAAAGACTCAGCATATAAACATGAGCCTACTGTAACAATACGAACATCCAAAATCTTCCCTTCGGGGGGCGGGGGGGCTTTGATTTCGGTTACAGATAACGGGCCTGGAATCCCCCAAAAAGTATTAGATAAAATATTCCAACCCTTCTTCACCACCAAACCCACCGGGCAGGGAACGGGGTTGGGTTTATCGTTGAGTTATGATATTATCAAAGCACATGGTGGAGAAATAAAAGTGGAGACAAAAGAGGGAGAAGGAACAACTTTTATTATTAAACTACCAATATAAATTATCCTTACACTATAGAAGCAATTTTAAAAAACTGGTTCTTATTATTGAATCATTTAAAAAGTTGCAAATGGCAAGTGTTTATAAAATAGGAATACTGTTCCTGCTGTTGGTTGTTAGCCTTAGCAATAACAGTAACGCCCAAAACGAAAGCTTACGTTTTGACCATATCGGTATGGAAGAAGGCCTCTCTAGTGAAACCGTAACAACCATACTACAGAGTAGAGAAGGCTTTTTGTGGTTTGGTACTTTTGATGGATTATTTAAATATGACGGTTATTCTTTTACCAAATACCAGCTTGATCCTTTCGATCCCAACTCTCTCTCACAGAATTTTATATACACCATTTTTGAGGATAGAGATGGTACGATCTGGACTTCATCATTTGAAGGTTTATGCAAGTTTGATAAAGCCACTGAAAAATTTACCCGCTATAAACCTTCTCAGGGTGGCAAATTCCCTGATCCAAATATCACTGCTATCAATGAAGATGCTGATGGAATGATGTGGTTAGGGGGCGCATCAGGTGGACTGTGCCGGTTCAACCGGAAAACAGGAAAATTTTTTCCCGAGAATTTTGATTTAGGTTACCCCCAGTCGCCAGGTCGCCTGGCCGAACTTTACGGCAGTGTAAACTGCATTTACAAGGACCAGAGGGGTAACTTATGGGTCGGAAATAATTCCGGCTTACACAAATTGAATACCAGGCCAACAAATGCAGAAGTACCCTCAGGGGTTAGCTTTACATCTTACCGGCACATCCCGGGTAATCAAAATAGTTTAAGCAGTAATGTTGTATCAGCTATCATTGAAGACAGGGCAGGAATTATTTGGGTTGCAACGAGTAATGGGTTAAACAGTTTTGATAGAAAAACAGAGCTATTTAAGTGTTACCGGCATGACCCAAAAAATCCTCATTCTATTAGCAGTAATAATCTGGCACCCTGGTTTAGGAGTGGGATAAAAGAAGACACGGAAGGGAATTTATGGATTTGTACTAACAAAGGATTAAATAAACTTAATAGGGATCGTAACACTTTTACCTCTTATTTTCATAAACCCAACGATGAGTATAGTTTAAGTTCTGATATTATTCTTTCACTGGAAATTGATCAGGCAGGTATTTTATGGGCGGGTACCTGGGGCAGAAGACTTAATAAATCAAACCCTGATCATAAACATTTCGGACTTATTCGCCACGATCCAAACCAAGTAAACTCTTTAAGCAGTAACCTGGTCACCAGTATAGTCGAAGATTCTTTCGGTATTATTTGGATAGGCACCTATGGAGGAGGATTGAATCGTTGGGATAAAAAAACCAATCAGTTTACTCATTTCAGGAGCGATCCCTCCAATCGAAAAACGCTGAGGTCAGATGATATTCACGCTATCTTAATAGACCGTCATGATGATCTTTGGGTTGGAAATGGAGGAGTATTATCCAGGTTAAATAAAGAAACCGGGCAATTCACTCACTATAATAGTAATGAGGCAAATTTTAAAGAAGAAACTCATAAATATATTTTGTCTATTACTGAAGATCACGAAGGATATCTTTGGGTAGGTACTGCAAACGGTCTCAAAAGGTTCAACAAAAAAAAGGGTGAGTTTGATAAACATTATTATCATAATTCGAAGGATACCAATGGTATCAGTGATTACACCGCAACAACTGTTTTTGCAGATTCAAGGGATAATATATGGATAGGCTATGGCAGCATCGCAACTGATAAACTAAATAAACAAACCGGCATCTTTACACATTATAAACACAATCCCCACGATTCCACAAGCATCAGTTCTAATATTGTAAATAGCTTCTTCGAGGACTCAAAAAACAATCTGTGGATGGGGACTACATCAGGAGGCTTATGCTATTTCGATTATCAAAAAGAAAAATTTTCAACCTTTACGGACAAAGATGGTTTACCCGGTAATACGGTTTATTCTATTGTAGAAGATAATACGAATCAACTTTGGTTAGGTAGCCGTAACGGGTTATCACGATTTAATCCGGTAACAAAAACTTTTACTAATTACGATTATACCGATGGATTGCAAAGCAATGTTTTTGCTGCAGGCGACAGGGACAAGGGCGCTCGTTTTAAAGGCAGGGATGGCACTTTATATTTTGGTGGGAATAATGGGTTAAATTTTTTCGATCCACTGCAAATTAAAGCAAATAATCATATAGCACCTGTAGTAATTACCCAATTTAAACTGTTCGATAAAATGGTAAAAGGTGCCAATGAGTTAAAAGCAATTGTTTTAGATTACAACCAAAATTATTTCTCTTTTGAATTCTCCTCTTTAAGCTTTTACAATCCCGCTAAGAACCAATATGCTTATAAACTGGAAGGAGTTGATAAGGATTGGATATATAGCGGAACAAGGCACTACGTTAGCTATACCAATATTGATCCGGGCACCTATACTTTTAGAGTAAAGGGAACAAACAATGATGGCGTTTGGAATGAAAAAGGTCCTTTTATTTCTATCACAATCAACCCGCCGTGGTGGCGTACATGGTGGGCTCATACATTATTTGCTTTGTTGTTTGCAGGGTTCATCTATGCATTGTTTCGGTATCGTTTAAATAAAATACGCATGCAGCATGAAATAGTTTTACAACAACATAAAGCATCACAACTAGAAATAGAAAGCCGGCAGGCTTTATTATATGAACGTTTACGCATAAGCCGTGAACTGCACGATGATATCGGCAGTACATTAGGCAGTATTTCCATCTACAGTGAAGTAGCAAAAAAACGCACTGAAAAAAATGAAAATACAAACGAGGTCCTTTCTAAAATAGGTCTTGCTTCACGGGAACTGATAGAAAAAATGAGTGACATTGTTTGGAGTTTGAACCCCAATAATGAAAGCTTTGAACAATTAACAAGCCGTATGATCACTTTTGCAGCCATGATCCTTACTCAACAAAATATTCATTATGATTTTATTGCCGACGAAAAATTGAAAGCATTGCAACTAACCAGTGAGCAACGTAAAAACATTTTTCTGATTTTTAAAGAAGCCCTGCACAATATTGTGAAATATGCAGCCTGTAAAACGGTAAGCATAAAATTGTGGGTAAAAAATGATCATTTAATAATGGCAATAAAGGATGATGGAAAAGGTTTTGATGCAGATGCAACCATTTTAAACAACCATGCTGTAAATTCCTCTTCTTTGGGGAGGATGGGTGGGGCTGGAATTAAAAACATGTATGCAAGGGCAGATGATATGAATGCAGCACTTTGCATCAGTTCAAAAATAAATGAAGGCACAATTGTTCAGCTCACATCACCTGTATAAAAATTCTATATTCAGGAATTACCAGATTTGGTAATTGATATTCCTTGAAACTGGCAGAACTTTGCAATAAATATTCGCAGATGGACGGTATCAAAGTAATCATATTTGATGATAACGATTTGTTGAGGGATTCCATAACAATGCTTCTGCAGGACAACGCAGATTTTACCCTTGCAGGTTCTTATTCCCATTGCCTTGATGTTGCAGAAAATATAATGAACACAAAACCAGACGTGGTGATCATGGATATCGATATGCCGGGTATGAATGGCATTGAAGGGGTGAAGCTGATACGTAAAAATTTTCCCGCAGTACAAATATTAATGTTCACCGTATTTGATGAGGACGAAAAAGTTTTTGCAGCCATAAAAGCCGGTGCCGGGGGATACATTTTAAAAAATGCAGAGCCCCAAAACCTGCTCCATGCAATTTCGGAAGTTTATAGTGGTGGCGCCCCTATGGCTCCCGGCATCGCAAGAAAAGTATTGCATCATTTACAGGCAACTTTGCCTGAAGACCAAAAAGACTATCACCTGAGTATGCGTGAAAAAGAAGTGCTCAGCCTACTGGTGCATGGGCTTTCTTATAAAATGATTGCTGCTAAATTGAGTATCACATATGATACAGTTCGTGCCCACATGAAAAAAATTTATGAAAAGCTCCATGTGTCTTCAATGACAGAAGCCGTGGCAAAGGCAATTAATCAAAAACTTTTTTCTGCTAAATAATCAGCTTGTTTCCATAATTGCTTATTCCATATGTGGCCATCTGCTTCCTTCTCGATCTAAACATCTATCTCTCTGCTTTTTTTAAGACACGCTACTGTTAGATGCATTTAAAAATTTT
>JBDSDN010000056.1:0-4039 GCA_039920545.1 Ferruginibacter sp. | reverse complement strand
ACTCCAAGTATTACACAGGCAATAGATTTCCCTACGGTGTACGGCAAGCAGCGCCAATTGCAAAAAGAAAAAATTGGAATAGCAGAAAAAGAAAAAATCCTAACCGAAGCCGAAGTAAAATACCAGGTTACTCAATTGTATTTATTGTTGCAATACTCAGATACTTTACAAAAGCAATTGTACATACAGGATACCTTGTATGAGCGCATCAGTAATTTTGCCGGCCGCCAGTTTGATGCCGGGCAAATTAATTACCTGCAAAAATTATTTACCGAAACCCAATATGGAGAAATACATAATCAATACCTGCAGGCAGTATTAAATACCAACAACCTGCATGGCCAGCTACAATACTTAGCCGGTTTAAATGAACCATTCAAAACAGCGCCATTAAATGCCGATAAACAGTATTATGGCACAAATGACAGTACACAGCTTACTTTGAATCCTTCTGTTCAGTTGTACCGGCAAACAGAACGCATCAGCGAAAAGAACATCCAGTTGCAAAAGAACAAAGCTTTGCCCGGCCTGGCTTTTGGGTATTTTAACCAGGGAGAAAAAAATACTCCTGTTACCAACCGTTTCCGGTTTGGTATTACTTTGCCATTATGGTTTTGGCAATACCAGGGAAATATAAATGCGGCTAAAACTGAATTGGAAGTAAACAGGCAACGCACCAATGGACTGCAACAGCAGCTTTTTGTACAGCTTAGCCAGGCACAAAATGAGTTATCTACCAATGCAGAATCGCTGCAATACTACAAAACCACCGGCATAGTAAAGGCCGATGAAATTATTACTACCTCAAAGCGCTTTTTAGAAAGTGGAGAAAATGACTATATAAACTACTTGCGAAATGTAAATGATGCTTATACGATAAAGTTAAAATACCTGGAAGCCATCAGAAATTACAATCAAAGTTTATTATCTATTAAATATTTAACCGGAACATTATGATTAAGAAAATTATTTTTTTACTGTTCATCCCATTTACCCTTTATGCTCATGGCGGCGAGGACCACAGTGATGCCAAAAAAACGGCTGCAAAATCAGCTACCTATTTTAGCAATGAAGCAGTTTCGGATTTATATGAGTTGCTGTTCAAGTATCAACCCATAACACCAGGTAAGGAAGCAACGCTGAAATTATATGTCAGTAATTTTATTACCAATGCCCCGGTGGATAGTGCTGTTATACAAATTGCTGTGGAAGATAATCCAAATATCAAACTAGCCATAAAGCAGGTTGATAAGGGTGTGTATGAAGTTAAAGGAATATTTCCCGAAAAAAAATCATACAATCTTACCGTTAATATAAATACTGCCCTGGGCCCGGATTTAATTTTAATAAAGAATATTGAAACAGGAAAACAATTACCGGTAGCACATGAGGAATCGGCAGTTATTAAACACTGGTATCAAAGCACCTGGTTTTTAATTACTGCAGGTATATTGGCGGGTATGCTGCTGATGTTTTTTGTTATGAAAAAAACCAACCGAAGAGTAGCGGCAGGCATTATAATTTTACTAAGCCTTTTGCCTACAGCGATATATAATACTGCATCGGCGCATGGGGGAGAAGATGATGAGGCAGGAGGCAAAAAAGGCGGATCATTATCTACTACTTTTATCCTGGAAAAAGAATCTCAATTTCTTTTCAAAATCCTCACACAGAAAATTGAAACAGGCGATTTTAAACAATCCATACAAGTGTTGGGAACTGTTGTTGCTTCGCCACAAGGCAGGGCAGTAATACAAACCCCTCAAACCGGGAAAATAATTTCTTTAAGAGCAAACCCGGGGCAAATGGTTAGCGCAGGCCAGGTGATTGCTGTGGTAGAACAAACAATTGATGCCGGTACACAATCCAGCATCATTGCGCAAAACAGCGACTGGAAGGCAAAAAGGAATGAAGTGGAGGCACAGTATACTGCAGCTAAAATTCAATACGACCGGTTAATGAAGATAGCAGATATTGTTGCCAAAAAAGATATTACAGAAGCCAAAGCCCGTTTGGAAGAGGCAACAAAGAATAAGTCCCTGTATCAGAATATTCCTTTGCAAAAAGTGCAGGCGGCAAAATATTTCAATTTGTCTTCCCCTATAAGCGGTGTTGTGGGCAACTATAATTATGCAGTGGGCTCTGTTATTAACAGCGGGGAAACTTTAATGGAGGTAACTAATCTTAGTAAAGTATTTGTAGAGGCGCAGGCCTTTGCAGCAGATGCAATACAATTAAAAAATATAGATAAAATAACCACTACCTCCACCAATAAAACAGATACCGCACAATACCAGCTAAAGTTGATCTCAACAGCACAGGAAGTAAATGCAGCCAATCAATCGCAGAAAGTAATATTTGAAATTATTAATCCTAAAGGGCAATTTAAGATTGGTGAAAGCATTAACCTGAACCTATTCTCAAAAAACATTTCTACACAATTGGTAATTCCTAACGATGCCATAGCAGAAATAAATGGTAAGCCCGCCATATTTATAAAAGACAAGGCGGAGCAATACAGTATCAGCTATATAAGCAAAGGCACTGCCAACGGGCAATATACAACAATTATGAAAGGCGCAGAAGAAGGGGAAAGAGTGATAACTGGGGGTGTATACCAAATGAAAACAATTTATTTAAATCAGTAATAATTTTCTTAATAATAAAAAACAAAAAATGAAACATTTAAAATTAGCCTTAATGGGCATCGCTGCATTTTTTTGTATAACCACAGTAAATGCGCAAAGTAAAAAAACCAAAACCGTACAGCACAAACACAGCATGGCATATCAATGCCCCATGAAATGTGAAGGGGATAAAACCTATGCAAAATCTGGTAAGTGCCCGGTTTGTGATATGAATATGAAAGTAGTAGCAAAAGAACATGCAGCCACAGCAATGTACCAATGCCCCATGAAATGCGAAGGGGATAAAATGTACGGGAAAGATGGGAAATGCCCTGTTTGCGGAATGAACCTAAAAGCAATGAAGCAAAAGAAACCGGTTACAAAAGGGAGTGAGATGAAAATGTAATTATTATCAAAAACTTTTAAATAAAAAATCAACATAAAAAAAATGAAAAAAGTATTCAAAATTTCCATGGCTATTCTGGCAATTGGTACAGTTAGTTTCTTTACGGCCTGCAATAACAGCGGCCCGGCAAAAACGATTACAACAGATTCTACTTCTACTGCCACTACAGCGGCAGCCCATAGCGAAGATCATATTTATGCCTGCCCAATGCACCCGGAAGTTACCGGCAAAGAAGGCGATACCTGCCCTAAATGCGGTATGAAGCTGGAACACAATGATAATGCTGGTTTACCCAGCAATGTGAGTATGAAATTTACCGCGACTCCTGCATCTCCAAATGCTAATGAAGAGGTCACTTTATCTATGACGCCAAAGAAAAACGATAACGATAAAGAACAGGTAGCATTGGATGTGGAGCATACTAAAAAAATACATCTTATTGTCGTAAATGAAGACCTCAGTTGGTTCGACCATATTCACCCGGAACTCAATGCAGATGGCAGTTACACGGTAATAGAAAAATTTCCGGCCGCAGGTAAATACACTTTGTTTGCAGATTATAAACCAAGCGGTGCCAACCACACAGTTGACTATTTGAATGTTACGGTTGCGGGCACTGTGCCTGCTGCAAAAACTTACAATGCAGATAAACTAACCGGGGATGGTGGTGATGGTTTTTCTGTTTCACTTACACCCGAAGGCGGAAAATTTTTAACCAATATGCCCATGCATATTAATGGCTTAATGAAGCAGAATGGTAAGGAAGTAAATGTAAATACCCTGGAAGATTATTTAGGTGCAAAAGCGCACATGGTCGTAGTAGGTCTGGCTGATAAAAAATACCTGCACGTACATCCGGGTGTTGAGGGCGCCAAATTTGATTTGCATACAACTTTTGATAAGCCAGGAGTTTATCGTGGGTGGATACAGTATCAATCAAAAGGAAAAGTTCATACCAGCGATTTTGTTTTCAATGTTGCAGAAGGCAAAACTGCCGATATGAAAG
>JBDSDN010000055.1:0-36670 GCA_039920545.1 Ferruginibacter sp. | reverse complement strand
TAAATCCTGCATTTTGGTTTTGTATTCCTGGCGGTTGGCTTTTAGTGCTGACTTCTGTGCAGGGGTAAAATTCATTTCTTTCATCATCATACCTTTGTTATGCTGCCCCTGGTGCATAGGATGTTTTGCTGATTTCATTTCTCTTCTTTGCTGAGCTGCTGCACTAATGGTGATAACAGCAAAAGCAAATGATAAGGCTAATATTCTTTTCATAATTTTTCTTTTTTAAAATTGTGTACCTCATAGACTGTGAGCCGCTATATAAGTTTAATAAATGCTTTGTTAAAGGATCGTGGTCCTTAAAAACAAAAAGCCGCCTAGCATAAGCGGTTGTAAAATTTATCGAGAATGGTTTTTTCTATGCCGTGACTTTATCTTTGTTAGCCAGTTGCCCGCAAGCAGCATCTATATCTTTTCCACGGCTGCGGCGAACCCTTACATTCACTTTGTTTTTAGCTAGATGATCGGTAAAGATCTGTGTAGTGTCTTCATCAGACTTTATAAAAGGAATGCCGGATACAGGATTGTATTCAATAACATTAACCAGGTGCGTCGGTACCTGGCGATAGACTGCAACCAATTCTTCTGCATCTTTTAAAGAATCGTTCTGCCCTTTAAGCAAAACATACTCCAGCGTAATATCATTTTTTGTTTGCTGGTAAAAATAATTAAGCGACTCTATTAAAAATTCTATGCTGTTGGTTTCGTTAATGGGCATTATTTCGTTTCGCTTTTTGTCGGTTGCGGCATGTAATGATAAGGCTAAATTAAAACGCACCTTATCATCGCCCAATTGCTTTATCATTTTGGCTACACCTGCGGTGGAAACAGTAATTCTTTTAGGGCTCATGGCCATACTATCACTGGCCGTAATTTTATCAATGCTTTTTAAAACATTTTTATAATTAAGCAATGGCTCGCCCATGCCCATGTAAACAATATTGGATAATTTTTGGCCATATGCTTTTTCGCTTTGCTCATTCAGCATGGCTACCTGGTCGTATATTTCATCAAAATTTAAATTTCGTTTCCGGTCCATTAAACCGGTTGCACAAAATTTACAACTAAGGCTGCAGCCTATCTGGGATGAAACGCAGGCAGTAAATCTTTTCTCAGTAGGTATTAAAACACCTTCAATTAAATGCCCATCGTATGTTTTATACCGTGATTTTAAAGTACCGTCGTTGCTGTGTTGTGTAGCATCTACAGTTAGGCTGTTTAATTCAAACTCTTCCAACAGTTTTTTCCGGAGATCCAGGGAAAGGTTACTCATATCATCAAAACTGCGGGCATTTTTTTTCCAGAGCCATTCGTAAGTTTGTATGGCCCGGAATTTTTTATCACCTACAGATTCAAAATATTCTTTCAGTTCCGGTAAGCTGAACTCACGTATATTTTTCTTAATTGACATGCGGCAAATTTACGTTCTTTGTGGTATAGAGAAGGTAATGGATGGAGACAATCATGACACGAATTAGACTGATCTTCACAGATGAATAAATTAACGGGCATAACTGTATCCTTTTTTTATTCGTATTATGAACGTTATCAGTCATTCTATCCTCCGCTTTTGTTCAATAACGTTATGCTGTAAAAGAGGGCGATGCAACGATGATGACCATAGCTGTTGCTCTTGCCTGGAAAAAAAAATAATCGTATGGAAAATATTTATGTAATTGATTCGGTGAGAACGCCGATTGGGAAATATGGCGGCGCATTATCCAATATGCGGCCGGATGATTTGCTGGCTTATATTATTAAAACTTTGATTAACCGCAACCCGGATATTGATGTGAATGCAATTGAAGACGTAATTGCGGGTGCGGCTAACCAAAGCGGGGAAGACAACCGTAATGTAGCCCGTATGGCAGTATTGCTGGCAGGCCTTCCCGTTAGTGTAGCGGGCAATACGGTAAACAGGCTTTGTGCCAGCGGCCTACAGGCTATTATGGATAGTGCCCGTACAATTGCCTGCGGCGATGCAGAAATGATGATTGCTTGCGGCGTGGAAAGCATGAGCAGGGCACCGTTTGTGATCCCTAAAAGTTCATCGGCATTTAGCCGGAATGCAGAAATTTTTGATACAACCATGGGCTGGCGTTTTGTAAATATAAAATTGAGCGAAAAGTATTATCCATTTTCGATGGGTGAAACTGCAGAAAATGTTGCAAAACAATGGAACATCAGCCGGCATGCCCAGGACGAATTTTCCCTCGAGAGCCATCAGAAATATGCCAAAGCTTTTGCGGCAGGAAAATTTAAAGATGAAATTATTCCGGTGGCCGTGCAGGTTGGAAAAGAGCAATTTGATTTTGAAAACGATGAACACCCGAGGCTATCGTCTCTTGAAAAACTGTCACTATTAAAACCTGCTTTTTTAGATGGCGGAACCGTGACTGCCGGTAACAGCAGTGGCATAAATGATGGCGCTGCCGCTATGTTGCTGGCCAGCGAAGCGGCAGTTAAAAAATATGGATTAAACCCCATTGCAAAAATAGTGAGCATGGCAGTTGCAGGCGTGGAGCCCGCCGTAATGGGCATTGGACCGGTACCTGCCACAAAAAAAGCGTTGGATCGTGCCGGGCTTACGGTAGCAGATTTGGATTTAATAGAACTGAACGAAGCATTTGCATCGCAAAGTATTGCCTGTATTCATGATTTGGGCTTGGACCTGGAAAAAGTCAATGTAAATGGCGGTGCTATTGCTCTTGGCCATCCACTGGGTTGCAGCGGCGTTAGAATTTCTACGACACTTTTACATGAAATGAAAAAAAGAAAAAGTAAATATGGACTTGCTACAATGTGTGTGGGTGTAGGGCAGGGGGCGGCAATTATTTATGAAAATATAATTTAAATTTGAAACATGGGAGAAACTAAATATGATTTATTATATAAAGATCTGGGTACGGCAATATTAAGTTTTCAGCAATCGCTGGAAATTAAGTTTGATAAGTTTACTGCAATTGAGCAGGATGTAATATTAAATGGCCAAATACAAAAATTTGAATATAAGATTGAGTTACTATGGAAGCTTTTGAAAGCCTATTTCTACGAATTGAGAGAAGTGAGGTTTCAATACCCAAAAGAAGTAATTAAAGCCTATTTTCAGGAAGAAAAAATTGATGAGGAAACTTTTTTAGTTTTGAATGATGCTTTAGATAGCCGCAATCTTTTAAGTCATGTTTATAAGGAAGATATTTTCCAATCAATTCATCCTAAATTAAAAAGCTATGCCGAAGCAATTGCCACCACTTATGCTTCCATTAAATCATAAGCCTTTTATTAAGGATTATGTCGAGATTGCAAAAAGTATAGTGCTGGAGAAACTGAAAGAAAAACGCTGCAGGATATTTGTTTTTGGAAGCCGGGCCAGAGGCGACTATCATAGATTTTCTGATCTTGACATCGGTATTATTCCTTTAAGTGATAAAACTCTAAATCTTCCCGATTTACAGGACTATCTTAATTATGAAAGCCTGATTCCCTTTAAAGTGGAAATTGTAAATTTTGCTATTGTAGATGATAAATTTAAAAGTAAGGCTATGCAAAATGTAATCTGGTGGAGAGAAAAATTATAATTTATACAACAGTTTTTTTATAAGCCTGTTGTTTATGGTAATACAAAGTAGCATCAACAGCAAGGTTATGGCAATTACAATAATATCTATCCATTGAGAGAGCTGCCCACCTCCTGTAATGAAATACTTTTGAAATATATATTGAAATAATTGTGTTATTGCCAAAGCTACAAAAATGATGATGGTATAAACCGGAATCCATTTTTTTGCTAAGGTTTTGCTCAGCCATTTGGGCGAATAGCCCAGCGTGAGCAGAAGCTGAAGATTATCTTTGCTTCGGGCTATCATCAGTTGCAGGTAAAAGGAAAACAGCATCATGGCCAATAAAATTACCAGCAAAGCAAAACCACCAAGGCCGCTCACAATCCCCTGTAATATTTGTTTTACCCTGCCAAATTTTGTTTTTTCTTTATTTACATGATAATTTTTCTTCTGCAGGAAATTCAATAAATCTGCATTGTTTGCGTCAATGGTTTTTATATAGACTCTTGCTGCCGGTGCATCGGTTGCATTGCCAAAAGTTTTATTGGCCCAAAGTAAAAAGTTTTCCGGCACCAGCACAGAATTAATGCGGTCACTTACGGCAACAATATGCCCACGGAACTCAGCCTTTATTCCCGAGGCACCGTAACATTCCAGCACCACATTTACAGTGCCTATGCTACTTTCGGAAAGCTGGGGCAAACCCTGCGCTGGTGCAAAAACATTGTACATTTCTAAAAAATCTGCAGAAAAAATAATGGGAACATCCTGCTGCCCCGCCTGCCATTTAAAGGAAGCTGGCACAGTATCAATAAAATTATCTTTTACAGATTCTAAAAATAAATCGGTACTGAAAGGGATAATATTCCCGGCACTGGCCTTGGCCCGAAACTGGTTGCTGCTAAGCGGTGCAGCATCCTTTATAAATGGTTGCAATTTTAAATCCTGAATATCAGCTTCAGTAAAGCGATTATCGCCACCCATATTTTGATTGGTAATAGTTTTGGTGACAGAAACAAAATCAAAACCGTTTTTGCGTGGATTTTTATCCTTGATCAGCTGGTTAATATTTATATACATCTGCGCCGAACATAATAAGAGCAACACCCCAATTCCTAAACCTACATAACTGAAAAGACGGGATGATTTATTTTGCCCGGTATTTAAAAATGGAGCAATGTTTTTAAACGATAAGCTATTGGCTTTTATTACTTCTGTGGTTGTATTATTTGTTGCCATTTTTCTGTTACTATAAAAGTAAAATACTGCCTGCCTTAAAATATTCCCTCGGTTTTAAATCTGCTAAAATTATTGTAGCATTTCTTTTTGCAGCTTCTTCTTCTATCAGCTCCATTGCCTTTTGCCGGTTGGTATCATCCAGGTGGCTAAACGGCTCATCCATTAATAAAAAATCAAACGGCTGTTGTAACGCCCGGATAATTGCAATGCGCTGTTGCTCGCCATAGCTGCAGGTTTGGGAGAGCTGATCAAGTTTTGAAGCAATGCCTAAACGCTTTGCCATTTCCCGTATATTACTTGCCGGGTGAAAAGGCTTTAATAATCTTTTTATATTAATATTTTCATTTGCAGCATGGGCGGGAAAAAGCCGTAAGTCCTGGAAAATGATACTGATATTTTTACTGCGGTATCCGGCAAAATCTTCTGTAGAAAAGCTATCAATGTTTTTATTATCAAAATAAATGTCGCCTTTATAATCTTTTCTTAATCCGTATAAAAAATGGATAAGTGAAGTTTTGCCCCTGCCACTTGGAGCAATAATCTGTAGCTTTTCTCCTTTATTAATGATAATCTGCTTATTCCAAATGCCGGAATGTTCAATTTTTTCTGACTCTAAAAATTCGGGCACCACATTTTGTAAAGTAATAGTCGTCATAAATGCCAATTAATACCAAATGAACTTTCAAATTAGTGTATTACTTTATTAAATAAAAAATCGTCAAAAAAAAATAAAAATTTTTGACGGTTTGATACCAATGGTTTTTAAAAATTAGTTTATTACTGTATAGTGTAATGCAGATTGAAAAGTAGTTGAAACTCCCCGATTTTCATCGGACGACGATTATAGATATCATCTCGGTAAATTTATTTGCCTGTCTAATTTCAGGCTATCCATTTTCATGGCCGCTGCATCCCATTTATACCCTGCCGCTTTTTTCTTTTTTTCAATAGTTCCCATAACCCCCAGGTAATTATTTAGTTGCTTCAGGCTATTCATAGTTTTATCTACGAGGTTTATTTCTACATGTTGAGTAATAGCGCCGTTTTTAAACCCGCCGCCTGTAGAAATAAGGTTGTCCCACATTTTGAGGGTTGCATTATATTGTGCAAACTCCAGGCTGTCTTTAGTTGCATCAGTTTTCATAGCGCCAAGAATATATTGAAAATTGATATACGCCCCAATCGGGCTGGTGTTTATTTTCTCTAAAAAAGGGAAGTTGTTGTTATTGCTTGCACCTATATATTTATCTATCCTTTCTTTATTATTTCCTATCACAAAATAATTTTCATTACTGTTAGAATAAAATTTGTTTGCCGCAGAATCACCCATTTTTTCGACGCTTAATTTTTTACCGGCTGCTATTAATTTTGAGAACGAATTTTTGTCGCCAATAGATACGGAGAATAATAACTGGGCATCCGGTTTCCGCAAACTGTCATGAGAAATATCTGAAATGGCCAGGATAACATCGCCTTTGTTCGCTTTAATAAAATCATCCAGGTCAAATCCAAAGGAAGAGGCGCCAAGATTAGCAAACCCATCCATGCCGGCTAGTTTTAAAAATTCACGGATTCCTTCAGGCTTAAAATTCATTGCTATTAAGGCGGCAATATCATTACCCGGAATTCTTTTCAACATGTCGCTATTTACTTTGCTACCGCTATACTTTTCCCAGATTTCCGTCATTTGATTTCCGGCATAGGATTTTATTTCCGCTACTATTTTCCCGTTTTCAAAATTAGCTGTGCCACATACTATAATGCCTTCATACAATTTATTCAAATTCATCATGCTTAATGGAGACATCGTCATTGAGCTGGAATTGATTGACTCTCCATTAAACCAAAAATGTAAATCAGCTTTAGTGTTTACCAACTCAGAAAATTTTTCATTTTTTGCCAGGCTATTCTCTTCCTCCAGGGAGAATAATTTAGCCGTAGTTGCTGATAAATCTCTTTTATACATTGTAGGTATAGTGCTTGCAGAGTCGTATCCATGGGGAAATTTGCCGGCGCTCGGAATATTGGGAGCGTCAATAACAATTACAAATCGTTCTTTATTCCATGAAGAATTTATTTTACCATTAGCTAAGAAATGGATACCATCTTTTTCCCTTTCTGCAGTTTTATCGCCGGAATTGTTTAGAAATGATTTGAATTTAGACGCATCATTTATAACACCTTCAACTGCAGCGTAACTGCCCGAGGTATCCTTTTGAACAAAAAAGCTAAGGTCCTTTTTTATATCTATGCCTGTAACTTCCGGATTATCCAGGACAGATTTTATGTAGGATGACACTGCTGTATCGGCATAAATTTCTTTAAACAACTCATTTGTTTTAATCTCTTCCCAGGGGAGTTTTGCTGTCAAAGCCTCACCATTTATCTGAAGTACCATCGATGCCGTTTTTGGAATGTACCGCCCCTGTGTATTAGATTTTTTTGAACAGGAAGCGAAAACTATTACTGCAGTAAATGCAATCAGGATAATTGAAAATGAACGTGTTTGCATAAAACTAATTTTAAATTAATACCAAAAATATTTTTTGGTAACCTAAAGAAAGGAACATTATTTTTCAAAAAACAGGTTTAATTGGTCGAGCGGTATTATTTGCTGCACACCGGTTTTCAGGTTTTTGACAACAGCTTCTTTTTTATCTGTTTCTTTACTGCCTATGATAATAATAAAAGGTATATTTTTTTTGTCAGCATATTTAAACTGCTTATCCATTTTTGCAGGTTCATGAAAAAGTTCGCAGGATATGCCATGACTCCTTAACCCTTGCATAACTCCCAATACGACGATACTTTCTTTTTCACCCATATTAAAAAATAAAGCCCTGGTGCTTACCTGCAGGTTTTGAGGAAAAAGACTTAATTCTTCCAGCACATCATAAATCCGGTCTACACCAAAGCTAATGCCTACCCCGGCAATATTGGACACACCGAATAACCCTGTAAGGTCATCATAACGCCCTCCTCCGCCTATACTGCCCATTTTTACTGCAACCGGCGCCTTAGCTTCAAAAATTATCCCGGTATAATAATTAAGCCCCCGGGCCAGGGTTTGGTCAATGATGAGATTTATGTTTTTAGTATTGTTTAAAATAAAACGTAATTCCTCAATTCCTTTTTTTGCTGTTTCATTTAATTTAAAAAGTTCTTCCAGTGCAGCCAATTTTTCGTCGTTATCTCCTTCAATCTTTAAATAGTTTTCTATAATGCTAATCTCTCCGGCGGATAATTTCCCGGCGGATAATTCTTCTTTTACTTTATCAAGTCCGATTTTATCCAATTTATCTATAGCAATGGTAATCGCCATCATCTTTTCGGCCCCACCGGAAAGTTCTGCCAGGGCACCAAGTATCTTCCTGTTATTTATTTTTAACTGGTAGCCTTTCAAACCCAACCTCATAAAAACTTCATGGTATATATTGGATAACTCAATCTCATTAAGAAGGGAAGTGCTGCCAACGACATCTGCATCACATTGGGTAAATTCCCGGTAGCGGCCTTTCTGTGGCCGGTCTGCCCGCCATACGGGTTGTACCTGGTAGCGCTTAAACGGAAACGTTAGTTGGCCGTGATTCATTGCCACGTACCTTGCAAAAGGAATAGTAAGATCGTATTTGAGTGCCCGTTCTGTAAGTTCTGCTGAATTTTTCCCTTGTATTAATTTTTCGAAACCTGCTTTTGCTTTATCTGTATTTTTTGGATCGCCCAGGCCATTGTTTAATATTTTAAAAATTAATTTGTCACCTTCTTCCCCGTATTTACCCATCAGTGTTTCCAGGTTTTCCATGGCTGGTGTTTCCAAAGGCTGAAAGCCATACAATTCAAAAACAGTTTTGATGGTATTTAAAATAAAATTTCTTTTCTGCACGGTTTCTGCAGAAAAATCTCTTGTACCCTGTGGTATGCCCGGCTTAGACATTGTTTTTTTCTGTTTGGAAGGTGGCAAAATAATTTTCAATGATTGCATTGCAGCCGGCATCAATCAATTCATACGCCGCATCATACCCATCTTCATCGCCGTACCACGGATCAGGCACATCTTTATTTTTACCCGGGTACAATTCATTTAAAAAAAAATCAACTTTTTTTTCATCAAATGATTTTCCACTTATGCTTTTAACTTCATGCAATACATCAGCAGCCATAACGTAAATGCGGCTGTATTCTGCCATGTCATTTTTTGTAAATTTCCGGGAAAGTTGTTGGCTTATATCGATCCCATTTTTCTTTGCCACTTTCTGGCTTAAATGATGCGGTGCCTGACCGCAGTGATATCCATTCGTCCCTGCACTTTCAATTTTCCAGGCCAGGCCTGCCTCCGATGCTTTTTTTTGCAATATGCCTTCTGCTAAAGGGCTGCGGCAAATATTGCCAAGGCAAACAATTAAAATCCTCATTTGGCAAAGATAAAGGGGTGAATGGATAGTTGCATATCAATTGTTGTCTTGCTCTTCCCTTCTGTTTCTGACTATCAGGCTATCCTGTAAAATGATAACTAAATAAACAAATTTTTTACTTTAACTTTTATGGTCTTATGGATTATAAAAACCAATGCATCTTAGTAAAAATCTATGTAGGGCTCCGATGGTAATATAAAAGATTTAAAAATTCTAAAAGAAGGCATTTAAAAATATAGTAATTAAGGCGTTTAATAAATGCCTTTATAAATTCCAGGAAAATCAGCTGGGCAAAGTGTTTCTGTATTTTATACTATACCGACAAGTTTGTTGCCCAATAAGGCCTTAAAATTTTTATCATTAAATTGCTCACTCAAAAAAATACTATGGCACTGGAAGAATTTGAAAAATCCCCAATTTCTGAAAGGGACAAAGGATTTATCCGCATGCGAAGCTTAATGGATTATGGCATGGGATTTATGTGGGCTTCTATGGGGGTATTTTTAATTTTTATCAAATACTTTCACACTGGCCTGGAGGCTCGGTTTGATGACCCAACTATGAAGGCTTTTGGCGGAGTTTGCGTTTTCTACGGTTTATTTAGAATTTACCGGGGCTATAAAAAAAACTATTTAAGGGACAGATGAAAAAACTAAGCCTGCCCGCAATTTTATTTATATGGTTGATGATATTTATTTGTTTTTCATGTAAACATGCGAAGCAAAATCCGGTTTTCGATGATTCTCCTATTTATGGTACCATACATATAAGTGTAGATGAATCTTTCAAACCAGTAATAGATGAGCAGATAAAAATTTATGAAGCCTCATTCCCGGGTACCAATATAATAGCTCATTATAAGCCTGAAGCAGAATGCCTCAAAGATTTATTCAGGGATAGTGCAAATAGAATGGTGATTGTAACCAGGGGCCTAACGAATAAAGAAGAAAAGTTTTTTATTGATTCTTTAAAGTATAACCCGGCCTGGGATGAAATAGCCTCCGATGCCATTGCGGTTTTGGTTAATAATAGAAGCAATGATACTTTATTCAGTTTAGATCGGTTGCAGAGTCAATTAAAGGGCAACTCTAACAGAAATCAGACTATCATTTTTGATGGATTAAGTGCAACGAGCACCGTAAGGTTTATTATGGATTCAGTTTTACGGGGACAAAATTTTGACACATCGGTGGTAAAGGCTGCCAGAACCTCAAAAGAAGTTATAGATTATGTCGCATCTAATGAAAATGCCATTGGTATGGTGGGGATAGAATGGATAGGAAACCCCGAAGATTCAGCCCAGGTTAATCTTTTAACAAAAGTAAAAATCGCCTATGTACAATGTGCTTCCTGTAAAGACTCACCGTATGTAAAACCAATGCAGACAAGCATCTTAACCAAAAGATATCCTTTGGTACGTGGTTTGTATTATATTCTTAAAGAAAATTATACTGGTTTAGGTGCCGGGTTTGTGAGTTTCTTAAAATATGAAAGAGGCCAATTAATTTTCAACAGAGCATACCTTGGACCAGTTATGGGGTTTCAAATAAGAAATGTCAGGCTAAATAACAAATTACCAAAATTTTAAATTTTATTTTAACTGTTTCTTATTAAATTAAATAACTTTATTTCAGTCAACTATAAAAATAAATACAATGAAGAATTTTAAAATTGCAATTTTTTTAATGACAACTATGGTCTTTGCGAATGGGATAATAGCGCAGAGTATAGATGACGGAAAGAAATTTATATATTATGAAAGATATAAAAGTGCCAAAGATGTTTTCCAAAAGTTAGTAACTGCTAATCCTAATAATGAGGAGGCCGTTTATTGGCTGGGCCAGGCAGAATTAGGCCTGGATGATATTGCAGGCGCAAAAGCTTTATATCTTCAGAAATTATCGGCTAGTCCTAACAGCCCTCTTATACTTGCAGGGGTGGGACATGTAGAATTGTTAGAGGGTAAAACGGCTGAAGCCAGGAGCCATTTTGAAACTGCTATTTCCCTTAGCCAGGGAAAAAGTATTCCTGTTTTAAATGCAATTGGATTTGCAAATAGTAACCCAGACAGTAAAAATGGTGATGCCGCTTATGCTATAGATAAGCTCAAATTAGCAACAACGCTAAAAGGTTTCAAAGACCCGGAAGTTTGGGCAAATCTGGGCGATGCGTACCGCAAGTTTGCTGATGGCGGAAATGCTATTAAGGCATATCAGTCAGCTTTAGCTTTAAATCCGAATTACGCCCGTGCAATTTACCGCTCGGGTCGTGTGTATCAAACACAAGGGTATGGCCAAGAGGCTTTATATACCCAGTTTTATAATAATGCGATTGCAAAAGATCCTGCATATGCACCGGTCTATAACACTTTATTTAATTATTATTATGATACCGATGTGCCCCGGAGTGCACAGTTTCTTGACAAGTGGTTAGCTAATTCAGACGATGATCCTAAAGCCTGTTATTACAGGGCATCATTAAAATATGCTCAGGGTTTGTTTAATGAGGCTATCACAAAATCTAATGAATGTATAACTGCAGGTGGAACTTCGCCTTATCCAAATTTATACGGTGTGAAAGCACTTGCATATAATCGCTTAGGTGATTCAGTAAATGCGAAATCCAGTTATGATGAATATTTTAAACACCAGTTAACGGATAAAATCGGTGCGGGTGACTACTCTTCCTATGCAACAATTTTGCTCAAATTTCCAGGAAACGAAGAAGAAGCTGGTAAACTGGTAGATAAGGCAGTAGCACTTGATACGGTTGAGGCAAATAAGGTAAGCTACCTGAAAGCCATTGCCCTGGCTTATGAGAATCAGAAAAAATATAAAGAAGCTGCGGATTGGTTCAGTAAAATCCTGACAGTTAAAAAAAATATTGGAAAAACAGATTTATATTATGCAGGTTATGATTATTTCCGTGCCAATGAATTTCAACCTTCTATAGATGTGTTTAATAAGTATGTAGCCAAATACCCTGAAGATATTTTTGGATATTATATGATTGGTAAAGCAAATGCGGGGGTAGACTCCACTGGAGCTTTAGGACTGGCAGTACCTTCTTACGAAAAAGCTATAGCTATCGGAGAAGCAACTTCTGACAAAGAAAAGGTAAAAGCCCAGTTGATCGGTGCGTACAAATATTTTATCGAATATTACTATAATGTTAAGAAAGATCAGGCAACTGCAATTACGTACGCCGATAAAGCTATTGCCTTAGACCCAAGCGATACTCAGCTAGTAGCTAATAGGGAGTTGATTAGTAAAAATGATCCCAAAGCGCCGCCTAAAAAAGCTGCTCCGGCAAAAACTGCGGTAAAACAAAAATCAGGCACCTCTCCAAAAAAAAAGTAAAGTCAAAAAATAAATAAAAAAATGCCCGTTATTTTATAACGGGTTTTTTTATATCTCTATTTTAAACAGGGCGTTGTATATTGGAAAGCCTGCCATATTTTTGCTAAAATCACTTTAATCAATGGAGTTTTATTTGTTACAAGTTGCAGAAATAAATAATGCAAATAATTACCTGCCTATTTTGTTACAGCTGATTTTTGCAAGTGGTTTAATAGCGACTATTATTTGGGGTTCTAATCTCCTCGGCCCAAAAAGAAAGGGCTCAGATAAACTTCAAAATTTTGAAAGTGGGATAGAAATAAAAGGCAATGCCCGCCAACCAATGGCTATAAAATATTTTCTAGTCGCAATTTTATTTGTTTTGTTTGATGTAGAAGTAATTTTCTTTTATCCATATGCGGTAAATTTCAGGGCACTTGGCTGGAATGGGTTTATGTCGATATTAATGTTTGTTGGCCTGTTTCTGGCAGGGTTCGTCTACATTTTTAAAAAAGGCGCACTAAATTGGGAAGAGTAGTTCTAACTCCTGTATTTTGGAGTTATGAATTTTAAAATAAATATGGAGTTCATCGCAGAAGGGGTAAGATGATAAAAACTTAGAAGTAATTATGAGTCGTCCGGTACAATATAATAATACTGTAAAATTTGAAGGCATTCCTGAAGGGTATATGGGGGAAGGTTATATGGCTACCAATTTTGAAAAGGTAGTAAGCCTGGCCCGAAAAAATTCTATATGGCCTTTACCTTTTGCCACAAGTTGCTGTGGTATTGAGTTTATGGCAACCATGGGAAGCCATTATGACCTTGCCCGTTTTGGATCTGAAAGAGTGGGGTTTTCACCACGGCAATGTGACCTGCTCATGGTAATGGGTACCATTGCAAAAAAAATGGGCCCGGTGCTTAAGCAGGTTTATTTGCAAATGGCTGAACCAAGGTGGGTATTGGCTATGGGTGCCTGCGCCAGCAGCGGAGGAATTTTTGATACGTATTCAGTACTACAAGGTATAGATCAGATTATTCCCGTAGATGTTTATATCCCAGGATGCCCGCCCCGGCCTGAAGCAGTTCTTGATGGTATCATTAAAATTCAGGACCTGGTAGAGGCAGAAGGTTTAAGAAGGAGGCATAGCAGTCAATACAAAGATCTATTAAACAGTTACAGTATTCAGTAAAGAAAAAGAGTTAAATTAAATACCAGAAATTTCATTGCCGGAAGTAATTTCTAGTATTTAATTATTCAACTTGTTATTAATTAAAAGCGTTGACAAACGAAACGATAAAACTAAAACTGGAGCAAAAATTTGGCGATCAGCTTTCTGATTTTCATGAGCCATACGGAATGCTCACCTTTACTGCTAAAAAAGAAATTAACTTAAAAATTTTACAGTTTCTTTTTGATGACCCCGATTTAAAATTTACCTTTTTAACTGATCTGCAAGCCGTACATTATCCTGAAAAAGTTCAGGCAGAGTTGGCCGTTGTTTATCACCTGCACAACCTCGTGGATAATATCCGCCTAAGATTTAAAGTTTTTACAGATATTCAAACACCGGATATCTTTAGCGCTACAGCATTATATGAAGCCGCTAATTTTATGGAAAGGGAAACTTATGATTTTTACGGCGTAAATTTCGTTGGCCATCCTAACCTGATAAGAATATTGAATGTTGATGAAATGGATTATTTTCCAATGCGGAAAGAGTTCCCCTTGGAAGATCAAACCAGGATTGATAAAGATGATGAAATGTTTGGGAGATAAAGGAGATAGAAACTCGCATGACACTTTTAGAACGGACTAGTAAAGTTGACAAAAAGATTTTGTATAACTGGATTCCTTTTTTATCTGTATCATGAGTATTACTGGTGATTCTATCATTCGCTTGATAAAAGAGCTATATGTAAAAGAGGGTTCCGAAAAATCGGGATTATGATAACACCACGATGTTGAAAAAAAGATTTAATGCCCGGAACAAAAAATAAAAAAAATTGATGACTCAACAAGGCCATATTTTATTGCCGGAAGGTTCAATTGAAAAACAAACAACCACTTTAAACCTGGGCCCAACACATCCTGCTACACATGGTGTGTTTCAAAATATTTTAGAGCTAGATGGGGAACGTATTCTAGAGGCTACCTCTACAATTGGGTACATTCACCGGGCGTTTGAAAAAATTGCTGAACGACGGCCACTATACCAGATTACGCCGCTTACTGACAGGTTAAATTATTGTTCCTCTCCCATAAACAATATGGGCTGGCACATCACCTGCGAAAAATTATTAAATGTTACTATTCCCAAAAGAGTAGATTACCTGCGGGTTATTATTATGGAGTTGGCACGTATCAGCGATCATCTTATCTGCAATTCAATAGTGGGCGTAGATAGTGGCGCTTATTCCGGGTTTTTATACCTCATGCAATTCCGGGAACTGATTTATGAAATTTATGAAGAAGTTTGTGGTTCACGGCTTACAACAAATATTGGCCGCATTGGTGGGTTTGAAAGAAATTTTACCAATACCGCTTTTGAAAAGCTAGAAAAATTTTTAGCAGAATATCCACGGCAGTTGAAAGAGTTTGAAAACCTTTTTACCCGTAACCGTATTTTTATGGACCGTACAATCGGTACCGGGCCCATAAGTGCAGAGCGGGCATTGAATTACGGTTTTACCGGCCCTAATTTAAGAGCAGCCGGTGTAGATTATGATGTTCGTGTGCACACTCCATACAGCAGCTACCAGGAATTCGATTTCAAAATTCCGGTAGGCAAAACCGGCGATTGTTACGACCGCTTTTTAGTTCGCAACGAGGAAATGTGGGAGAGCCTGAGTATTATTAAACAGGCATGGCAAAAAGTGCAGGCGTTTAAAGGTGCAGAAGCCGAAGTGTTTCATGCGGACTCCCCGGCTTATTATCTTCCGGAAAAGAAAGATGTATATACTAAAATGGAAGCACTCATTTATCATTTTAAAATTGTAATGGGCGAAATAGAAATGCCCGTTGGAGAAGTGTATAGTTCAGTGGAAGGCGCAAATGGGGAGTTAGGGTTTTACCTGATAAGCGATGGGGGCAGAACACCCTATAGGCTTCACTTCCGCAGGCCTTGTTTTATTTATTACCAGGCCTATCCTGAACTTACAAAAGGCGGTATGCTGAGTGATGCAGTAATAACAATGAGTAGTTTAAACCTTATTGCAGGGGAAATGGATGCGTAATTTTTTTAATTCATGTAATGAATAAGAAAAGAAAAATAGAAATGGTTTTGAATCTTGTATCTTATAAAGATGCAGAAAAAAATGATGATTCTTATTTTGCAAAACTAAGCCCGGCTGAGTTATTGAAAGAGTGTTTTGATTTGAGAAAACTCAATTATTTTAATGGTAAGGAAAATAACCTGCCAAGGATTGAAAAAGTAGGAGTGATACTAAAACGAAATAGCAATGAAAAACAAAATGCCTGAATTTCAAAAGGATTTTGAAGATTTCATTGCCCTTTGTAATAAGTATGAACTGGAGTATTTAGTAATAGGAGGGTTTGCAGTAAGTATTCATGGCTACCCCCGAACTACAAAAGACCTGGACATTTGTATAAATAATACAGAAGAAAATGCACAGAAAATTCTTGCAATATTAAAAGACTTTGGCTTTGGATCGCTCGATTTTAAAACGGAAGATTTTTTAAAAAAAGGTATGATAGCCCAATTAGGTTATCCGCCGATAAGAATTGATATTTTGAATGATTTGAATGGTGTGGACTTTGATTTTGCTTTTAAAAATAAACGCATCGTGAATATGAATGGAATTCCTACCAATTTTATTGGATATAATGAATTAATTATTAATAAAGAAAATGCAGGAAGAGATCAGGATTTATTGGATATTAAAAAATTGAAAGACCGTAATAAATTAAAATAAATGCAAATTGTTTTTTCAGAAGACAAATTAAATAAGGTAACAGAAATCATCTCACATTACCCCGAAGGCAAACAGAAAAGTGCCTTGTTGCCCGTATTGCATTTAGCTCAACAGCAATTTAATGGCTGGCTTGATGTGCCGGTTATGGATTATGTGGCCTCACTTTTAAATATTGAACCGATAGAAGTGTATGAAGTAGCCAGTTTTTACAGCATGTACAATTTAAAACCTGTTGGTAAATACATGTTCGAGGTATGCCAAACCGGGCCCTGCATGCTCAATGGTAGTGATGATATTATTGATTATATAAAACAAAAGCTGGACATTAAAGTTGGCGAAACAACAGCCGACGGTATGTTCACCCTAAAAACAGTAGAATGCCTGGGCGCCTGTGGTTATGCACCTATGATGCAGTTTGGTAAAACATACCGGGAACATTTGACTAAAGAAAAAGTGGATGCGATCATTGAAGAGTGCAGGAATAACGTGACAAGAAATAATTAAAATTTAAAACTCATGGAAGCAATTATCCCTTACTTAAATTTTAATGGTAATGCAGCAGAAGCATTAAATTTTTATGAAAAAGCACTGGGAGGAAAAATAACTCAGTCACAAACATTTGGAGGGGCAAATATGGCGCAGGATGAGACCATGAAAGATAAAATTCTTCATGCAGTATTTGAAGCCGGGGATCTTAAATTTATGGTGAGTGATTGTCCGCCAGGCGTTACTGTAAACAGCGGGGACCAAGTAAGTTTATCCCTGAATTTTACTGATCCCGATCTTATAGAAACCACTTTTACTGCACTAGGTGAAGAGGGAAATATTACTATGCCGATGCAGGATACTTTTTGGGGCGCCAGGTTTGGAATGACAAAAGATAAATTCGGCGTGCATTGGATGTTTAATCATGATAAAGAAAAAAAATAAATTTAATGGGGATAACAACGGCTATACTAAAAGTTAGGGAACACCGCAAATCAGCAAAAAATGCTGAGGTGAGCTTTTTGGTAGATAGTGGCGCTGTGTATAGTTTGGTACCGGGCAAAATTTTAGATGAACTGGATATCGAGCGTTATAAAGAAATGAGCTTTTCGTTGGCAGACGGTAGTGTCTTAAAAAGAAAAGTTTGCTCTGCTTATTTTGAATATGAAGGAGAGGGAGGCCCGGCGCCTGTTATATATGGAGAAGAAGGAGACAAACCTTTGCTGTGCGCAACAACGTTGGAATCGTTAGGTCTTGTATTAAATCCTTTTGCAAGAACATTGCATCCAATGCGTATGTTGATGGAAAATTGAAAAAATAAAAGAGTTTGTTTTTTTAGATGCTCATATTGTATTTAGAATATATACGCTAAGATAAAAGCTGTATAAAGATATTTTGTACAAGAGTGCGACGCCTCTAAAGTTGATTAAAGAACAAATGTTTGTAACAAAAAAATATTAATGTAACATAAAAAATTCCTTTTAGGAGTTAGGGGCAAATGAGTAAAAAATTATTATTAGATAAAATAAATGTTCCGGGCATAAAAGGCTACGAAGTATATCGTCGTGAAGGCGGTTACCGCAGTGTAGAAAAAGCTTTGAAAATGCAGCCTGCAGAAATTGTGGAAGAAGTAAAGAAAAGTGGCTTACGTGGCCGTGGTGGTGCAGGTTTCCCCACAGGATTAAAATGGAGTTTTATTGCAAAGCCAGAAGCTGTGCCACGCCATTTGGTTTGCAATGCCGATGAAAGCGAACCAGGTACTTTTAAGGACCGCTACCTTATGGAATTTATCCCGCATTTGTTGATAGAAGGAATGATCGTTTCTTCGTTTGCGTTAGGTAGCAATACCAGTTATATTTATATCAGGGGAGAGTATGATTGGATAACAGATATCCTGGAAGTGGCTATTGCTGAGTCAAAACAAAATGGCTGGCTGGGGAAAAATATTCAGGGCTCAGGATTTGATTGTGAAATGTATGTGCATCGTGGGGCAGGGGCTTATATCTGCGGAGAAGAAACCGCATTGATAGAAAGCCTGGAAGGTAAAAGAGGTAACCCGAGAATTAAGCCTCCCTTCCCTGCCGTAAAGGGTGCCTGGGAAAGGCCAACAGTAGTAAACAATGTGGAAACACTTGCTGCCATTGTACCTATAATGAATGATGGTGCTGATGAATATGCAAAAATTGGTGTAGGTAAAAGTACCGGTACAAAATTAATCAGTGCTTGTGGTAATATTAATAAGCCCGGCATTTACGAGATAGATATGACCATCTCCGTAGAAGATTTTATTTACAGTGATGAATATTGTGGCGGGATTGCAAAAGGTAAAAAATTAAAAGCCTGTATTCCGGGCGGTTCATCTGTTCCTATCCTTCCGGCAAATCTTTTACTTACCACTGCTAAAGGAGAAAAGCGATTAATGAATTACGAAAGCCTCAGTGACGGCGGCTTTGCAACCGGCAGTATGATGGGTTCCGGCGGGTTTATTGTGCTGGATGAAGATCAATGTGTCGTTCGTCACACCTATACTTTAGCCAGGTTTTATCGCCACGAAAGTTGCGGGCAGTGCAGCCCTTGCAGGGAAGGTACGGGCTGGATGGAAAAAATCTTATTGAACATAGAAAAGGGCAAAGGGAAAATAAGTGATATAGACCTCCTTTGGGATATTCAACGAAAGATTGAAGGAAATACTATTTGTCCATTGGGCGATGCAGCGGCCTGGCCAATTGCGGCGGCCATCCGGCATTTCCGGGATGAGTTTGAATGGCATGTGTTGAATCCAGAAAAATGTTTGACAGAAAATTATGGATTGGCCGATTATGCAGATGAAATACATGTGCCGGCTTAGAATGAGAATTGGTTTCACACAAAGGGACAAAGAATACAAAGAGCACTAAATATTTTTTTGATTTTTGTGTGAAGTATTTGCACTAAAATGAATAACGACGAACTGATAAAAAGAGAAAATGAATTATCTAAGATTGTGTTAGATATATGTTTCAGAGTTCATAAATTATATGGGCCGGGATTATTTGAAAGTGTATATGAAGAAATTTTTTGTTTTGAGATTGCAAAAGAAAACATTCTATTTGAAAGGCAGAAAGCTATCCCGCTAATTCATCAAACTATAAAATTGGATGCTGGTTTTAGAGCTGACCTGGTGATAGAGAATAAATTGTTGTTAGAATTTAAATCAGTGGAATTATTAGCAGATATACACTATAAACAAGTTCAAACATATTTAAAGTTGACAAACTTAAAGTTGGCGTTATTAATAAACTTTAATGTTGTTTATTTAAAAGATGGAATTAAAAGGATAATAAATACGTATTAGTTTTTGTCGTTTTCTTTGTATCCGTTGTGTTCTTTGTGTGAAATCAAAATATGCCAGAAGAAATAAAAACTTTTAAAGTTACCATAGACAATATCACTATAGATGTTGCCCCTGGCACTACAGTATTAAATGCTGCACGACAGATAGGTGGCGATGTAGCGCCGCCTGCCATGTGTTATTACAGCAAGCTGGAAGGCAGTGGTGGCAAATGCCGTACCTGCCTGGTAGAAGTTGCAGCCGGCTCTACAGCCGATCCCCGCCCCATGCCAAAACTGGTTGCTAGTTGCCGTACCAATGTAATGGATGGCATGGTAGTAAAAAATATCACCAGCGATAAAGTAACCGATGCCCGCAATGGAGTGGTAGAATTTTTATTGATAAATCATCCGTTGGATTGTCCCATCTGTGACCAGGCAGGCGAATGCCATTTGCAGGATCTTGGATACGATTATGGTAAAGAAGGAACCCGGTACCAGTTTGCCCGCCGCACATTTGTAAGAGAAGATATTGGCCCTTATATACAGTTGCACATGACCCGTTGCATTCTTTGTTATCGCTGCACGTATATTGCCGATCAAATAACAAATAAGCGTGTACACGGAATCGTGGACAGGGGCGATCATGCAGCGATCTCAACTTATATTTCCAAGGCTGTGGAAAATGATTTTAGTGGGAATATGATTGATGTCTGCCCCGTTGGGGCATTAACGGATAAAACATTCCGGTTCAAAAACCGGGTCTGGTTTACCAAGCCATTAGATGCTCACCGCAATTGCGAAACCCCGGGTTGTTGTGGCAAAACTACTTTATGGATGAGAGGCGAAGAAGTGTTCCGTGTTACCGCCCGTAAAGACCAGTGGGGCGAAGTTCAAAGCTATGATGGCAAACCCGGCTGGATATGTAACACCTGTCGGTTTGACAAAAAAGAAGCACGGGATTGGATAATTGAAGGGGTTACCAATATCAGTCGCCATTCGGTAATAGGCGCCAATAAATATAAAAAACTGTCAATGCCCGCAGAAACTATACAGGAAGTGATGGGCGGATTACAGCCTAAATTAATGATGAACATCCATAATGTCAGCGAGGTAAACAATCCTAATATACAATTAAGTGAAATTGAAAGACCAGCGATTGCTGAAGATTTTGAAAATGCAGGCCAACATATAATTGGTGCAGGAGAATCCAGTCAGTGGGGTTTAAAACCTGCTTCCGGAAAAGAACAAACAAACAAAGTAGATTAATCAAACTATCATTTTTACAAATAATATCTGCCAGGTCTGATAGTATTATTACACTCTGTTACCTTTGAATCATTGATTAAATAATAACAAGAAATTAAGGGCTTGGAATAGGGTATCAAATATGTTGAACATTATCAGGAAATATCACTTTAGAAGTTACGCCATTGCTGTATAAAGAATACAATTATGCTTTTAACCATTAGCCTGGCTTTAATAATTGAAAAGTTAGTTTTAATTGCAGTCGTCGTAATGGGCTCCCTGCTAATAGCCATGTACACGACTTTTGCAGAACGCAAAGTTGCTGCAATCTTGCAGGACAGGCGTGGACCTAACAGGGCAGGGCCATTTGGCTTGCTACAGCCTCTTGCCGATGGGTTAAAATTATTTTTTAAAGAAGAAATCATTCCTAATTTTTCATCAAAAGCATTATTTGTACTGGGCCCCGGTTTGGCTATGCTAACGGCTATTATGACGAGTGCTGTAATTCCCTGGGGAGATAAAGTACAATTCTTTAGCAGGGATATTTCTCTTCAGATTGCCGATATCAATATTGGGATACTGTATATTTTCGGGGTGGTTAGTTTAGGCGTTTACGGTATCATGATCGGTTCATGGGCCAGTAATAATAAATTTTCGTTACTGGGAGGGTTACGGGCAGCCTCGCAAATTATCAGTTACGAACTGGCCATGGGTATCGCTCTGATCGCATTGCTTATGGTAACGGGAACGCTTAGCCTGAAAGAAATGGTGGTGCAGCAGCAGGCCGGGCATTGGAATATTATAAACCAGCCGTTAGGTTTTTTTATTTTTTTAATTTGTGCTTTTGCAGAGTGTAACCGTACACCTTTCGATTTGCCGGAAGCAGAAAATGAATTAATAGGTGGTTACCATACCGAGTATTCCTCTATGAAACTGGGCTTCTATTTATTTGCTGAATATATTAATATGTTCATCAGCAGTGCGGTAATGGCCTGTTTGTTTTTTGGTGGGTACGATATGCCATTTGTTGATGAAGCAAACTTTTCTCCCAACATTGCAGCCCTCATTGGCATTGCTGCTCTTATGGGCAAAGTAATATTTTTTTTATTTCTTTTTATGTGGGTGCGGTGGACAATACCACGGTTCCGGTACGATCAATTAATGCATCTGGGCTGGAGAATTTTAATACCGCTAGCCTTGTTTAATATGTTGGTCACAGGAGGAGTAATACTATATTTTAATAAATAGATAAGAGGTTTAAAACATTATTTTTGCAAATCTCTAAATAACATGCAGGCATTAACCAACAGAGTAAAAGTAGTAGAGCGCAGGCCAATGAACATATGGGAGCGGTTATATATACCTGCCATTTTAAAAGGTATGATAATTACTTTCAGTCATATTTTTAAAAAAAGGCCTACCATTAATTATCCTGAAAAAAAGCGCCCTTTCAGCCCGGTATTTCGTGGACTGCAAATTTTAAACCGGGATGAGGAAGGCCGTGAAAACTGTACGGCATGTGGGTTATGTGCGGTTGCGTGCCCGGCAGAAGCTATTACCATGGAAGCAGCAGAAAGACAGCCTGGAGAAGAGCATTTATACCGGGAAGAAAAATATGCAGCTAAATACGAGATCAACATGCTCCGCTGTATTTTTTGCGGCCTTTGTGAAGAAGCCTGTCCTAAAGATGCAATTTATTTAAGCGAAACATTTACGCCTGCTGATTATCAACGGAAACAATTTATTTATAATAAAGCCGATTTGCTGATCCCCGATCCCAAAAAAGAACCGGAAGCGTATAAGAAAGCTTTAGGAAACCGTGCAAAAAATAAACCAGTTAATTAGTACAACTATCATTATGAGTGTCTCAACCCTTGTTTTTATTTTGTTAGCTGTAATGGCGGTGGGTAGTGCATTGATGATGCTTTTAAGCAAAAATCCCGTGCATAGTATTTTATGGCTTATCGTAGTTTTCTTTTCAATCTCCGGGCATTATGTTTTATTAAATGCCCAATTTTTAGCCATCGTAAATATTATCGTTTATGCCGGCGCTATTATGGTGCTTTTTCTTTTTGTCGTCATGTTAATGAATCTGAATACAGAAACTGAACCCGCAAAAAATTATCGTTTACATCTTATAGGAATTATTTCCGGTGGCTCATTATTATTGGTGTTGCTATCTGCTTTGATGAGCACAAACATTCACCAACCTGTAATGATGAAAGTAGGAGATGCCGGACTCATAAATAAATTGGGTAAAACTTTATTTACAAACTATGTATTGCCTTTTGAAATTAGCAGTGTATTATTCTTAAGTGCCATGATTGGTGCCGTGGTTATAGCCAAGAAAAATTAATTTTTAATACAAAAATAAAAGAATAATTCATGAAAAAAATTAGTGCCGTTTGCCTGGTTATTTTTTTTACAGCCGGCAGTGTAAAAGCACAAATAGATTTAAACAATATTAACCTGGATAAAATTTTAGGCCAGGTATTAAATGTTCAAAAAGGATTCGCCCCAAAATTTTCTCTAGGCAGACAGCCCATAGATAAAATATTTAAAGTTGCTGAAATAATTGGCGTGAAGCGCAATGAACAGGCAACAAAACTGTTTAACACATTTAAAACCGGGCGCACAATTTATAAAGTCGCTTCTTATGTCGGGCTTGCTGTATCTACCTATGCTGCAATTAAAGCTGTAGATAAGGCAGCTGCTAAAAAAGATTACCAGGCTGCCCTGGCAACAGGCTTAAGTAGTATAGGTTCAGGACTTATTGTAAAGTTTATTACAAAAGGTGCCTCCTATAAAGCCGTGGATATTTTCAATGGAATTATTAAAAACAAGGTAAAAGATAAAATCAGGGATATTTTATCTATCCGCCCCGCCTCATCCACCCTGGGCATGGGCCTGTATGTGAAATTATAAATTATGGATATCAAAGCCTACATAGCACTTTCGCTAACTTTATTTACCATTGGCATTATTGGAGTATTGGTACGGCGTAACGCCATAATTGTTTTCATGTGTGTAGAGTTAATGCTGAATGCAGTGAATTTATTACTGGTCGCATTTTCCAAAATGCATTCTGCAAGCATAGCTGCAAAAACTTCACTAACGTTTGCAAGTGACGCCCAGATTTTTGTTTTCTTTATTATGATAGTAGCGGCGGCAGAAGTTAGTGTCGGCCTGGCAATTATTGTAATGATGTATAGAAATACCCATTCAATAGATGTGAATTTTTTAAACAGGCTTAAAAATTAAATCACAAGAACAAAAGTAAAAAATCATTGCTTTTTATTCTTTGAGTTCTGACAAATATGGAGAATGTTTTACAGAAAATAGCCGGGTGGATTCCCTTACTTCCACTAATAGGTTTTTTTATTAACGGACTGGGAAGAAATTTGCTATCTAAAAAAGCCGCCGGATTCATCGGCAGCATAACTGTTTTATTTTCTTTTGGATTAAGCCTTTATGTCTTTTTTATTGTGAATGGCGGCAACACATATTTAGCCCATTATTTTGATTTTATAAATCTGGCCTCATTTAAAATTGGATTCGATTTTAAGATTGATCAGCTCTCTTCTTTGTTTTTACTAATAATAACGGGCGTGGGATTTTTAATTCATGTCTATTCCACTTCATATATGGCTGAAGAGCCTCCCAAAGATTTTGCAAAATATTTTTCTTACTTGAACCTGTTTATTTTTTCTATGCTCTTGCTGGTTCTGGGGGGTAATTATGTGATCATGTTTATCGGGTGGGAAGGGGTAGGGCTCTGCTCCTATTTACTTATTGGTTTCTGGTTTAAAGATACCAACAACACCAATGCTGCTAACAAAGCCTTTATTATGAACAGGATCGGGGACCTTGGGTTTCTCCTGGCCATCTTTTGGTTGTTAGCTAAAATTGGAACCGTTAGTTATGATGAAGTTTTTTCAGCCGTAAACCTTGCGAGGCTTTCAGTTACAGATATTGGAGGGATAACGTTATTAATGTTTGTTGGCGCTACCGGCAAAAGTGCACAAATTCCATTATATACCTGGCTGCCAGATGCAATGGCCGGGCCTACCCCGGTAAGTGCGTTGATACATGCAGCCACCATGGTTACAGCTGGCATTTATATGATTGCCCGCAGCAATATTTTATATACTATGGCTCCTGCTACGCAAGTAGTGGTAGCTATCACCGGTTTGGCCACAGCGGTGTTGGCAGCCACGATTGCGTTAAAACAAAATGACATTAAAAAAGTGCTTGCCTACTCCACCGTAAGCCAGTTAGGATATATGTTCCTTGGCTTAGGAGTTGGGGCCTATACCGGGGCTGTTTTTCATGTAATGACCCATGCGTTTTTTAAAGCACTCCTGTTCCTTGGCGCCGGCAGCGTAATACATGCTTTGCATGGCGAACAGGATCTGCGTAATATGGGCGGTTTAAAAAAATACATGAGCGTGACCCATGTTACCTTTCTAATCGGTTGTATCGCCATTTCAGGCATACCGCCTTTCTCAGGGTTTTTTTCTAAAGATGAAATTCTTGCTGCTGCCTTTGCAAAAAACCCGGTCTATTGGGGTATAGGCGTGATCACCGCTGCCATGACGGCTTTTTACATGTTTCGTTTATATGCGATGACCTTTTTAGGAAAATTCCGGGGTACGCATGACCAGGAGCATCATCTCCATGAAAGCCCGCCAGCTATCACTTTCCCGTTAATAGCCCTGGCGGTTTTAGCGTTAATTGGTGGCTGGGTAGGTATCCCGGAAGTTTTTTTGCATAGTGGTCATAAGTTGGAGCAATTTCTGTCGCCTGTATTTGCACAGACAAATACTTATGTAGAAATACATCATCTTAAAAATGAATTAAGCCACAATACCGAATATATTTTAATGGGCACATCTGTCGTACTTGGTATAATAGGGATATGGTATGCCTGGACCCGGTTTAGTAAATACGAGCGTACCGATTTGAAATCAACAACCGGGGTTAATAATTTATTGGAAAATAAATGGTATGTGGATGAGGTTTATGATTCCGCAATAGTAAATCCGTTAAAATCAATATCGCTGTTTTTTAATAATGTGGTGGAGAAAAAAATTATTGATGGATTTGTAAATGGGGTAGGCCGGGCCGTAAATTATAGTAGTCGTCAGTTACGCTGGCTGCAGAGTGGGCAGGTGGGAGCGTATGTATTATTGATGGTCATCGGAATGCTGCTGTTATTTATCATTCAATTATTTCTTTAAAAAATATTAAATGCTGGGTACGTATTTTACTTTTCCTGAATTACTAATCTGGCTGCCTTTGGTAACCGGGATAACCTGTTTTTTTCTTGGGAAAGAAAAACTTGCTAAAGATGTGGCCCTCATTGCATCACTTATAACGCTGGGGATCTCATTAATAAGTTTATGTTATACTGATGCCAAGTACGTGACTTATAATTATGTAAGTTATGTATGGCTCAAATTCGTTGGCAATACTTTTTATGTAGGTTTAGATAGTACCGGCCGCTTGCTCACTTTGTTAACCGCAATTGCTTTCCCGATGATTTTTGTGGCTACCTATAAGACAAAACAACAGAAGGGCGCATCTTTTTTTGGGTTGATGTTGCTTATGCAGGCAGGGCTTATGGGAGTATTTTCCGCCATGGATGCGTTATTGTTTTATTTTTTCTGGGAACTCGCTTTAATACCTGCTTATTTTCTCTGCAGTATCTGGGGCGGTGAAAAAAGAATACAGGCCACCTTTAAATTTTTTGTGTACACTTTTGCAGGCTCACTTTTAATGTTGGTGGGAATTATTTATGTATATCTACATACCCCCGGTAGAACTTTTGAGGATGGCACATATGCCTCACATTCTTTTGCTCTTTCATCTTTTTATACATCAAGCCTAAGTGCACCGGATCAAAATTGGTTGTTCTGGTTATTTTTTGTTGCATTTGCAGTAAAGATGCCGGTATTTCCTTTCCATACCTGGCAGCCGGATACATATGATCAAGCCCCCACTGGCGTAACAATGGTGCTCAGTGGCGTGATGGTAAAGATGGGTTTGTTTGGGGTTATCCGTTGGCTTATTCCTATATTTCCGTTAGCTACACTACATTTCACGCATACGGTTATGATACTTTGTATAATCGGAATTATCTATGCCAGTTGCCTGGCGATAGTCCAGGATAATTTAAAAAAACTGGTGGCCTATTCCTCAATTGCTCATATTGGTTTAATGTGTGCCGCTATTTTTGCGATGAATGAGGTGAGTGTACAGGGCGTGATGATCCAAATGTTCAACCATGGTATTAATATTATTGCTTTGTGGATTGTGGTAGAAATAATTGAAAGAAAAACGGGTGTGAAAAATATTTCCCTGTTGGGCGGTGTAGCCCAAAAGGCGCCTGTGTTATCCATTTTCCTGGTGGTGATCGCACTCGCAAATATTGCTCTACCGCTTACCAACGCATTTGTTGGCGAATTTCTTATGTTCACTGGGTTATACAAATACAATGGGTGGTATACTTTCGCCGCTGCTGTTAGTGTAATACTGTCGGCAGTTTATACCCTGAGGATGATACAGAAAGTTTTTTACGGAAAAACAAATCCTGTTACAGAAACAATAACAGATATCTCACTGAATGAAAAGCTGATCTTAGCTGTACTGGTCGTAGTCATTTTTGTTGTTGGCGTTTATCCTCAGCCTTTTATAAATCTTACGAAAGAGGGGGTAAACAGTTTAGTGGCAGTATTAAAATCATGAGACAGGTAGTGCAGAGGCTGCCGGCATAATAGGCGATTAATACATACTTTAGAAAATTATGAACGCAATTATCTTCTCTTCCGCCTGGGGCATTTTAATGATGTTTTCGGGAGTGTTTATTAAAAGCAAGGCTGTACCAAAATACCTCGCTATTACAGGCATAACACTGCTTTTTTTAACCAATGGGATTGAATTATATACCGGCCATGCTTTTGTGAATATTGATACTATGCAAATGCTGAGTATTACAGGCTTTAATCTTATCTTTTTACAGGTAATTTTTGGGTGTACAGCATTATTCTTTTTGCTTAGCGGCAGAGATTTTGAAAAAGTAGGAGAGCATGTTGGAGAATATTTTGCTTTAATATTTTTTGTGCTTTGCGGGGTAGCAATTTCTGCAACATTTAATACACTTTTACTCTTGTTTATTGGTATTGAAATCATTTCTATTCCTTTATACATACTTACCGGAAGCGATAAATTAAATTTAAAAAGTAATGAAGCTTCTCTGAAATATTTTTTAATGGGAGCATTCTCTACAGGCATTTTGCTCATGGGGATTGCGTTTATTTATGGGGGTAACAGTAACGCCTCATTTTACATTAATAGTATTCAACTGGGTACAGGTCGCATGCCGGTAATGATTACCGTGGGCCTGGTACTTTTAATGATAGCCTTATCTTTTAAAGTTTCTGCAGCGCCCTTTCACTTCTGGGCGCCGGATGTTTATGACGGCTCGCCCACCGTATTTACTGCGTTCATGAGTACAATAGTAAAGGTGGCGGGTTTTTTTGCTTTTGTCAGGTTGTTTGAAAATGCTTTTGGGCAAGTTCAGGGCCAGTGGCAAACGCTTATCATATTTATTACCGTGTGCACCCTTTTAATTGGAAATATAACTGCCGTCTTTCAGCAAAGCGTAAAAAGAATGCTGGCTTATTCCAGCATTGCCCAGGCAGGATTTATGATGTTGGCTTTGTTTGCCTTGAATGTACGTGCAAAAGAAGGGCTTATCCTATATTCTGCTGCATACAGCCTCGCTACAATTGGCCTGTTTGCCATTCTTATAAAAATGAGTGATTACACGATAGAAGGTTTTAATGGCTTAGGTAAAACGCATCCGGTTCTTGGATTTACCGCCACTATTTTTTTATTATCCTTAACGGGTATTCCTCTCACCGCCGGTTTTCAAAGTAAATTTTATATGTTGCTGGCTGCTGTGCAAACTGGCCATAGCTTTTGGCTGGTAATAGTTGCGGTATTATCGGCGGCCATCAGTGCGTATTATTATTTCAGAATAATACAGGCCATATATTTTAAGGAGCCATCCGCTGAGGGTATTAATATTACGGGTATTTCTCCTTCATTTAATATTTTACTCATCATTACTGCTGTGCTTATAATTGCATTAGGAATTTACCCGGAGTTTTTACTGGGGTGGATGTATCATTTATAATAATTACCGCTCATAAAATTTTCTACCCGGTGGTTTCCGGCACAGTATCTTTAGTATAATTTCACCCGCATGACTTACTTAGCTTCTCTAGGCCTTTCGTGGAAAAATGTTCGTGGAAATAAATTGCGTACAGCCATTACCGTCATTATAATGGCATTGGGTATTTTCGCATTGATCTTAATTATTACGGCCATTAAAGCCGCCAGTAACAGTCTTACCAGCAGTTTCTCCACTATGGGCGCCAACTCATTCAGCCTGCGGTTTAAAGACCGGAATATTAATTTTGGTGGCGGAAGAAGGAAAGGCACTACCAAATCCAGTAAATCTAAACTGAATCAAAAAAATTCAAATAACGGCATTCCCATTAGTTATAGTGAAGCAAAAGAATTTAAAGAGCGCTATAATTTTCCCGGAGCAATGGTAAGCTTGGCTTTGCGGGGTCCGGCCGGCATTGTGGTAAATACCGGTAACAAGAAAACTAACCCGGATGTAAATGTGTACGGGGGAGATGAAAATTACCTGGAACTTAACGGGTATAAAATTGCCTACGGCAGAAATTTTACTCCGACCGAGGTGGAAGCAGGAGGCAATGTATGTATGCTGGGTAGTGCGGTAACAGCAAAATTATTTGCCGCAAAGAATGCGAAAGCATTAGATGCAATAGTAAATGTAGACCATATTCCCTATAGGGTTATAGCCGTACTGGAAGACAAAGGCTCAAGTGCTTTTTTTAATACAAGCAAAATAATCATTACCTCCTTTAATAATGTCAGACGCTTATACTCTACACAAAATACTTCCTATAATATTGCGGTAATGGTTACCGATCTTAAATTAATGGATATTGCTACCGGCGAAGCAAAAGGCACATTCAGGCCCATTCGTAAGCTGGAAGTTAAAGACGATGATAATTTTTTTATAGATAAAAGTGACAGTATAGCGGAATCTCTGCTCACGAATCTGGGTTTTTTAGAAAAAGGTACTATAGGCATAGCCTTTATCACACTTATTGGTGCTGCTATAGGCCTTATGAATATTATGCTGGTGGCTGTAAACGAGCGAACAAAAGAAATAGGCCTCTCCAAGGCCCTTGGAGGCACTAAAAAAGATATTCGTGCCCAGTTTTTATTTGAGTCTATACTAATAAGCCTAATGGGCGCTGTAGCCGGCATAGTTGCAGGCATTTTAATGGGTAATGTGGTGGCTCTTCTGTTGCATACCGGTTTTGTGGTACCCTGGGGTTGGGTATTGGCAGCTATTTTTGTGTGTTCACTTGTCGGGCTCGTATCTGGCTTATATCCTGCCTATAAAGCCTCAAAGCTGGATCCCATTGTTGCACTACGTTACGAATAATTTACAATTCCTCCTCCAAAATTGGTTTAATAAATTATTATTTATTAAATAAAACAGCCTGATTCAGAAATTTTAAAAAATTAAATTGAGGGGGTGTTTACTTTCAATTATTTTATTAACTTGTGTGTTCCGATTTCAAAAACCCTTAGAAAATTATTATTCCTATTTTATTTTATCCTAGCATTGCGGTATCAAAATTTAAAACAAAAAAGTAATTAAAATTTTCACTTTCTAAAATCAGACTTTTATGGCAGAAACAAAACCAACTGCAACAGTTAAACCGGTAACATCGGTTCAGGCAAAAAAATCTAGTAATGCAATTTCCTTAATTGCCCCGATTGTTTGCGTAATACTCGGCTATCTTATCTGGAGATTTGTATTGGGTAATGCAACTAATTTTGATAAAGGAACCGCAGGCGGTTTTTGGCCTGATAGAGAGGGCCCGCATACTGCCTTAAGTAAAATGTATTTAGGAGGCATCATCGTTCCAATCCTAATTGGTACATTCTTGACCATGCTCACATTTGTTATAGAAAGATTTATGACGATTGCAAAGGCTAATGGTACCGGCAGCAATGCAGACTTTATCCGCAAAGTGCAATACCACCTGGCAAATAAAAATGTTGATGCAGCCCTGGCAGAATGCGATAAACAAAAAGGGTCTGTAGGTAATGTTATGAAAGCCGGTTTACATCGCTATAAAGACATGATAAATAATACCGAATTAAATACAGAACAAAAAGTATTGGCTATACAAAAAGAAGTAGAGGAAGCAACATCACTTGAGTTACCTATGCTGGAAAAAAACCTGGTGTTTCTTTCCACGATTGCTTCGGTAGCCACTTTGATAGGGCTGTTGGGTACTGTAATAGGTATGATCCGTGCCTTTGCTGGTTTGGGTGCAGACAGTGGTGGTAGTGGGGCAGCAGCACAGTTATCCATTGGTATATCAGAAGCCCTGTATAACACTGCCTTGGGTATTGGTACTTCTGCTTTCGCCATCGTATTTTATAATATGTTTACTACAAAGATTGATGGTATTACTTATGGCATAGATGAATCAGCTTTTACTTTAACCCAATCTTATGCGTCTTTGTATAAATAATTTTGTGGAAAAAGCTTCAACCTTCATCTTACAATAACAGATAAAATAATTAATTATGCCGAAAGTTAAAATACCCCGAAAAAGTACTTCGGTGGATATGACGGCTATGTGCGATGTTGCTTTTTTATTGTTGACCTTTTTTATACTGGCAACCAAACAAAAGCCTCCTGAAGTACTGGCAGTACAAACGCCCTCTTCTGTTTCTGCCAAAGCGGTGCCTGATAAATCACTTATCATCACCTTAACCAAAGATGGTAAGGCATTTTTGATGCTTGGTGATGAAACTAAGAAAGCAGATATTTTAAGTAATATCAATACTTCAAAGGGATTAAATCTTTCTGCTGCAGAACTTTCCAAATGGGGTAAAAGAGAATTTATCGGCCTGCCACTAAACCAAATCAAAAGTTCACTTGCTCTTACCACTCCAATTGCAGCAGAAAAATTGCCGGGCATTCCTACCGATAGTACCAATAATGAAATGGTTGATTGGATGCGAAGCATTACAAATGTTTATGCAGGTGGTGATCAAAGTAAATTGGAACAAATGATTTTGGTAAAAGGGGATAATGCAGCATTGTACCCAACATTTAAAAATATTAAGGAAGCTTTTAAGAAAACTGACATTTTTAAATTCAGGATCGTAACAAACGGAGAAACTGTGCCAATAGGTTCAGAGTTATATAACAGTGCAAAAAAATAAATTTACAACCATTATTTAAAAAATTACTGACATGGCAGAAATGAATACCTCGTCGGGTGGCAGTCATAAAAAAGGCCCCGGCGTAAAAAAATCAAAAAAGCAATCTACCAGGGTAGATCTTACGCCCATGGTGGATCTGGGTTTTCTGCTGATTACATTTTTTGTGTTTACTACTACAATGAGCCAATCTACGGCCATGAATATGAATGAACCTAAAGATGACACTACCCAGCAATTAAAAGTGAAGAACTCCGGCGCCATGACCGTTTTGCTAGGTAAGGGTGACCAGGTATATTATTATTTTGGCCAGCTGGAAGCTGACAAATTAAGTCAGCAATTTAAGAGTACCACTTTTAAAGAAATACGGAAAATTATCGTGGATAAAAAGAATGGCACACCAATAGGAGATCTTATGTACATAATTAAATCTGACAAGAACTCTACTTTTAAAAATGCTATTGATATCCTGGATGAAATGACTATTTCTGCCGTACCACCCGGGCATTATGCTGAAGTAGATATGACGCCAACTGAAGAACTGTTAATAAAGCAAACCGAAGAGGCCAACGGCATAAAATAATTGTGGAATTGCAGCAATCTTGAATCTAAATAACCAAAGAGTTTTACAATGGAAGCAAATAAAATTTTAAATGCTGATATTCTGGATATCATTTTCGAAGGTAAAAATAAAGCCTACGGCGCTTATGAGTTGAGAAAAACCTATAATGGAAGGCTAAGAAAAGCACTCCTGATTACCGCCGGTTTACTGGTTTTAGTTTTCGTAGGATCAGTTTTTGCCAACTTTATCAATGAGAGAAGTGCTAAGGAAACGTTAGACGTAGTTGACACCCAGATGGCTGAAATTAAGAAAGATGAGCCACCACCACCTCCGCCGCCACCGCCGCCGCCCACTCCACCACCACCGCCGGAAGTAAACCAGGTTAAATTTACTCCTCCTAAAATTGTAAAAGATGAAGAGGTAAAGCCTGATGAAAAAATTGAAGAGATTAAAGAAGACCAGGTAATCAGTACCAAAACTGTTGAAAGTGAAAATAAAACAGCAATAGTACAGGCACCTGTAGAAGATAAAGGAACATCGGTTGTAGAAGTAAAGGTGGCAGATGATGAGAATAAGGTATTTAATAAGGTTGAAGTAGAAGCTGAATTTCCTGGAGGCAATGGTGCCTGGAGAAATTATCTCACTAAAAATCTTAACCCAAGTACTCCCGTTGATAATGGGGCTGCAGAAGGAACTTACACTGTTATTGTGCGGTTTATTGTAAGCAAAGACGGAAGTATAAGTGATGTGGTACCAGAAACAAAGTTTGGATATGGGATGGAAGATGAAGCAACAAAAATTATTAAAAAAGGGCCCAAATGGACGCCTGCTATTCAGAATGGTCGTAATGTAAATGCCTATCGCCGACAGCCTATAACATTTGTTGTATCGGAAAATAATTAATGCATTTAATAAAATTGTTTAAAGCCTCCTGATGTTTTCAGGAGGTTTTTTTATGCGGGCACATGAAATAAAAGCAGCCTTATATTTTAAAATCCTCATAATATTTTATGGAATTTCTTGCCGCTATACTCTTATTATCAAATATTTTTATGGCAGAAGTTAACCCGATCTACAGAAAAAAAATAGTTACAACTAAGCGCATAAATAAAAAAACTACAAAAGTAGATCTGACGCCAATGGTTGATCTCGGGTTTTTATTAATAACATTTTTTGTTTTTACAACCACATTATCCCAGGCAAAAGCGATGAACCTGGTGGTTCCTAACAATAAAGATCCACTGGTGAAAGATCTGGTTTGTGAAACATGTGCACTCACCGTGGTGCTGGAAAAAAATAACAAGATTACATATTATGAGGGTACAGCTAAAAATCCTGGACTTGAAGAAACTGATTTTTCCCCTTCAGGTTTACGGAAACTTTTAGTTTTGAAGAAGAAAAAAGTTTTGGAAGCCCGGCACAAAGATGAATTCACCCTCATTATTAAACCCACGCTTGGCGCCACTTTTAAAAACCTGGTAGATGTTATTGACGAAGCCAGCATCTGTTGTGTAAAGCGGTACTATCTCTTAGAAAATAATCAAATTTTAGAAAAATAAAAAAAAGACAATCTCTATATTAGATTATCGCCTTTGAATTATCCAAATAGTTTAATACTTAGGAATTGGTTTAAAAAAGCAAGTGTATCATTAAAGAACTTTAGTATTGATTAAGAAAGGAAGTTAAATAATTATACCAATAAAATTATTTAGAACTGTTCCATTTAAACCATTTAATTCCTGCTACCGAGAAAATAAAAATATAGCCAAGTGTGCACAATAAATACAAAGTTGTTAATGACTCCCAGGTTCCCGGTTGCAGGGCGGCAGATATAATATGTTTTACGGCTCCGTATGGCGACCATTTTACAATATTATTCATGGTGCTTCCCAGCATACCCAGATCTCCAAACATCCCAACCATTATAAATATAAAATAAACTAACCTGGTGGTAGCGTTTACGGTTTCTGCATTTTTAATTAGCCCAACAATGGCCTGCCCTAACCCCAGATACAGCGCCCCACCTACTATTGACATTATATAGCCCATAATATACGCCTCTGCCTTTAAGGTAACCTTATCATAAAAATGTCCCGCAAGGTAAACTGCGGTTGTCACAAGTAAGATCATAGCTAACTGAACCAGCAGCCTGCTCACCATAATAGCCCAGCCGGGTACCGGCGCTACTCTTAAGCGTTGAAAAATTCCTTTATCACGGTCACGGGCAATGGCATTTGAATACCCCATTAGCCCCACGGCGGTAAGCCCAATCGTAATACAATTAGAAAGCGCAAAAGCACCACCCATTTTTTCTATGAGGCCCTTCCAGGAAATAAGAATAATAACGGGCACTAGCAAAACCAATACAACTGATCTTCGGTTACGCCACTGCGTTATAAAGTCTGCCTTTAATAAAGCTGACAATGCATTTGAAGTAGATGGTATAAGAGCTTCCATGATTTAAAATTAATTATGAGCGGATAGCACTGCCGGTAAGCCCGATAAATACATCTTCCAAAGTAACTTTTCCTTTTCGTGATGCTGTAATTACGGCTTCATCATTACTATGTTTATCAATCAATAATTGGGGGGAATCTATGGCGATTATTTTACCATGGTCCATAATGGCGATGCGGTCGCAAACGGCTTCAGCTTCTTCCATTGAGTGGGTGGTGAGCAATATAGCATGTCCGTTTGAGCGCATATTTTCCATACGCTCCCAAAGCTGCCGGCGGGATTGGGGATCAAGGCCGGTGGTCGGCTCATCCAATAATACAAGCGGAGGCTTATGTATCATTGCTATAACCAGGGACACCCTTTGTTGTTGCCCGCCGGAAAGCTGGCCAAACCGTTTGGATGCTGAGTCCTCTAATTTTATGTTTGATAAAATAGTTAGTAGCGTTTCTTTAGGCATTTTTATACCATACAGGCCTGCATACAACTTAATAATTTCACGCACAGATAGTTCCGGCTGAAAGCTGGTGGCTTGCAATTGAACACCAATATTTGCACGTGCATGCAAAGTATTTTTATCCACGTCAAAACCTGCTACTGTAATTTTGCCTGAACCTGGTGTTAATAACCCTTCTACAGCACTTAACGTACTGGTTTTGCCGGCACCATTGGGGCCAAGCAAGCCAAAGATTTCTCCGGCTTTTACCTCGAAAGAAATATTATTTACAGCCTGGAAGGAGTCATAAAATATATTCAGGTGATCTACCTGTAAGAGGGACTCTTTATTTTCCATTAAAATTTTTAAAAGGGTAATGGTCTTTTTGTAAAAGCTGGTAGCGTATTTTTTTTATGGTGTTAGGATAGCAATGTAAAAAATAAGTAGAATATTATGAGATGAAGGTATCCAGTTTTTTATAAGAAAAAATTATACAATCTACTCTGTATTCTCATTCGCCTCAGGTGCGCTTTTGTTAGGAATAATAAGTAAAGGAATGCTGGTGTGTTTTAATACCTTTTCTGCCACATCCCCAATAAGTAATTTATATATGCCACTGTGGCTATGAGAACCAAGGACCAATAGATCTACCTTTTCCTTATCTGCACATTCCAGAATAGCATCTGCAGCGTTTCCTTCTAAGACCTGGGTAGTAATGCGGGTTCCGCCGAGATGCTTGGCAGAAGCTTTTAAAAATTTACCCGCCTCATTATTCAATTCTTCTGCAAGCATTGCTGTATTATTTGCTATAAAACTTTCGTAGCCCATTATAGGGG
>JBDSDN010000054.1:0-11705 GCA_039920545.1 Ferruginibacter sp. | reverse complement strand
ATAAAAGCTTCAGTAAAAAATTGTTTTACCAATTGAGATTTTACGGACCCAAGAACTTTACGGATTCCCACTTCCCTGGCTCTTTTTGCAGCCTGGGCTGTGGACAGGTTCATAAAATTTACACAGGCCAGGATTATAATAAAACAGGCAATGACAGAAAAAATATATACATATTTTATATCGCTTAATGTGGTAAGGTTAGATCCTACCCCGGACGAGTAAAGGTGAACGGCAGTTAAAGGTTGCAGGTGAAGAATATATTTGCCGCCTTTTTTCTCAAATTCATCAAAGGGCTGGCCAATACGCCGGAAAGCATTTGCAGCCTGCGTTTTTACCATTGCCGGAAATTTTGCTTCCAGCTTTTGAAGTGCAATGGCATCGTTAGCAACATGCTCACGCATCCGTACAAAAGTGGTCATCAGTGTCCACACCCAACTCCAGCTAAATCTTTTTACAAGCGGATAAGAACTCATGGGCCGAAGCATCTCAAACTGAAGAGAGGATTGTGCAGGCAGGTTCTTAAGCACGCCGGTAACGATAAAAGGCTTTCGCTCATCATCAAATAAAAGAATTTTCCCCAAGGCTGGAATATTTCCAAAATATTTCCCGGCAATATCTTCTGTAATCACAACAGCATTTGGTTGCATTAAACAGGTAGCAGCATTGCCTGCCATTAAAGGGTAATTAAATACTTCCAGGAAGTTAGAATCCACACCATGAACATTCTTTTCTGTAAAATAATTTTGGGTCTGCTTGTTTTCACCTGAGCGGACTATCTCATCGCTTGCATTAAAGAACCTGGTATATGTTTCAATTTCTGGAAATGTACTTACCAGGGCTGCTCCTGTTGGCGGTGGTGTAGTGGCATTCAGATATTCCTGGCCGCCCATGTTGCCTTCAATATTTACTTCATAAATATGGTCAGCATTTTTAAAAAACTTGTCGTAGCTTAATTCATCCTGCACATAAAATAAAATAAACAGCACGCAGGCAATCCCTATAGCCAGGCCCGAAATATTTATGAGGCTGCTCACTTTATTGCGGGTGATATTACGCCAGGCTATTTTAAAATAATTTTTTAGCATAGTAAAGATCTTATTCGGCCCTTAAACTTTTAACCGGGTTGGCAGCTGCTGCCTTTATGGCCTGCAGGCTCACTGTTGCAAAAGCAATTACAGCAGCAATTATACCTGCAGCTACAAACACCCACCAGGATATATTTATCCGGTATGCAAAATCCTGCAGCCATTTATTCATCGCAAACCATGCCAGCGGAAATGCAATAACAGCAGCAATAGCTACCAACTTTAAAAAATCTTTTGATAATAATCCAACAATATTTCCTACAGTGGCGCCGAGGACTTTCCTTATCCCTATTTCTTTAATACGCTGTGTAATGGCAAATGCAGATAATCCAAATAAACCAAGGCAGGCTATAAATATTGCCAGGCACGCAAAAATGGTGAGAATAGTTTTTTGCCTTCCTTCAGCCTGGTAAAGTTTTTCAAAGCTTTCATCCAGGAAAGTATATTGATAGGGTGTTTCGGGGAGGAATTTTTTCCAGGTATTTTCAACAAACAATAATGCAGCCGCAATATTTGAACCGCTTACTTTAACAGAAATGCGGTTAAAGTTATTTAGATTTTCAGGCACCAGCAATACCAATGGAACAATTTTCTGATGCATGGATTCAAAATGAAAATCATTAAACACCCCGATAAGTTTTCCTTTGCGGTTGCCATATCCAAAGTCTTTTCCTAAGGCGTCGTTATAGGATTTAAACCCCAGTATTTTTGCAGCAGCTTCATTAATTAAAAAGTTTGCAGTATCTGTAGCAAAATCTTTGGAAAACCCCCGCCCGGCTAATACTTTAACCCCATAGGTGGGAATAAAATCCTGGTCAGCAGATACAAATTTTATGTCTGCCATTACGGGTGCCAGTGTATCCCCGGAAATCATTTTTGCACCCATTGCATCCAGCAATCGGCCGGTAGGAATTCTGGAAGAGCGGCCGGCATTTTTTATATTAGCGTTAGAAAGAAGCTCTGTACGAAAAGCATCATATTTATCATTCAGCAGTGATACATACGGCATGGTTATGATGTGTTCCTTGTTAAAGCCAAGAGCCTTATTTTGCATGTACCGCATCTGGTTAAACACAATTGCCGTACAAACAATGAGTATGATTGATATTGCAAATTGTGCAGTAACCAAAACTTTACGAAAAGAAATATTTGAACCGCCAACTTTTAAAAACCCTTTAAGCACTTTTATGGGTTGAAACGAAGACATAAATAATGCAGGATATATTCCTGAAATAATACCAACTACGAAGGGTACCAGCAAAACAGGAATTATTACACCCACTTTCAGTAAAATGTCCAGGTTCAACTGCAGGCCAGATATTTTATTGAGCCAGGGGAGAACCAAAATGGTTAAACCCAAAGCCAGCAGCATAGCAATCCAGGCAACGAGCACAGACTCACTAAGAAATTGTGTTATTATTTCTGTTCTTTGTGCTCCTGCTACTTTTCTAATACCTATCTCCCTTGCCCGTAATGTAGAGCGTGCAGTAGAAAGATTCATATAATTTATGCAGGCGATTAATAAAATAAATAAGGCAATGGCAGAAAAAATCCAAACCCGCTTTATATCCCCGTTTTCTTCAGCTTCATAATCGGTATGCGATCTCAGATGAATATCAGTAAGTTTTTGTAAGGACAGCGTAGTACCCTTTGAAGGTTTGAATGGAGCACCAGCATATTCTTTTCCTAAGATACGATCTACAAAGGCGGGGAATTGCGCTTCCAGCCTCTCCGGTTTGTAGTTTTTGGGTAATCTCACGTAAGTGAAAAAAGAATTGTTTCCAAAACTTGTTCTTAGATTTTCTGCGCCATAAATCAAAGTGTCCTTTAAAGTGTTAAACGAAAACATTAACTCCGGATGAAAATGCGTGTTAGCAGGAAATGGTTTATAAATACCAGTGACTTTAAAATCAAAATAATTACCCATATTTATCCTAATGACTTTATTCATTGGGTCCTGCGCTCCAAAATATTTTTTGGCCATTTCGTCCGTCATCATTACTGAATAAGGATCTGCCAGCGCAGTGTTGGGATTTCCCTGAAGAATATCTGATTTAAAAAATTTAAAGAACTGGTCATCTGCAAAAAAAGTATTTTTTTCACTAAACATTTTCTCACCATATTTAATGGCGGCATTTCCATTGGGGTATACCCGGGTCATGCTTTCTATCTCTTTAAAATCGTTTGTAAGGTAAGGGCCAAAAGCGGGGGCAATAGTGCTCAGGTTTAATGTACTGGCACCGGTTTGACCATTGTAAAAAGTGCGGGTAACCCGGTAAACCCGATCGGCATTGGGTTGGAATTTATCATAACTTACTTCATGCAGAATATACGCAAGAATTAAAAAACAGCAGGTAAGGCCTACCGTTAGCCCGAAGAGGTTAATGAAGGAGATGAACTTATACTTCATCAAATTTCTAAAAGCGATTTTTAAATAATTGCGGATCATAACACACCCCCCAGTCCCCCGAAACGGGAACCTAATTTTGAGTTTGTTTACAATATTGTTTCATTAAAATGTGCGATACATTTTGCCATTTTAGAGCAATGGTTACCTAACATAAATTATGATATTAATAGAGCTTTTAATTAAAATGGAAAGCCCCGATATAAGTTCCCCCTTCGGGGCACTAGGGGCTACACCAATATATTTTCGGTAACCGCCTGCCCATCCAGCATGCGGATGATGCGGTGACTGTACCGGGCATCATGTTCACTATGTGTAACCATAATAATGGTAGTGCCCTGTTCATTTAAGGCGGTAAGTAACTGCATTACTTCATTACCGTTTGAGGAGTCCAGGTTACCGGTAGGCTCATCTGCCAGGATCAATTTTGGATTATTTACAACGGCCCTGGCCACGGCTACCCGCTGCTGCTGACCACCGGAAAGCTGCTGTGGGTAATGGTTACGCCGGTGCATTATCTGCATCTTATCCAACACAGTTTCTACCTTTGTTTTTCGGTCTGCACTTTTTACCCCGAGGTAAATTAATGGCAATTCAACATTTTCAAATACCGTTAACTCATCTATAAGATTAAAGCTTTGAAATACAAAACCAATATTTCGTTTCCGTAGCTCTGCCCTTTTGCGTTCGTTATAATGGGCCACTTCTGTACCATTGAACTTAAAGCTCCCGCTATCAGGGTCATCTAATAAGCCCACTATATTTAATAAAGTAGATTTTCCACAACCTGACGGGCCCATTACCGCTACAAATTCACCATCGTTTACTTCAAAAGAAAGTTTGTTTAGCGCTACGGTTTCCACATCTTCAGTGCGGTAAATTTTTTCGAGTTCAGAAATTTTAATCATTGATTTTGTTTTAGATTTTTATTGTTGTTCAACTATTGTTATTAAAACGGGCAGATAAAAAGGTCCACCTAATTATTGGAACACTCTTTTACTGAATTTTGTAATAAATATTATCATAGGAAGATATACTTGCTGTTTTTTTTTGTGGGCCCTTTTCATTTATTACTCTGCTACTGCCAGTTACGTGACGCTCACAGCTGTGTTTTGCCGTGGCGTTTTTCGTTTTAAATATTACATTGGGACATCCAAAAACTACCGCATAAAATAAAATGATGAGTGTTTTCATAACTTTTATTTTTAAAAATTTCTATTGCTTTTTTAAAACCAATTCCTGCATATTTCCATAATTTTCATAGCTGGAGGTTACCACTTTATCTCCGGGCTTTAAGCCACTTAATACTTCGTAATAATCTGGATTCTGGCGACCTAGCTGTATATCTACTTTGAAAGCTGTACTGCCATTATCATTCACTTTATAAATCCAGTTACCACCTGTTTGCTGAAAAAAACCTCCTTTAGGTACAAGCAGGGCCTGTGTTTCATCGCTTAAAGACAATCTGATCTGCAAAGTTTGCCCTCGCCTTATACCCTCCGGTACAGCCTCCGAAAATTCCATATCTACCTGGAAGCGGCCATTGGTGACCTGGGTATATACTTTTTTAATTTTTAATTTATACACTTTTCCGGCGAGTGTAAAATCTCCTGCCAGCCCTGTAAAAATGCGGGAAATATAATGCTCATCAATATCAACTCTTACTTTAAAACCGCTGAGTACATCAAGCTGCCCCAGCCTTTCGCCTTTGTTTTTTGATTGTCCAATTTCAGCATCTAATGAGGTCAGCTGCCCATCCACCGGTGCCCTTACAATAAGATCTCCTACTTTTTTGCGCATTAAGGCCAGTGCATTTTGCATACGGCCATAGGATTGTGCCGCCTGGCTTATCTGCTGTTTGCCCGATGACAGGTCTTTGTTTAACGTTTCCTGGGTAAGTTTCTTTCTGCGTACCTGGTAATTGTAACTGTTCTCGGATGATTTATACTCCTGGGAGCCAATGGCATTTTGATTAAAAAGTTTTTTATTAAGTGTATATATTCTTTCTGCTTCGGCAAGACCGTTATCCACTTCTGCCATTTGGTTTAATTGGCGGATAGTATTTTGATCAGCATTATTACGTGTATTCTGCATTTGTGTAAGCACATTAAATACCTGTGTTTCCTGGTTAGATAAACTTAATTCCAGGTCAGTATTTGCCAGGCGTAAAATAGGTTGGTCTTTTTTTAGTAAAGCCCCATCCTCTACATACTTTTCTTCTACCCTGCCACCTTCTACCGCATCCAGGTAAATGGTTGTAACCGGAAGCACAATTCCATTTACAGGGATAAATTCCTGGAAGGGGCCAATCTTTACTTCGCTTACGGTTATACGCTCAGCATCTACATTAAGCCTGGACTTGCCGGATGTAAAAAAATAGCTAAAGCCAATCAATGCTACAACTCCTGTTACTGCGGCAATAGTCAAAATTCTTTTTTTACCCCATTTCTTTTTTACAATTACTCTATCCACTTGTATACTTTTTTTATAAATAGCCACCCGGTCCTTTGGTTACCCGGGGTTCCGGATGACTACTTAATAACAATGAGAAGAACAAAATCTGGTTTGGTACTCTACAAGAATATGCCAGAAAAGTTAAATGTTGATTTACAAAGGATTAAAAAAATATTTACTACGAAGATGTTCGTTATTGTTACACCTGGTGTACGGTTTTGATACAATATGAATACTGGCTATTACTTAAAAAATTAATTGCCACGGTATTATATTTATGGTATACTTGTAGTTCACCCTCAGCCAAAAAGAGGTGCTTCTTTTATGCTTTTGAAAAATGCTTCTATTTTAGTTATTGATGATGACACAGATGTGCTTACCGCTGTTCGGCTACTTTTAAAAACAGAAGTGAGAGAAGTACTGACTGAAAAAAATCCCGAAAATTTACGGTCAATTTTATCAAATCAAGCGTTTGACCTCATCCTCCTGGATATGAATTTCAATAGCTCAATTAACACCGGAAACGAGGGGTTATTCTGGCTTAGGAAAATAAAAGAATTTAAATCAAATGCGGCGGTGGTTATGATAACGGCCTACGGCGATATAGGTCTTGCAGTTCGTTCCCTAAAAGAAGGTGCCGTGGATTTTATAGTAAAGCCATGGCATAATGAAAAACTCCTTACGGCTTTAAAAGATGCCCTAAATAACCAGGGACTAAATAAATTAATATTGAAAACTCCTTTTGGCCCGGCTTCCATTCTTCATAATGAATTACTGGGCACCTCTGAGGTAATGAAAGAAATATTTTATAAAATAGAAAAAATAGCGCCCACCGATGCAAACATTTTAATACTGGGTGAAAATGGTACTGGTAAGGACCTGATTGCAAAAGCCATTCACCAGCAATCTTTACGGGCAGATAAAAATTACGTAAAAGTAGACGTGGGTTCACTAACTGAAACACTTTTTGAAAGTGAATTATTTGGCTATAAAAAAGGGGCTTTTACTGATGCAAAAGAGGACAGGGCGGGCAGGTTTGAAGCTGCAAATGGCGGTACTCTCTTTTTAGATGAAATAGGAAATATAAGCCTGCACCAGCAGGCCCGGCTGTTAAGTGTTTTACAAAACAGGCAGGTAACCCGGTTAGGTGACAATGAATCTATACCCGTTGATATTCGCCTAGTATGCGCCACCAACCTGCCTTTGAGCGAATTGGCAAATGAAACAAGATTTAGAAAAGATCTCATTTACCGCATTAATACTGTTGAGTTAATAGTGCCTCCCCTTAGAACCAGGGCAGGAGATATTATTATACTGGCCGACCACTTTTGTAAATTATACAGTGCCAAGTATCTTAAACCTGTTTTAGAATTTGATAAAACCGCACGGGAAAAATTATTGCAATACCATTACCCGGGGAATGTTAGAGAACTGCAGTATTCTATTGAACGGGCAGTGATAATGGCAGAAGATGATGTATTACAGGCAAAGGATATTATTTTTTCCCCGATGGAAAATACAAAATATACTGATTCCCAACCTGCTGAATTAAAATTAAGTTCTATTGAAAAAAATACCATTTTAAAAGTGATAGAAAAGCACGGAGGTAATATTTCCAAAGCCGCAAAAGAACTTGGTATTACCCGAACGGCCTTATACAGGAGGCTCAGCAAATATGATATTTAACTGTGCTATAAGCCGGGCGAACAAGGAGAAATATTTATTATCGCTTAATTAAAATTGCAGGTTGTAAAATGCAGGAATATGAATTTTAAAAATTTTGAATGGCGCATACTCTTCAGGGTTATACTGCAGTTTATCAGCATAAGTGCCGCCGCCTACCTGTTATTAAAGGGTTACGTAATTTATTTTGCATTTATTGCGCCTGTAATAATTTACCAGGTGGTGGAATTATACCGCTTTCACCAAAAAGCCTATAAAGAAGTGAGCCAGTTTGTAGAGGCCGTACAATACCGTGATTTTTCCCGGAATTTTGATGTAAAGCATGCGCCTGTTGAGTTACAGCCCTTAAGAAAAGGGTTTAACCAGATTAATTCTACATTTAAAATAATTAGCAAAGAAAAAGAGACGCAGTACCAGTACCTGCAAAAAATTCTTGAGTTGGTTGATACGGGCATACTTTCATATAAAATGAATACCGGTGAAGTGGTTTGGATGAATGAAGCTTTAAAAAAAATGTTGCAACTTCCGTATCTTAAAACCATTACTTCACTGGCAAAACGGGATGAACAATTATACCATGATGTATCCATAATAAAACCGGGGGAAACAAAAATAGCAACCGCCCGGCTGGAAAGAACTTCCTTTAAAGTATTATTATCTGCTACGGCATTTCAAACAGACGGGGAAAAATACAAGTTGATCGCTTTTCAGAATGTTGATGAAGCATTGGACGAAACAGAATCCAAAGCCTGGCAAAAACTGCTGAGTGTGATGACACATGAGATTATGAATTCTATAGCGCCCATTTCTTCGCTGGCAGATACTTTAAAAAGCCGGTTGTTACAATCCATGCCGGCCCTCAATAATGAAAGTGGTAGTGTTGATGACCTGCAATTGGGCATTGACACCATTAAACGAAGAAGTGAAGGGCTTCTAAAGTTTGCAGAAACTTACAGGAACTTAAATAAAATTACCAAGCCAAATCTTAAAAAATTATTTGTTCGGGATTTGTTTGAGAGCCTGAACCAGCTCATGCAGCCTACCCTGGATCAGAAAAAGATTGATATGCAGATAGTTTTGAAAGATACCGGCATAACCCTGGAAGCAGATGCCAACCTGGTAGAACAGGTCTTAATAAACCTCGTTGTTAATAGTATTGAAGCCGTAAAAGATAAAGCAAATGCTCGTATAGAATTATCTGCCTATAAAGATTTGAACAATAAAACAATTATTAAAGTAGCAGATAATGGTACGGGCATGTCCGTAGAAATTATGGATAAAATATTTATTCCTTTTTTTAGTACAAAAAAGAACGGCAGTGGCATTGGGCTAAGCCTGAGTAAACAAATTATGCTGTTGCACCGGGGGCATGTACAGATACATTCCGTAGAAGGGGCCGGCACCTCATTTCTCCTGATTTTTTAATTTAGTTTATTTTTATACCCCAGCGTTTGGTTGCTAAAAAATTTATAAGAAATTTTCTTGACCATTTTACACGAAATTAAGGGCGCATAAAAAATGCGCCCTTAAATAAAAGATCGGTACAAAATTACTTTACTCCTGCTGATCCTGCCGAAGCTACTGCATGATCGTTTTCCACGCTGCTTCCGGAAACTCCAATGGCTCCGATTACTTTACCTGCGGCATTTTTAATTATTACACCCCCGGGGAAAGTTATAAGCCCTCCATTAGAATGTTCAATATTATACAACGGCGCACCCGGCTGAACGAGTTCAGTTAAGGCCGATGTGTCCATGGTAAACCAAGCCGCTGTTTTCGCTTTTTTAAAAGAAATGTCAATTGAGCCTATCCAGGCTCCATCCATGCGGGCAAATGCTACCAGGTTACTACCGGAATCTACAACAGAAATGTCCATTTTGGTGTTGAGGTCCGCTGCTTTTATTTTTGCAGCAGCAATAGCTGCTTCTGCCTGTGATAATGTAATGTTCATAAAGTTTAACCTATTTAATTGCTAATAGTTCTACGTGCTCAATAACCGGTGCTGTGGCTAAAAGTTCGGTAGCATTGGCCATCAGGGCCTCAGCAATTTTTCCGCCCAGGTGGGCTTTCCTCCCTTCCTCGCTTTCGAAAGTATCAAAAATACCAAAGGTAGATGGGCCTAATTGAAGGGCGTACCAACGAACCGTATCAGGTTCTGCTTCGGCCAGGGGCAAAGCACTTTTTAAAAAAGCAAGTACTTCGTTTTCTTTACCAGGTTTTGCTTCCACCCGGGCTAATAATGCAAATTTTTCCATGATGATTTTATTTTATTGTTTATGATTTTCTGTTTAACACATTTATAAATGCTGATCTAAATTACCGATTTTTTAAGAGAAAATTTTATCCCATATTTAATCGACTTCGGTATTAGTGTATCAAGCCGCATATTCCCTTTCCGTGCCGCCAAAATGGGTAGGGCGCTTATATATACAGCAAAAGCAGGCTTTTGGTTCAACAGACTTTTAGCCTAAGATTTATCCTAAACAAAAAAACACTTTTATTTTTCATTGTAAAGATTGCAGCTTAAATAGATTTATTAATATTGCTGAAACCAGGATTTTCCATTGGTCAATCCTAAACTGCTTTTTTTATTTTTAAAATTTGATGACTTTTAAAAACTTTTTTTTCAAACTTTATCATTGGGAAACCTGGCATTACCTGGCCAAGTATATACCCATTATGCCAGTGTGGGCCTTCTATTGCGTAAGGGCGAGGTCATTTTGGTTTTTCACCCCTTCTAACCCGACCATAAGTTTTGGGGGGTTTGAGGGAGAAACTAAAAGTGAAATGTATGCCCAATTACCCGAAGGCACTTATCCGAAAACTATTTACATAAAACCAGCACTTACATTTATCCAAACCGAAGAACTGGTCAGGCAGCATGGTTTTGATTATCCATTTGCGGTAAAACCGGATGCAGGTATGATGGGCCTTATGTTCCGACGTATTAATACTTTAGCCGATCTTAAAGCATACCATGAAAAAATGCCGGTAAACTATATTGTTCAATCCCTGGTGCAATACCCCCTGGAAGTAAGTGTCTTTTATTACCGAATGCCCTATGCACAAAAAGGCTGCATCACTGGCTTTCTAAAAAAAGAATTTCTGCAGGTTTCAGGTGATGGAGTCTCTACGTTGGAGGAGCTCATCTGCAGGTACGAAAGGGTACGATTCCGCCAGGAAGAAATAAAAACAAAAAACCTGAACCACCTATACAAAATTTTACCAGCAGGGGAAATATATTTTTTGTCCTATGCACTAAACCTGAGCCGTGGCGGCCGATTGGTAAGCCTGGCACATGAAAAAGATGAAAGGCTTTTAAAGGTTTTTGATGAACTAAGCCTTTATACAAAACATTTTTATTACGGGCGGTACGATATTAAATGCAATTCCGTAGAAGATTTAAAACAAGGGAGAAATTTCTACATATTGGAATATAATGGCTGTGGCGCCGAGCCGCACCACGCTTACGGCAACGGGAATACTATCTTCCAGGCATATACTATTTTTCTGCAGCACTGGGAAGTTTTGTATAAAATTTCTGCTTACAACCACCGGCATGGTTTTCCGCAGTGGGGTTACCATCAGGGTTGGGACTACTTAAAAAAAGGAAAGAGAAATTTCCGCCTCCTGAAAAAACTTGAGGCTGAAACAGCATTATAGAAAATATAATATTTGCCTGCGGACATCTTATTTGTAAGGAATACAAAGTGATTTTCTAGTACTTCATAGCCCACCGGAATAAATTTGTTTAATTCCGGAACCTCTTTTATAACCATCGGCACACAGCCAGGAAAGCGCTAATTTTTACAAAATGTCATTAAGGATTCTACAATAAATAATTCAGAATAGAATTAAAAGATATTTTTTATGCAAAAGATTGATTGCCTACATTTATGCATAAGTTTTTAAATAATAAAACTCATTGAATGAAAAAACTAATAACATTCTATTTTTTATGCGGCTGTTTTTTTGCCTGTAATACTCATACAGCCACTACTCCTGCAAAAACAGACATCCTGGCTTCTAACCTGGATACAACGGTGAGCCCGGGTGATGATTTTTTTCAATATGCC
>JBDSDN010000053.1:0-2835 GCA_039920545.1 Ferruginibacter sp. | reverse complement strand
GTAAGTTTTATAAGAGAAAAGTTAGACCAGCTTAATATAACACCTACCAATAAACTTGGTACACTCAAAGATGGAGATGTTGTAAAAGTAGCAGGGCTGGTTTTGGTACGTCAACGCCCGGGGACTGCAAAAGGCATTTGCTTTATGACTATTGAAGATGAAACTGGCTTCGCCAACCTGGTTATTTTTGAAAAATTATTTGATCTATACAGAAAAGAAATTTTACAATCAAAGTTAATAATGGTAGAAGGCAAAGTCCAAATAGAAGGAGATGTAATTCATGTGATTGTTAAAAGTTGTTATGATTTTTCTAAATTGTTACGGCAGCTTACAGCTGCTAAAAATTATAATGCACAATTGCTCACATTGGCTTATGCTGATGAAACTTCTATACCTACTCATGCACAAAATAATAAACCCAAAATAAAAGGCGAAGAGGAAGAAAGAGTTTTTTATTCGGGGAGAAATTTTAGGTGAAAGAAACTATTTAAAAATAAAAAATTCTGCAAACTTTATTCAATTCAATGAAATACTAAATCTGGTATCTAAAAGATCACAACAATTTTCCCACCCATCGGAATTGGGGAACAACTTCTATTTCCATCATCCCCTGCATTCATCTTTCGTTAATTCTATTTTTGTTATTCCCCCGGCTTGTCAGGTTCTAAATAATTTTTTAAAGCATCGTACAGAAAGTAATTCCACCCTTTGGAAAAACTTTCCTTCGCAAAATCAGGTCCTGCTTCGGCAAAAGTTTCCAGGCCTTTGTGCGTCAACTTTAGGAGCGTTTTGTCATCTTGTTTAAATAACTCAAATGTTACAAAAGAGTTACCCTGTAAGCCATCATAACGCCAGCTATAACTAAGTTTTTTTTCTTTTACAACTTCGGTAATTTCGCAAAAATGCAGGAATTTTTTACCCTCATCTTCTCCCGCTAAAAATTGGAACGTAAAACCTACTTTAGGGATAAATTCCTCCAGGTCAAAGTACCATTTTTTCATTTCGCTTTTATCTGTTATCGCTTGCCATACCCGGGGTACCGTGGCATCAAATAGCCGCTCAACAATAAGATCTTTAGTGGTCATAATTTTTATTTTTATTGACTTTAAGAACTGGTTTGCTTTTTATCAAATAGAGATGCAGTGCATTTAATTTAGCCTTTAGCAAAGCACATTATTGGTCTATGGGGGCAGCCTTTTTGAGGCTTTAGTAGTGTGCCTGGCAAAAGCTTTCCTTATATATTTTCTTTTTTTAAGAATACCCATTTACATGCGTTCACGGAATTTTTACTTGTTTACTTAACTCATTTAATTTTTCAAAAGCATTGTATACTGCCCGGTGCAGAATAGTAGCATGGGTTTCATTACTAAAGTATTCAAAACTTACCTGCATATGTTTAGTGTTATCCTTCACTAAAAGTTCCACCAGTTTTTTTGCATCATTTTCCATAACGGCTCCTTCTTTGCCAACCCCCACATACACTAAGGTCTGTGGATTAGATGAATAATTTTTAACCGGGGGTTTTAAGGATAATAATGATTCATTGTTCCACCATAAACTAGGACTGATAATAATATAATTTGAAAAAAGCTGCGGTTTTTTTAAAAGGATCTCAGTAGCTAACAGACCTCCAAGGGACTGGCCAACTAATGTTTTGGAACGATTTGTTGGGTAATTTAATTCTATATAAGGTTGTAATTCTTTTTCAATAAATGAAATAAACTTTTCGGAGTGTCCCGAAGTTGGATATTCCTTTTGTAAATCTTTATCAGTGGGAGTAAAAGTAAAATCTTTTTTTCTGTCTGTATTTGCAATACCAACCAAAATACTTTTAGGTAAAATATTTACCCAGGGAAAATTTAAAAATTGTACCAGGCCTGCAATATGAATGAAGTCTTCATCTGCAGAGCCATCTAATAAATAAATGACCGGATATTTAGTGGTATCTTTTTTATTGTAACCATCCGGCAAATAAATATTTAATACCCGCTTTTCTGAAAGTTCTTTTGATTGAATCTCTTCAGTAAAACCTAAAATAAAAGGTGTTTTACGAATTGTTTCAGGGCTGGCCTGCGCCAATAAGCCTTGTGATATTATACCGCCAACAAGGGCAAAAAGAAACTGTTTCATAATCCTTAATTAATGCGGTTTATTTTTCAAAATAAGTTTTATTTTTTCTATCTGCAGCCTATGCCTTAAAATGTGAACAATAGCGTGTTCCATTATTTGTTCAATATCATACAGCTGTCCCCAGGAAGTTTTTATTTTTTTTTCATCTTCAAATTCTTCAAGTTCAGCATCACTTATATCAATAAAACTTTCGCAGGTAAAAGTAAAAAGTTCATCCAAAACCTGGCGGTATTCTTCAATTGAAAATAGCAAAATCTTTTCAGGCCGTTTTTCATTAAAACCCCGTAGCTGTTTGATGTAAATGCAGTATGAATACCCTGAGCTAACTACATGTGTAAGAATTGCCTGCAACGTTTTGAATACATTATCTTCTGAGACAGGCTCGAGGGTTGCAGTTAAATCTCCATCTGTAATACTTGCAATTACCTGCTGCAATTCATTTATGGCTTTACCATATTCAGCTAACAAAGCCCTCACTGCGTTTTGTTTTTTTGGGATTGTCATAATAAAAGTTGTATCACTAAGAAACGACTAAGGCAAAAAGAGGAATACTTTTTTACACCATTTATATTTTACCCGAGTTCAATTATAGTTGCGGCGATATTTTTATACTATCTTCTTTCTGCAATCTTTTTTTACTTTTAAAAATATCCCCGAGTGTATTAAAATCTTTACGGTAAGATAACTGCACTCCCGAGCGGTTTC
>JBDSDN010000052.1:0-2602 GCA_039920545.1 Ferruginibacter sp. | reverse complement strand
TTTAGCAAAACATCCCATAATTTATTACGGGTACGGTTGCGGTATTCTCCATGCAGAGAAACATTGTAAAAAGTTTTGTTGCCGTTCTTCAATTCAGCTTTAATATTTTGCAACGTAGCACCTGCCAAAAAAAACTGGTTGGTATTTTTCGTATCCGGGAACTGCAGTAACGAAAAATCGTTGGTAAGCACTTTCCATTTTTCGCCTAATGAAAAAGTATCTACCGCATCTGGCAAGGTAATATTGTACCAGTTTTTGTATACCAAAGAATCCGCCACAATATCATTAAAAAGATATTTGTAAGTGGAGGAAGTAAAGCTATGTTGCAACCTTAATTTCGGATAAAATAAATATTCTTTTGTACTGTCATTGACCTGCAGGGAATCCCGTTTACCCAGGTCAAAACTTTGCCTCAAAAAAAAAGTAAAATCGGTATTGGTATTGCCTGTATTTATTTTTGTAGAGAAGGGATTGGGTTGGTAATTTGGGCGGTTACCCAGGTTTACGGGTACGGTAAAACGTTCTTTGCGGTTCGGGTCAAAAAGCGAAGAGTCATTTTGCAATCCTCCGTTTTGAGAAGCCCTGATGGTATTCCCAACCAGCACCATATATCCATTATAACGTTTTCGTAAACCCTGGTAATTACTAAAAATCCGGTAATTATTATGGCTGTTATTTTGGGTAACAAATAAACCAGGGGCAGTTATAATACGGTAATCAAACCCGACATTAATATTGGGTCTGGGGTTTTGTGTATGCATGGCCTTTATCATTTGCTCTTTGCCGGCAGCTAACTGGTAGCTAAGCATAGAGAATGGCTTTCGGGTTTTATAAAACTTTGTGCCTTCTAATGTAAACCGGTAAATGTCAAATGAATGGAAACCTGCGTCCCATCCGGGTTTTAAAAGGGGTTTAAAAATTAATGAGTAAGCAGCGGCCCCGTTGTTACCAAGGTTTTGATAAGTGGAAGGCACAGAATAATATTTATCAAAATCATTTACAGAAGAATCTAAAGTACCCCTGCGTGTACTATCCAGGTATCGGTATATAACGCTTATAGAATCCTTTTTATCGTCCCGGTGTTCAAAACCAATTGTATCTGTTTTTTGTGAGTTATTAGCATTTGCGCCCTGGCCAAACGACGGATTAATACCCCGTGGTCTGCCCCGCACCTGGCCCGAGGCATCAATCAGAAAAACAGTAAAAAATATTAAAAAAAATAATGGCTTCATGCATTGATTATAACTGTGCTACCAGCTCTTTAAAGATATGCGTAAGTCGGGGCTCTGCATCTTTAGCAGCCTGCAAAACTTCTTCATGAGTAATAACATTTTCCTCCTCCCTTATTCCGATATCTGTAATTACGCTGATGGCAAAAACCGGCAGCCCCATGTGTACGGCCGTTATAACTTCCTGCACAGTGCTCATCCCCACTGCATCTGCACCGAGGGTCATCACCATTTTATATTCTGCTTTTGTTTCAAATGTGGGGCCGGTAACAGAAATATATACCCCTTGTTTAATATCGTACCCGGCTTTTAGTGCAATAGATTTTGCCTTTGCCACCAGGTCTTTACTATATGGCTCCGTCATATCAGGAAAGCGGGTGCCCAACTCTTTTTCATTTTTTCCAATTAAGGGATTGGGTGTTAAAAAACTGATATGGTCTGTGATGATCATCAGGTCCCCAACTTTAAAAGCAGGATTGGTGCCGCCTGCTGCATTACTTAGCAATAAAGTTTTTATGCCCAGGTACTTCATAACCCGAATTGGAAATACCACTTCCTGTGGCTGGTAACCTTCGTAAAAATGAAACCTGCCGGCCATAGCCAACACTTTTTTACCCCCCAATTCCCCAAAAATTAATTTTCCACTGTGGCCCTCTACTGTGCTTACAGGGAAATGCGGTATATCGCTATAGGCAATTTCTTTTTCTATTTTTATTTCATTTATAAAACTTCCAAGTCCGCTGCCCAATACTATCCCTGCCTCTGGCTCAGCACCAATAATATTTTTTATAAAAGCCGTTGCTTCAGCAATTTTTGTCATCATATGCGCACATTTTATATTGCTGCAAATGTAAGGCTAATGTGGGGATGTCAGAAAATCGATAATTCAATTTGGTATATATCACATAAGGTTAACAGTATTTAATTTGAAAAAAAGAAATACGGATTTTAAACTTAATTTATGCAGGGTAGATAAAATTGCATGCCCTGAAAACTAATAGTATTTTTATTGATCGTTTGCTGGTACAGGATCTAAGGATTACATTGAATTATAAATGTGTACTTCCCGCTAAATACAATAAAAACAAATCACTTTGCACATGCCCATCGCAGGAGAAGAAGAATATAATGAATTGTGTTTCTACACTCTGTCTCATCCCGGCAAATCTTTTATTCACCAACATGTTGTTGATGCATTCACGGCTCAAACTGCAAATGCCATTACAAAAGAAATAAGTATTATTTTTTCCTTGGCAGGACTGTATTTATATATCGAAAATAATTTTACGGGTAAAGAAGTACAGCAGTTTCACATGCAAATGGCCAAAAGAAAAAAAGCCTGGCCAAATATTATTAAGCCGGAAAACAGGGGC
>JBDSDN010000051.1:0-4036 GCA_039920545.1 Ferruginibacter sp. | reverse complement strand
TAAGGGACTTTAATTTACGCAACGATATTTTTGCAAATCAATTTGCCGCTGTAGGTTGTTTCCTGGGGATTTTGGGCTATACTACGGGTATTGTATGGGCAAATTATACGTGGATAACAGACCAGGGCCAGAGTCTCAGCGGAATTTTAAAAGAGCCCAAGCTCATCGGTGCAGCAATTGCTTTATTAATTTATGCGGCGTACTTTGTTCTCCGTGGGTCATTTACCGATATTGATAAAAGAGCCCGGATAAGTGCGGTATATAATATTTTCGCTTTTGCTATGTTGTTCCCCAGCATCTGGATAATTCCCCGGTTGGTAGGTAGCCTGCACCCCGGTGGCCAGGGTGGTGCTGGTGGAAACCCCGCTTTAAATTTTAAGGATATTGACAGCCGTTTACGTATGGTATTTTATCCGGCTGTTTTTGGCTGGACACTGCTGGCAGTATGGATTGCCACATTAAAAATACGCATACAATTATTGAAAGATAAAGTTCTGTTACATGCATAAGTACTTCTACCGTTTCTCACTGCTTTTTATTAACTTTTTTATGTGGATGGCGTCATTTGCCCAGGATAAACCCGTGGAAATGGCCGATAGCATGCGGGCCAATGGAAAAATTTATGTTGTTGTAGCCGTATGTCTCATTATTTTAACGGGCTTATTTTTATATGTCATGGGTATAGATAGAAAGTTGAGAAGTTTAGAGAAAGAGAAAGTTTAAAAAGTTGATTTTGTATATGGGCTATAATGTTCCGTGATGGTGTTTGGTAAAAGGGAGTGACACGACAATGTTGCTTACAGAAATGAAGCAGGTAAAAAAATAAAACATATTTTCTAATTCCCCCTTTTAGGAATAGGGTTTAGGCGTTCAAAAATTGCTTGTAAGGGAACTTCCCTTTTTTATAAATAAAAATAAAACATATGTCAGAACAGCCGTATAGTTTTTTTCAGAGTGTTGAAAAAAGCTTTGATAAAGCCGCCTTGTTTACAAAATTTGATCCGGGCATTCTTGAACAGATAAAAGCTTGTAACAGTGTATACCGAATGCGTTTCCCCATAAAAAGAGATGATGGAAGCGTTGAAGTTATTGAAGCCTACCGGGTTCAGCACAGCCACCATAAAGCCCCGTGCAAAGGCGGTATCCGTTTCAGCGAAGAAGTAAACCAGGATGAAGTAATGGCGCTTGCCGCCTTGATGACATACAAATGTGCTATTGTAAATGTGCCCTTTGGCGGGGGCAAGGGAGGTATAAAAATAAATCCCCGAAAATATTCTGAATACGAGCTCGAAAAAATTACCCGCCGTTATACAGCTGAACTAGTAAAGAAAAATTTTATAGGGCCTGGCATAGATGTACCTGCACCTGACTATGGAACAGGCGCCCGGGAAATGGCCTGGATAGTAGATACCTATGCCTCCCTGAAGCCTGGTGAAATAGATGCTGCAGGATGCGTAACCGGTAAGCCCGTAACACAAGGTGGCGTTCGTGGCCGTACTGAGGCTACGGGGCTTGGTGTTTTTTTTGGTATCAGGGAAGTTTGCAATATGCCTGAAGTGATGAAAAAACTTGGCCTGGAAACCGGGATCATAAACAAAACAGTTGTAGTACAGGGGATGGGAAATGTAGGGTACCACTCCGCCAAATTTTTCCGGGAATCGGGGGCTATAGTAATTGCCCTGGCAGAATACGAAGGAGCTATTATGAACCCTGATGGATTGAATGAAGAAGAGGTATTTCAACACCGTAAAGCCACCGGCTCTATCTTAAATTTTCCTGGAGCAACAAATTTACTTTTAACAACTGATGCCCTGGAACTGGAATGTGATATTTTAATTCCGGCGGCATTGGAAAATGTTATAAATGCACAGAATGCTCCAAGGGTAAAAGCAAAAATAATTGGTGAAGCAGCGAACGGCCCCTGCACACCTGAGGCAGATGAAATTTTTGCACTTAGGGGTTTATTATGTGTACCAGACATGTATCTGAATGCCGGTGGGGTAACCGTAAGTTATTTTGAGTGGTTAAAAAACCTTAGCCATGTACGTTATGGCCGTATGGAAAAGCGATTTACAGAAAATTTGAACACCCATATCCTTGGACAGATAGAAGGCCTGACCGGGAAAAAAGTAGAGGACGGGGAGCGCAAGTTCATCATGCATGGCCCGGAAGAAGTAGACCTGGTACATAGTGGGCTGGAAGAAACTATGATTACAGCAACGAGAGAAATAATGGATATCTGGAACAGCAATCCTAATATACCGGATATGCGAACTGCTGCTTATGTAAATGCTATAAACAAAGTGGCTACCAGTTATGCTGAACTGGGCATATTTCCATAATAACGATTTTTTGAATTTTATAAAAGCCCCAAGAGAAATTCGGGGCTTTTTTATTTTTCCTCAAACTGCAGGGGTGTAGAAAGCTGCGTTAGAATGAGGTGAAGTATTTTGCCTTCGATTGGCTGCGGTAAATGCAACTACATTTAATAAACAGGAAATTTATTTATCAATTCAAATGAGTTTTCTTTTCTCTCAAATCCAAAACATTCAATCCCGTTGGTAATTACAAAATAGGGTGCCTGAAGATTAATGTTATACCGCATTACCTGGCTTAGACTTTTTTCTGAAACGGCTACCTGCATTTCTTTACACTCCACAATCATGAAGGGAAGAGTATTTTTATACACCACGATATCAAAACGTTTTTTTAATTCGCCCAGTAGTAACTGCTTTTCTACTGCGATCAAAGAGGCCGGGTAATGCAAGACTTCAACCAGGAATAATAAAAAATTCTGCCGTACCCACTCTTCAGGTGTAAGAATGATCCAGCGCTTCCTGATAATACAAAAAATAATCTCCTTATTATTTTCAGTTTTTATCAATGGTTTTTTGGCTGGGTATTCAATTCTTATCATCCGTATTACTTTACTCGAACTTTAATATGACACCTAAAATAATGCTTCTTCTTTAAAGCCATTATTTCCAGAGCCTTTCTCTTAAAACAAAACGCATAATTTTCCGTAATTTTAACTGAACAGAAAAAGCATGAAGACAAAAAGCGATATCGTAGAAAACTGGCTGCCACGCTATACCGGGGAGAAATTAAGTGGCTTTGGAGAATATATTTTACTTACAAATTTTTCCAACTATGTGATGATGTTTGCAGAGTGGAACAATGTAAAAATAATAGGCCTGGACCGGCCAATGCAATGTGCAACCGCAGATAATATAACCATTATTAATTTTGGTATGGGTAGCCCCGGGGCAGCTACAGTCATGGATCTTCTCACGGCCATAAAACCGAAAGCTGTATTATTTCTGGGTAAATGTGGTGGGTTAAAAAAGCGAAATAAAATAGGCGATTTAATTTTGCCTATTGCCGCTATCAGGGGCGAGGGAACCAGCAACGATTATTTTCCGGCAGAAGTACCTGCATTACCTGCTTTTGCTTTGCAGAAAGCTATCTCTACAACTATACGGGATTACCAGCAAGATTACTGGACCGGTGTATGCTATACGACAAACCGCCGGGTTTGGGAACATGATGATGCATTTAAAGAATACCTGCAGAAAGTAAGGGCTTATGCAATTGATATGGAAACAGCTACGATATTTACAGTAGGTTTTTACAATAAAATTCCTACAGGGGCATTGCTATTGGTAAGCGACAGCCCCATGGTGCCAGAGGGGGTAAAAACAGAAGCCAGTGACAAATCTGTAACGGCAGACTTTGTAGAGCGGCATTTAAAAATAGGCGTCGATTCTTTAAAGCAATTAATAAATGACGGCCTTACCGTAAGGCACCTCAAGTTTTAAAGCCGGCATTTTATTATAAGTACGTACTACTGCGAACACGCTGTAGATTTATTTCAAACCAATTATAGTACAGCTTTTAATATGTATCCACTGCTTCAAATTAAAGACCTGCAGATAGCTTTTGCACAGGATAAAGGAACGGAAAAAGCAGTAAACAAAAGTTCATTTGTCATCAACAAGGGCAAGCTGGTAGCCATTGTTGGAGAAAGCGGTTCAGG
>JBDSDN010000050.1:0-6222 GCA_039920545.1 Ferruginibacter sp. | reverse complement strand
CGGGGAAAATGCAATATCAGGCTTGCTGTAAAATTTCGTTTGTTGCCCACCGTTATCATAATCATCAATGTACTCTGTAAAGTTTTTAATCTTGTTCCGGCTAAAAGAAATGTTGCCTGACGCTGAGAGCCAATCTAAAAACTCCGCAGCTCCCTGGAGTTCAATCCCCGCACGGTAACTCTTAGCTATATTGGTTCTGGTGTAAGAACCTACGTCATTTATTTTTCCGGTTAGTACCAATTGGTCCTTATAAAGCATATAATAAAGATTAATACCCAAACTGCTTTTGATATTTGTATGTTCCAGGCCGGCTTCAAAATCGTTTAGTATTTCCGCTTTAGGTTGCTGATCCACACCGGCTTCAAAATCATCCCTGTTGGGTTCCTTGGCGGCACGGGCATAAGAAATAAAACCCCGGTTTTTATTTTTAGAATAGGTAAGCCCGGCTTTTGGATTAAAGAAAAAATAATTTTTGTTTATTCTTAATTCAGGGTTATCCCTGAAGCCATTTATGCTGTAGTTAACTTTACGCACCTGAAAGTCTATGAAGGATTGCAGGTTACTACAGAACTGTTCTGTCCATTTCGTAAAAGCAGAATATTCCTGCTTAGTAGCCGTGAGATTATACCACCTATAATTTTTTGGAATCGCTGCCTGCTGTTGTGCCCAAATGATTTCTCCATAATGTTTTCCGTCATACTTATTCCAGCCGCCGCCAATGATAACCCCGGTATTATTTTTTTGATACTGTGCTGATAATATGGAACCATAAAAATCATTATCAAGCCAAAGCCTTCTTATAAGATCTGTTGTTTTAATGATTGTGTTGCCATCATTAAAATCCGGCAAACCATAACTGCTTAATTTTTTATCTGTTTTATATTGTTCATAATATCCTTTGCCTTTTGTAAGAAAAGTAGCCACACTGGCTTTCCAAAAGGTATTAAATTTATGATTATAAAAAAGTTGGTAATGCGTCTGTGTATAATTATCTGTTTCATTGCGGTAAGGCTCACCGGATTTTTCGGTTCCGGCACTATTAAATCTCCTGTTATTGGAAAGCGTTGCAGAATCAATACCATACCAAGCCTGGTATGTTTTTTCTTTACCTGAAAACACGTTCATGCGTAAAGAGTTTTTTGAATCAACGTAAGCAGTACTAGCGTAAAATGATTTCAGGTTGCTTTTTGCCCTGTCAATATATCCATTGCTTCTTATACTACTCAACCTTCCGTCAAAAATAAAATGCTTACCCATGATGCCACTATTAAATTTCAGGGTATTCTTATAGAAATTATATGAGCCTATTGAATTATTTACTTCAAGCGACCTGGTAGGAATAATATCATTAGTACTAATATTAATGCTTCCCCCAAATGCGCCGGCGCCATTTGTAGATGTACCTACCCCCCGTTGCACCTGTATGCTTCCTGCAGAAGAAGATATGTCCGGCAGGTCTACAAAATAGGTACCCTGGCTTTCTGCATCATTGTAGGGAATGCCGTTAAGTGTTACGTTGATTCGGCTGGCATCTGTGCCCCTAACACGTATACCGGTATAACCAATCCCGGTGCCGGCATCTGAGTTTACAACGACTGAAGGTGTTTGATTTAAAATAAAAGGTAGGTCCTGCCCAATATTATTTTTTTCAATTATTTTTTTTGAAAGATTGGTTTTTGCTACAGGGGTTTTATCAGAAGCTCTTACAGCATTTACTTCTACCGGTTGCAGGTAAGCAGTGTCTGAAAGGGTAGGATTTTTTTGGGCATTTCCCATAAAGCTGCAGGCACAAAGGCACAGAGCCATGATGAATAATTTCATAAAAAGATTTTTTGTGCTGAACATCCCGGGTGAGAAACCGGTGTGGAAAATTCGAAACTCCCTTCGCAGGCATTATCCTGTGCAGGTTATACGGGTATCATCTCAGCCTCAGTAAATGAAGCACCCCGGAAAATTCAGACGGTAGTATTAAAGAGCAATGACCATGTAAAAGTAAATGCTAAAAACGAAATAAAAATAATTTATTTGCCTGTAACAAAATGGGTTTGCTCTGCGTATGATTAGAAAGTATAGCAATGTTACTGCCAGGCTGCTTATTGTATTTTATTTATAATTAGCAACCTGGTTGGTTTAATCCCGTTTTAAACAATCAAAACAAAAAACATGAAAAAATTAGTATTTCTCTTCCTGGCTTTTGCCACTATACAGGCTACGGCACAACAAACTAAAGTAATACAGGATCCCAATGCAAAGCAACGCACAATCAGCGCAAATTTCAACGAAGTAAGGGTGAGTACCGGTATTGAACTATATATAGCACAGGGTACCGAAACATCCCTGGCAGTAAGTGTTTCCGATGAAAAGTATAGCGATAGATTCAAAACAGTGGTGGAAAACGGAGTCTTGAAAATTTACATGGAGACAAAAGGTCTTAGTTGGTTGAGAGATAAAAACCGAAAGCTTAAAGCCTACCTTTCCATTAAATCTTTGGAGAAGTTAACTGCTTCAAGTGGTGCAGATGTAATTACGGCAGATCCGCTGAATGTGAATGCCTTCATTATGAAATTCAGCAGCGGCTCCCGGTTTAATGGCGCAATTAGGGCTAATGATCTGCAGGTGGATCAAAGCAGTGGATCAGAAATTAATATTTCAGGGTCTGCCTCAAATTTTACAGTTGAGGTTAGTAGTGGTGCTCATTTTAAAGGCTACGAACTTGCTGTAGAAAAATGCATAGCGAAGGTGAGTAGTGGGGCCCATGCAAATGTAACTATCAGCAACAGCCTTGATGCTTCTGCCAGCAGTGGCGGTAAAATTCACTACCGGGGAAATGCCAGCGTAAAAAACCTGGATGTGAGCAGTGGCGGCTCGGTAAAAAAAGGTTAATCAATAATTTCTTAAATTTCTAAAAAAAAAGATATGAAAAAAATAGCAGGACTTTTAATTTTTGTGGCTGCCCTGGTGGTTTCTGCAAAAGCACAGAAACAATTAGTTGTAGATGCAAACGCCGAGATGCGTTCATTAAACGGAAGCTTTAATAAAATAAAAGTTTCCAGTGCAATAGACTTGTACCTGAGTCAGGCTGCTAGCGAAAGTATTGCCGTGAGCGCTTCTGAAGATAAATTTAAGGAAGGAATAAAAACTGTTATCGAAAATGGAGTATTGAAAATTTATTATGAAGGGGATAGAAACTGGGGCTACAAAAACAGGAAAATGAAAGTATATGTTTCTTTTAAAAATATCTCTGAGCTGCATGCTTCAGGCGCCTCAGATATTGTGGTTGCAGGCACTATCGATGTAAATGATTTAGAAATGCATTTATCCGGAGCAAGTGATTTTAAAGGAGATATTAAAGCAATAACACTAAGGCTGAATTTGAGTGGAGCTTCAGATGTAACTATCAGTGGTTCAGTGAAGCAATTGAAAATAGAAAGCAGCGGGGCAAGTGATGTCAAAGGTTTCGACCTGACTACTGACTTTTGTAGTGCCTCAGTTTCCGGCGCTTCTGATGTACATATAACTGTAAATAAAGAACTTACTGCACATGCCAGTGGCGCCAGCAGCGTAAGTTACAAAGGGGAAGGAGTTATAAAAGATATGCATAGCAGCGGTGCCAGCAGCATAAATAAAAAAGGATAATAAGTTTATGGGTGGCTACTTGCATCTATGCAGGCGACGGCCTCCGAAAATTGGTAAATATTATTTGGCGAATGCCCACAACAGAAAGGCAGCAAACTGATTTCTCCATGACCTGAAATTATTGCTGCCATTTTTTTCACTGGAAAAAAATATATCAGCAGGAGTAATATTACTTTTACTTTCAAGTGTTTTTATAAAAGTTGTCGTGTTTTTTAAGGCTGCAGTATCTCCATTCTCCGCAGCATAAATCCAAAATTGCAGGTGTGGTCTTTTACGGGAAGCATTTATAAATTCAATTGCATTATTAAGGAGTCCTGTTGTACCGGCAAAGTTTAACTCGGGAGAAATTATTCCCGCTTTGCTGATTTTATCTGCATTGTTCCAGGCAATATCAAACGCACTCACCCCGGCGAGCGAGCAACCAGCTACCGTAATAGATTTAAATTTCCTGGTAACTGCTTTCTTTTTAATGAAGGGATATAATTCATTGCGGATAAAATCATTGTATTTTTGCGGTGATGTTGTACCTAAACCTGCAAAACCATACTCCTCTTTATAGCCGTGAATACCTACGGTTAATAAGGGTTGAATTAATTTATTTTTATAAAGACTGTCAATAATTTTCCTGGCATCTAATTGTTCTAAATCCTGCCCGTTATTCATCAGTAACAAATTCATTTCCTCTTTATTATCTGGCATAGTAGTAGTTATGACTGTTAGTTTTACGTGGCGCTGTAAATGCCGGCTATATACACTGTCTTCCCGTTCTTTAACCCGGGTCTTACAACCTGGCAATACAAAATAACTTACCAGGAGTATTAAAATTATTTTGTGTTCCATGTACATGTTTTTTGAAATGCTAAAATATATATTTTGGCGGCAAACCCATAATCTCTTATTTTTGCAATGCGAAGTAGAGCAGCGGTAGCTCGTCGGGCTCATAACCCGAAGGTCAGAAGTTCGATCCTTCTCTTCGCAACAAAACAGACCGTCTCATAATGTGAGGCGGTTTTTTTGTTTTTAAAATACAGCTTGATAAATGTTTAGTTTTTTTCCTAAAATTGATCTGCTGATATTGGTGAATATATCGGAATTAAAATGAACTTTTTCATGCTGCCTTGTTTCTTAAATTGCGATCCAATGCAAGTAATCCTGCCTCTATTTCTATCTTTGGATGCTGCGCATCCTAATGCGTTCAATCTTATACCTATCGATATTGGCAAATAAAGGCTCTAAATCGGAATGACGTTTTTTGAGATGTTTCATCCCCTTTTTGCGTTTGAGGTTTTCTCTTACCATTTGCTTAGATTATTGCGAGCATTATTGACTTCTATTCTACCCATTTACTATTTTATGAAAGACTCCTCTTGAACAATACCTATTGCTGTTAGAAACCTGATAGGGTGTAATGGTTTGAGTAAATCCTGTTCTTGTTTTTGTTTGACGGTGCCAATGTTATTAACGCTTGTCCCAATAGGCAAATGTAGTGGTCATGCTTTTTTCAGATTCCATTTTCACTATGGACACCTTGTCTTTACCTAAGATTCCATCCAACTCGGCTCGCCGGAACTTTCATCCTATGGAAATATACAATGCGTGGCACAGCAAACAAAAGGGGTGCCCAACGGGCACCCCTTTAAAACCAAGCTTCATTAATTATTAGTTAGGATGTATCAACTTACCCGTTGCTTTTTGATTGCCAACTCTTAAGATATAAATCAAGTTTCCTCTTATAGCTGCAGGTACGTTATACTCTAAAATTTGTCCTTTGCCTGCATCTAGATGACCCTCGTAAACGGTTTTCACCTTTTGACCCATCATGTTAAATACATCCAGACTTGCCTGGCCCGATACAGTTGATTGTATTACAAATTTTATTTTGTCTGTATAAGGATTAGGGAAAGCAGAAACTGTTAACTCTTCGTTTTTACCAGAAATTTGAGCAGGTACTGAAGTTGCCTGTGTTATTAAGTTTGGAGCAGACGGCGCAACACTACCGGTAGGGCATGGAGCAGTGGCAGTTTTTTCAGAGCCCGCTCCCGCTTTAAATACAACTGTTATTGCACTTGCAGGAACATCGCCCGCTAACGTGAATACAAAAGTATAGCAGCCCTTTCTCTGCAGCATGGCCGTCTTCGAAATGGCTTCAAACTTTATACCGTACTGTGTAGCAGAAACAGGAACTACAACCCTATAATCGTTTGTACCAGGCTTATACAATGAACCATTTGCCGGACTAATCACCCTGTAATTCTGGTCCGTTACAAAAGAAATATGAGAAAGATCCTTGCAATTGTTGCCACAAGCCTCATATGTGAAGGTTGTATTGCCTCCTGATACTACCCTGTTCTTTAATGTAGCCGTGAAGCAGCCATCAGTTATGCTTCTGTTAACCGTAATTATCTGGGTACAAGCTGTACTTACATTACCACATTCATCCCTTGCAGTAAACGTACGGTTGATAGTATAAATAGTACTATTTGGACTACAAACAATCACATCGGTAAAGGAGATAGTGATATTTGTTGGAGAACTGCAGTTGTCTGTTGCAGTAGCGTTTCCAGTATTAGCTGTTCCAGGAATAGA
>JBDSDN010000049.1:0-11338 GCA_039920545.1 Ferruginibacter sp. | reverse complement strand
CATGGGTAAAATATTTATCCAGGCCGCTGTGTTTTAATTTACTCCATTGGGTTTTTTCAAATCCGTTTGTAATTAAATGTAGCAGGTAATTTTTATTTTTCAGGTATTGTAATATTTCATGGGTATGCGGAAATACTTCTTTCTTCGTGGGCAGAATTTCTAAAAATTTGGTACTGATATTTTTTGAGAGCACTTCATCTGCAATTTTAAAGTCCATTAAAGTCCGCCACATACGTCTCCATTTTAATTCTTCTGCGGTTATGGTACCTTGTTCATATCGCCCCCATAAAATTTCATTATGGTAAAGATATTTTCGGTAAAAGTCTTCAAAAGGGCCGTTCACTTTATGGTCCAGCTGAAAGTGAGCGTAAATATCTACCAGTGATGTTCTGGCATTTTTTTCGAAATCCCATAAGGTATGGTCCAGGTCAAAAAAAAGATGTTTGTAAACAGGCATAGTCAAAGGTAGTTGATACATAGTAGTGGGAAACAAGTGTTGATATTTTGGGACCATCTGCCTTTGACGGAATTGCCTCTATAAATGTTACCTGGAAAGATAGTGTTGAGACACTAGCCCGGATAGGAATGAAAAGCCCGGTGAGGCTCGCTGTAGCGCTGGGTCTGTGCCGGACTTGTAATGTATAGCCGGAATAATGAGGCTTGAAAAACCGGTGCCAGGCTTCTAAAAAATAAATGCACATGCAAAATCAGGAATTTGGTGAGTATTGTGTAATTAAATTAATTTGTGCAATAGAATTTAAAAATAACCGGCTATATGAGTATCATAATTACAGGGGCCAGTAAAGGCATTGGAAAAGCCATTGCAGAAAAATTAGCTACAGAAAACAATGTGTTGCTTTTATGTGCCCGGAATATGGAAACACTAAATGATACCGCTATTTCCTTGCAGGAAAAATTCCCATCGGTACAAGTTAAATATACCACCGCTGATTTGTCTGAAAGAAAGCAGGTAAAAGATTTTGCTGCCTGGTGCCTGCAATACGGCACACCAGAAATACTGGTAAATAATGCCGGACAATATATTGCTGGTAATATTTTAGATGAGCCTGAGGGCAGCCTGCAAAAGATGTTGGATACCAATTTATTCAGCGCATATGAGCTTACCCGAAAGCTGGTACCGGCTATGATAAAAAATGGCAAGGGCCATATCTTTAATATTTGTTCTATTGCTTCTTTGAGTGCTTATGAAGGGGGTGGCGGTTACAGCATTAGTAAGTTTGCCTTAAATGGTTTCAGCGTAAACCTCCGGCATGAACTAAAAGAGTATGGGATAAAAGTTACTGCTGTTTTCCCCGGGGCAGTTTTTACAGATAGTTGGGGTAATTATGATAACAGCACCCGGCGCATTATGGAGGCTGAAGACATTGCAACGATGGTGCTGGCCGCAACAAAACTTTCTGTGCAGGCAGTAGTAGAAGAAATAGTGATCCGCCCACAGCTGGGCGATTTATAATTAACAGTTTATTTAAAATGATCCAGCTCTGCCTTTTGGCTTAAGAGGTACTTAGTTTAATTTTGCGGTTGTTGATGTGCGATTTATGAATGTAATTTTAAAGAGAATAATTCTTATTGGTTTCAATTGTCTGTTGATGTTTTTTGCAGAGGCCCAGGTAAAATTTTCTGCTACCATCTCCCCTGCACAAATAAACAAAGACGAATATGCTACGCTACGCCTGGTCGTTGAAAACGCTGCTGATATCAAACAGATTTCCCCGCCCTCACTTAAAGGATTTGTAATTATAAGCGGGCCAAACCAGGAAAGTGGCATGAGTTCGGTAAATGGAAAAGTAGATCAATACATAGCGTTGAGTTATGTAGTGCAGCCCCGCAAACCTGGCAAAATAAATATTGATGGAGCCAGTGCTGTTATAGGTGATAAAAGTTACAAAAGCAATCCACTTAGTATTGTCGTACAAAATAAAACGTCAGGAAACAGTTCTTCCAGAAATCAGGCAGCAAATCCTTTTGGAAATATTGGTCTTTTTGACGAAGCCCGGCCTTCGCCGGATTTTAGTGATTACATTTTACATAAGGGGGAAGACGTTGCTTCCAAGGTAGCACATAATATGATGTTGCGGTTACAAACAGACAAAACATCCTGTTATGTGGGCGAGCCTGTTGTGGCTTCATATAAATTATACACCAGGTTAAAAAGTGAAAGTAAGCTTACAAAAAATCCTTCCTTTAACGGGTTTTCTGTTATTGACCTGCAACGGCCTGATGTTTCTTCTTATGCCAGGGAAAGCCTTAATGGCCGGGAATACAATGTTTATACTATTAGGAAAGCTCAATTATATCCTTTACAGGCTGGCCCTGTGGAATTAGAAACCGCCGTACTGGATAATAAAGTGGATTTTGTAAAAGCAGGCAGCCAGAACCTTGGAAATATAGATGGGATGTTGGATGGCTTTGGTATGAACCCCGATGATTTAATTTCACAATCTGTCAGCCTGAGTAGTAAGCCGCTGGTGATAACAGTTAAGCCGTTGCCGGAAGCCGGGAAACCATCTTCTTTTACAGGAGCTGTTGGAGAATTTAAAATTGAAGCAGCTCTGGCAAAAGGTAATTTTTCTTCCGATGAAACCGGTGTGTTGGCTGTAAAAATAAGCGGGCATGGCAACCTTCAATTAGTAACAGCTCCCGAAATAAACTGGCCTGCAGCCGTTGAAGCTTTTGAACCCAAACTTTTTGATAACCTCGTGAACACAACGGTACCGGTTAGCGGCAATAAAATATTTCAGTTTTCTTTTGCAGTACAAAAAGAGGGTAAGTATACTATTCCTGCTTTATTATTCAGCTACTTTGATTGTAAAAGTAATTCCTACAAAACAATCAGTACCCAGCCTATCCCATTCAAAGTAACAAAGGCAACAGGGATATCCGCTACGGCACTTAAATCACAAAATATAAATAAGAAAAATTATTCTTTTGTAGATTATATTATCGCAAAACGCTGGTATATTTTTTTCTTAACCGCCCTGGCTTTTGGAGTAATAATATTTATGCTTAAGAAAAAACAGCCGGGTAACGCCTCCCTGGAAACCGCATATGATAATAATATTTCTGATGCAAAAATGGAAACAGTCATTGCTACCTCTGCCAGGAACCAGCAGAACCCGTTGGAGCAGGCAGAATCTTGTCTTTACCGGGAAGATTGCCGCGAGTTCTACATTTTACTGGATAAAGAAATAAAAACCTACCTGTCGCAAAAATTTTCTTTAAATCCTGCAGAAATTAATGCTAAAAAAATTATCCTGGTGATGGATAGATTGAATCTTGATAATGAAATTGTTTTGCAACTTCAACAATTGCTACAGGATATAGAGTGGCAGGTATATACTCCTTTTGAGCATTCTGAAAAAAGGAATGAAATGTACAGCCGTTCTCAAAACATCATCCAGCTAATAAATACTTATTCTCCTGCTAATCTGTAAACTTATAGCCTATGCCCCGTACAGAATGAAAGTATAAAGGATTACGGCTATCGGATTCAAAATATTTCCTGAAATTCAGTATAAAATTATCAATAGTTCTGGTAGTTGGGTATACATTATACCCCCATACGGCCTGTAGTATTTTTTCCCTGGTTATGACATCGTTTTTATTTTCAATTAAAAGCTTCAAGAGCATGGTTTCTTTTTTGGTAAGCATTATTTTTTCACCATTTTTATTGTAGCACTCCAGCGCTTTAAAATCTATTTTATTTTTGCCAAATTCGTATATATCGGGCAAGGGTTGTTTTAAATTTAGCTGCTCGCTTTTCTTTATTAATTTATCAACCCTTAATATCAACTCTTCCAGGTTAAAGGGTTTGGTAAGGTAATCATCTGCCCCTTTTTTTAACCCCAGCACCCTATCTGCACTGCTGTTTCGGGCACTTAAAATTAAAATAGGAATTTCCCTATTGCTCAGGCGGATGGTTTCGCAAACAGTGATACCATCTATTTCAGGGAGCATAACATCTAAAATAATTAAATCAAAATGCTCCTGCTGTACCATTTTAAGTGCATGAACGCCATCATAACTTCCTGTTACTTCGTAGCCCTCAAGCTCTAAATTTAATTTTAGCGCTTCCAACAAATTTTCTTCATCTTCCACCAATAATATAGAAAACACTTTACTGCCCATACATTAAATTTAAACTTCTCCGGTAAGCTCTACTTTAAAAATACTTCCCCCAATGGGATTATCAGCTATATCAATTCTCCCATTATGTGTTGTAATAATTTTTTTTGTGAGATAGAGCCCCAGCCCTGTACCCTTTGCTCTTTTGGTAGCCTCATTTCCGATGCGGTAAAACTTTTCAAATACTTTCTTTTTTTCTGCATCTGCAATACCCATGCCTTCATCTTCAACCTTTAATAAGGCGAGTTGATGCGCCTGGGATAAACTGATTTTAATTTCACTTTCTTTGGTGGAATATTTTAAGGCATTCTCAATAAGGTTGTTCACCGCTATCTGTAACAAAAAATGGTCACCTGAAACAAAAATATCTTGTTGTATACTTTTAGAGATTTTTCTTTCCGGGTATCGGCCTGCAAAATCATTTACGGAGGATGATACCAAATCGCTCCAGTTTATTTCTTCATTAGTAATAACATATCCCCCGGCTTCTATCTGGGAAGAAAGCAACATATTGTTGCATAAATTATTAAGCCGGTCGGTTTCCTGTAGGGTGTTATAAATAAGGCGTTGCTGCTGAGTGTCATCTAGTTTTCTTTTTTGTAACGTCTCAAGGTTTAATCTTGCAACTGCAATGGGTGTTTTTAATTCATGGGTGATGGCAATCATAAAATTCTGTTGCTCATGACTGAGTTTTAATTGCCGCCTTACTGCTCTGAAAACAAATATCGCACCTGCCAGAATCAATAATAAAAATATGCTGCCTTCACCAATGTATTGTGCAGTTTTTCTTTCTTTTTCATTTATAATTTTGTTATACCGGGTTAGATAACCAGGGATTTCAGGTTTTAAAGCATCCATCTTGAAGGCCGTCATTTGATTATTCTGCCTGCTTAAAGCTATGAACCACCATACCAATGCAGCAATAATATAAGCAAGCAATATCCAGTAGATTACGAATATCAGTTGACTTCTTTTTGACTTAATCGCCATTATACATTTATTCTATCAAAGTAAAAAGAAAGGAATATTTCAAGTTAATTTCGCTTATCCAGTCCCCAGGAAAGTTTGTTGCGAAGCGTTTGAAGAAAATTATTTTCGTTCAGTCGGATAAGGTTGATGCCAAAGGTTTCTTTTTTTACCGCCAGTTGTATTTCTTTTGGCACCAGCTCCCGCCGGCTATCCAGTGTAATCAAAAATCCATCTGTTCGGCCTTCTACTTCAAAAGAAACTATTGTGTTGTCCGGAACAATTATAGGGCGTATGTTTAGGTTGTGAGGGGCCACGGGTGTAATAACAAAGCTGGCACTGTCAGGAAAAACAACCGGGCCATTGCAACTAAGTGAATACCCGGTAGAGCCCGTGGGCGTGGCCACAATTAATCCATCTGCCCAGTAGGTATTTAAAAATTCACCATTTAAATAAGTGTGAATTTTTATCATAGGCGAGCTGTCTTTTTTATGCAATGAAAATTCGTTTAATGCATAAGGAGTATCACCAAATAATGGTACGTCACCATCTAAATGCAGCAACGTTCTTTTATCTAAAACATATTTTCTGTTTACCAGCGCTTCCAGGGCAATGTTTAATTCTTCTTTCCCGATATTTGCAAGGAAGCCTAACCGGCCATAATTAATGCCCAATACCGGGATCCCTGTGTCTTTTACGAGGGTTACTGTGTCCAGAAGCGTGCCATCACCTCCAAGGCTTATCATGCAGTCTATGCTTAAATCCATATCAGCACTGCAATTAAAAGTAGAGTATTTGGTTTCTATATTGACAGCACTGTAAAACTGGTTAAAGAAATCCTGGAAAAAAACCGGTTCAACACCGTTTTTTTCTAATTCATTTAGCAGCAGTTCTATATCCTGAAGTTGATTATTTTCTATCCCCCGGCTGTAAATTGCTATTCTCATTTTCTAAATATAATGCAAACCTGCAGCTTAAAAGCCGCCTTTTGCGTGTAAAAATAAACCGTTTTCACCTAATTGATTAAAACTGTATTCAAACTTCAGATTAATATCGTAAAAGGTGAGAAGGTCTATCCCAAAACCGCCCGTATAAAGCAGCCGGTTGTTCAATCTTGTATCCAGGTCTTTTTTATTGTAACTATAACCCACATCAACAAAAGTTTTTGCGAATAGGGTAATTGGGATTGTGGGTAGGGCCTTGAGGTGAAAAGGCATTGGAATTTTGAAAGCAATTATTTTCTTTTTTAAGGTGGACCTGGCCAGCATTGCAGCAACTCCATCTACAACATAATATTCAAGGCCACGTAAATAAAACCCCTGGTACCCCAAGGCGCCTTGGTTTATGTATGCCTGGGTGAAAGGTAATTTTATTTTATAACCTATTTCAATGCTGCTATACCAATTATTTGAATAAGAACTGTATTTGTTCATGGAGGCATCTATAGAAAACATATTTATGCCTCCCGTAATTCCGGTTCCTCTTTTAAAAAAAGTTAGCGCAGATACTTTACCCTTTAAAGGGTAATTATTATTGTCGGTATTACTATATTGAAAACCATACAGCACATCAGGGTAACTTATAGAAGAACGATTAGTATTGAAATATGAAGGGTTGAAACCAGGAGATAAAACAGAATCTGTTACGGCTATATGAGAAAAGCCAAATCTGTAGAAATGACTTTTGAATAATCCCTTGCGCACATAGTAAGTTACAGAGGAGTTGAATGCTTTTCTTGCAAAACTACTATCGTTTTTGTATTGTAATAATTTATTTAAATAGCTGGTGCGGTAAGAAATCTCCCGGTTTTGTGTGTAGCCTGCTGATACACCAAAACCTTCTGTAAGACTCATATTGCTTGCAGGTGCCAGGTAACTCAATGAAATATTTCTGGCATATCCACTTAATAAATAAATTCTCAATTGATCTCTTCTACCACTGAGATTGTAATGTGCAAATTTGGCTCCGTATATAACCCTCCCCAGGCTGGCATTATAAGTTTTTATCCATTCATTAAAATTACGGTCTACCAATTGAAATTGAGGAGTGGGATACAGGTACCATTTTTCTTTTACTATTACATTTATTTTTATTTCAAATGCAGAAATAAATTCCGGCGTAACCTGTACATCGGTAAAAAGCCTGGTATTATAAACCTGTTGCTTTGCCTGAATTAAATTTTTATTCAAGTCGCTTGTGGTTATGGAATCTCCAACTTTAAAATGAAGTTCTCTTAGTATGATATATGTTTTTGTTTTTTTATTCCCCAAAACATTTATAGAAATAATATGCAATTTATTGCCATGAGCCATGTGCATATTTTTTGTGGAGTCGCTATCTCCAGGACCGATAATATTCTGTGCGAAGGAGGGACCCAAAAAGCCACAAAATAAAAAGGAAAAAAAGAAGATATAATATTTCATGCTTCCGGCTTCAGGTAAACTCAGGATAATTTCCTGGTTAGGTTATTGTGCAGGGGGAGAGGTTAAATATCGAGATAGTTCATTAAATGGCGGTAGTTTGTATTTATCTCATTTTCAAATTTTTCATTACCAAAAAAATAAATCACATCATAATCGTAACGTTCAAACGTGGCCACTAAAGCTGCAATTTCCCGTTTATTTATGTGTAAGGTTACAACCAGGGTACCGGTAAGAGAATCTGTGATAGTATTTAAATGTAGAATACTGCATTCGTTGCTTTCCACAATCCGGCTTATTTCAGAAATAGCAAATTGCTGCCGCTCCATATTTATCACGATAATGCCACCGATTTCATTTGCACCGGAAAAATTTCCCAGCATTTTTAATAAGTCAGACGAGGTAATTACACCAATAAAATCGTTCTCAGCATTTACTAATGGTACAACAGTTGTGTCAAATTGAATGCTGCTGTTTACCGCATTTAAAAAATGGATGTTGTCCGGTACCGATGCATTTACAAAGTTTTTTTGTAAAAATTCCATGGGGGTTTTGGCATCTGCATCCAGTAAATCTTCTTCACTTATTAAGCCTAAAAATTTACCCTCAGAAACTACGGGCAAATGAGACAATCGGAAATCGTTTATCAGTTGCCGTGCTTTGCCGACCGTATCCTGAAGTTGCAGGCGGGGGATGTTTTTATTCAGTAAATCTACGGTCAGCATTTTGCAGTTTATTATTAAGAAGTGTACATCAGGCTATAAAAAAATGAATCAACTGAAACCCACAAACATTTACCTAAGTTATGGCTGCGGTTGTTTTCAATTTTGCCAGAAAGCCGTCCAGTATCCTGTTAAATTCTTCGGGTACTTCCATCATAGGTGCATGGCCACATTTATCAATAAAATGTATTTCGCTGTTGGGGATCAGCTTCTGAAATTCTTTTCCCACAAATGGTGGTGTAATTGTATCATTGTTGCCCCAGATTAAACAGGTGGGTTGTATTATCTGGTTTAACTCTTCTCCAAGGTTATTGCGTATAGCGCTTTTCGCCAAAGCAATTATTTTTATAACTTTTAACCTATTGTTTGTAATTTCAAAAACTTCATTTACCAATTCATCTGTTGCCAAAGCAGGGTCGTAGAAAGTTAGGGCAGTTTTATTGCGTATGTATTCTTTATCCCCTCTTTTAGGATAGGTATCGCCCATACCATTTTCAAATAGCCCTGAACTTCCGGTAAGGATTACTGATTTTATTCTTTCAGGATTCTTTAAAACATGCACCAAAGCTACGTGCCCGCCTAAGGAATTCCCCATCAGGTGTATATGGTTGTAGTTACGATGTTCAATAAACCTGGCCACAAATTTTTGCAGCCCGCCTACAGAGGTATGTAATAAATCCAGCTCCAGTAAAGGAAGAATAGGTACGACCACCTTATTAGTTTTCCTAAAATGTTCAATTAAATCGGCAAAATTACTCAGGGCACCAAATAAACCATGCAGGAGCATTAATACTTCTCCATTTCCTTCTTCAATGAATTTGAATTTTCCGTCTTGTTTTATTTCGTACGCCATCCGATCTATTGTGGTATATAGTATGAACTGCTAAAATACTTGATTTAAATTAAAAACTGATTCTTGCTCCAAAAATATCAAACTAAAGAAATAGTATGGAATAACCTGTTTTTCCATGTTTATTATAAGATGCATTTTCTTAACACTGTCAGCACCGCCTACCTACCAGAATCAGGATAATAATATTTTACGATAGGGAAAAAAACTCATCTCAGGAAAAACTTTGTAAATAGCCAATTGAAAAGAAAATTGTCTTTTTATTGTTCACCCTTAAGGCTCGCAGGCAGGTTTTCGAAAAACTTTTCCAGGTTAATGAACATATCTTTAAAAAATGGGATAACAGTTCCTAATGAATTAATTACCCTGGGGCCTAAAGGCTGTAAATACGGATACACCTGCGAGGCCGTAATAGTTTCTTGTTTAATAAAATGCAGTTGGGTGGCGTAAAATAAAAAAACACTAAAAAATATACAATAAAGTAAAGCATATAACAGCAACCCTCCCAGCCGGTTTACCCAACCAAGCATAACCATTTGAAATGTTTTTGTGAGCAACCGGGCTCCAAGGTTTACAAGAAGCGCTACTACTATAAATACCAATAGAAAAGAGAGCGCTGGTAACCATTTTCCTGAAGCATTTAAATTATTCGAAAGCTTTTCTGCCACCACAGTAGATAATTTTATTGCAGCCGCAAGTCCGGCGATAAAACCGATAATGGAAAAGAGCGCAATAATAAATCCTTTACGCAAGCCCTTTATACAGGCCAATACCATCAATAAAAGAAAAACTATATCAATAAACATTTGTTAGTAGTAACATAGTGAATAATCATACTTATTTACTTCACCCCAATTTTTATCCTAACGATTCTTTTACAATAGTGCTGATTGTTTTTCCATCTGCCTTGCCGGCCATTTGTTTAGAAGCTAAACCCATAACTTTACCCATTTCTGCTACTGATACTGCACCGGTTTCTGCAATAATTGCAGCAATGGCCATTTTAATTTCATCCTGTGTCATCTGCTTTGGAAGAAATCTTTCTATAACTTCCATTTCTTCTTTTTCTTTTATTGCGAGGTCAGGGCGGTTTTGTTTTTCAAAAATTTCCAGGGAATCCCGCCGCTGTTTCATCATCTTTTGCAAAAACTTTTGTTCTGTGCTTTCATTAATTTCTCCGCCAGCGCCGGGTTCTGTTTTAGCTTTTATTATTTCTGCTTTTATAGCTCTCAGGCTGCGCAATACCGCTTCATTTTTCGATTTCATGGCATCTTTCATTTCAGCCATTATTTGTGTTTCTAAGCCCATAGTTTTTATTTATACCTGGTTATGAATGAATGATTGCCAAATCTTATTTTGATTTTCTATATCTTTTATCCTGCCTGCTCACTAATTTGAGCAGTTTTAAATTTATCAAAAAATATTTTTGCAAATTTTTTAAGGTCTTCAGAAAGTTCTTCCTGTTGGGTGGCTCTTTTAAACGTATCGGCCATAGACATTAACATCTGGTAAAAAAAATCCCCCATCTCATCCACCATCATATCTTTGGTCCATAAGTCTATCCTCATGGCTGTTTTATCGGTTCCATCCCAAAAAGCAATACAAAATGCTTTAGCTTTTTGAGCCATTTCTGCGCTACTATCGGTAGCTTCCCAGCTTATTTGCTGGGGTATTTTATTGGGATCAAGTAATATATCTATTTTTATAGAGGACTTGTGCATTTAGCTGTTTAGTTGTAAAGTTAGCGCATTAGCAGGCATCACTTTTTCTATATTCTGCCAAAGCAAATGAGTAGTATTATCCCAGGAATACCTGGCGGTTAATTGCAAACCCTGTTGAATGCAGTCTTTTCGCAGGTTTTCATCTTTATACAAGAGCATCATTTTTTCGGAAATACTTTTTGAATTATTCAATGTATATACCACCGCCTTATTGTAAATATCTTTAGTTAAATTATTTTCTATAGATATTACCGGCACTTCACAATTCATTGCATTTAGTGGGTAATCGTCGGTATTTTCTACCGAAGGCAGATATATAACTGCGTAGGCTGATGCAGTAATTAAGGCAGCCTGCTGATCATTTTTCTGCTCTATTATTTTTACGGCTGTTCGGTATTTATATAAATGAAAATCTTTTATAAGTTCTCCGCCTGGCACAGCTTGTACAAGCAAAAGCAATTGCATGTTTGATTTTTGCCATTTTTTAAATTGCGAAAAAGCCTTTAGCACATT
>JBDSDN010000048.1:0-11600 GCA_039920545.1 Ferruginibacter sp. | reverse complement strand
AACCTGGAGAGAATAAAAAAAATAAAGGAACTGGAAACTGCCTCTTTAAAACATAACAGTACAAAAATTTTCATTGAAACACCATATCGCAATAATCAACTGCTGGAGGCTTTACTAAAAACCTGCAGTGATAAAACACGCCTTTGCCTTGGAGTAAACATTACTGCAACAAATGAATGTATACAAACCTGCACTATTGCAGAATGGAAAAATAAAAAACCAGAATTGCATAAGCAACCGGTCATATTTTTATTATTTGCAGGCCTGTTAAATTAGTTATTATCAAGCTCTACATTGTCTACAATATAGCCGCTTTCACCACGCCAGGGCAGTGTTCCGTTTTTTTGTAAATAATGTAATTTTACTTTTTTACCCTCGAAAGCTTCCATTTTTTTTGCTACCGTTTTATCTAACACAGAGAAATAAAATTTTTCTGAAGCCAGTGCAACGTTTGTCGTAGAAGAAATGCTGCTTAAAACTAATTCTCCTTCGTATGTTTTAAAAATAGTGCCTTTATGAGATAGTTTTTGCAATAGTCCTGTACGGTTCCCATCACTATATGTAAAAAAATATTTCCAATAACCAAATAATGCAAAAATAATTATGAGTATAACGGTAAACCAGCGGGCAAATTTTCTAAATCCGTTTTTTTTTCGGGGTAGACTAACTCCTTTAAATTCATCCATACTAATCTTTTTACTGAAACTTTTTAATTAATATTAATTAACTACAACCCATATTCGCTCACCAGCCACACCAAAGCGGCCATATTAACAGCGCCTAAATTTAATTCTCTTTTACTTACCGCTTCAAAAGTGTCTGTTGCAGCATGGTGAACATCAAAATATCGCTGACTATCGGTGCTTAAGCCAGCTAAAGCTGCGCCAACTTTTTTTAATGGGCCAACGTCTGAACCGCTGCCACCGGCACTAAGTTCATACACTCCATAGTTATAAAATAAATTTGCCCATTGTTTTACTTTAGTTTGTTTTTCTTCACTCATTTCCAGCCCAAAGCCCCTTGGTGTAAAACCGCCGGCATCACTTTCCAGGGCAAAAATATGCTGTTCGTTTTTCTGCTGTGCATTTTGTAAATATGCGTCTGCCCCTCTTCCTCCGTTTTCTTCATTCATAAACAGAACGGCTCTTACAGTTCTCTTCGGCGAAATACCTGACGCTTTTAAAGCCCTGATAATTTCGATGCTTTGTACCACTCCGGCCCCGTCATCCTGTGCACCTTCAGCCAAATCCCAACTATCTAAATGCCCACCAACAGAAATAATTTCCTGTGGCACACTGTTCCCTTTTATTTCGCCAATAACATTAAATGATGGGGCATCAGCGAGCATCTTACAACTTGTTTTGATAAAAGCCGTAAGAGTCATTTTCAATTTTAATTGGTGGCTTAGCCAGTTTGCATCATTTGTACTAATAGCAACTGCGGGTATTTTAGGGAAAGAATCATTATACTGGGTGGCACCCGTATGAGGAAAATCATCCTGGTTACTGGCAAGAGAACGAACCAACACGCCGATAGCGCCATATTTTGAAGCCTGGGCCGGGCCGGCACGCCTGCCAACACCACTTTCTCCATAAGCCTGAAAGGTGCGGATATAAGTGGGGTTCATTTCAATATTTAAAAAAACAATTTTTCCCTTAATAACTTTTTCACCTAATTGTTCTAATTCGGCCATTGTCCTTACCTCAATTACCGGGGCAGAAATACCTTTAGCAACAGTACCTATCGAATTACCCAAAGCGCATAAATGTAAATTGTATTTTGTATTGTCAGCCAGTTTTACATAACCAGATTCTTTTTCTCCTCTTACCCAGTGGGGCACCATGCATGGTTGCAGGTAAACAGTATCAGCCCCTGCTTCTCGTAACATTTTAGCTGTAGCCATTACGGCTTTTTGCGCATTTTCAGAGCCACTAAGTCTCGGTCCTATCTGCTTACAGAGGTAACGCAGGTTTGTATAGGCTTTCCCATTAATCAGGATGTTATCTGCCATTTTTTTAATGATAACAGAATCTTTATTTTGTGCCTTTGCCCCTACTACTGTAAACAATGCGAATACAAGGAAATACCACAACCTTTTTGCCATAAAATAATTTATAATAACAAACTTAAACATTTAGCATTTATGGTAATAATATAATTTCCCCAAAGCATATTTTCATAAATTGCACATTACAGAAAAAGTTTTTTAAAAATATTATGAATATAGCGATCGTATGTTACCCCACCTTTGGAGGTAGCGGGGTTTTAGCCACAGAACTCGGTAAAGCATTGGCAGATAAAGGGCACCAGATACATTTTATTACTTATCAGCAGCCCGTTAGGCTGGGTGGATTTCACACCAATATTTTTTATCATGAAGTAAGGGTACCTACCTATCCATTATTTGATTACCCGCCGTATGAAACAGCTTTGGCTAGTACTATGGTAGATGTAGTGAATAATAATGGAATTGATTTACTGCATGTACATTACGCCATCCCACATGCCTCGGCCGCTTACATGGCAAAACAGATTTTAGCAAAACAAAAGAAAAGAATACCGGTCATCACCACCCTACATGGCACAGATATTACATTAGTTGGACGGGATAAAACCTACAGCCCAGTTGTAACTTTTTCCATGGAAGAAAGTGATGTTTTAACAGCCGTATCAAATAATTTAAAAGAAGAAACTTACAAAAATTTTAATATCAAAAAACCAATCGAGGTAATTTATAATTTTGTTGATGTGAGCCGGTTTAATAAAAAACCAGTGAATGCATTTAAAAAACTGATTGCTCCAAAAGGCGAAAAAATTATAGTTCATGCCTCTAATTTTAGAAAGCTAAAACGTGTAGATGATGTTTTAAAAATATTTTTATTACTAAATAAAAGCATTCCAAGCAAATTACTGCTTATTGGCGATGGACCGGAACGGCCGTACATAGAATCGCTTACCCGTGATTGCGAGGACTGTGGTGAAGTAAAATTTTTAGGAAAACAGGAGCAAATGGAAGATATCTTACCCATTGCAGATTTGTTTTTATTACCCAGTGAATATGAAAGTTTCGGGCTGGCTGCCTTAGAAGCAATGGCTGCTGAAGTGCCTGTAATTTCAACCAATGCAGGAGGTTTGCCCGAAATAAATATTAATGGCTTCTGTGGTTATATGAGTAACGTTGGTGATGTAGAAAATATGGCAGAAAATGCAATAGCTATTCTAAAAGATGAAACAACTCATTTAAAATTTAAAGCAAATGCGCTGGAGCAGGCCTTTAAATTTGATATTAAGAATATTGTACCGCAATATGAAGAATTATACCAAAGAGTTATAAATTAATTCCGTCGTCGCAGCCAACCTTCCGGATCAAAGTTGCTGGTTTCATTACTCATATAAAAATCAATAGCACCAACTCCGTCAAAATTTGCAGCTACTTTCCCAATTACCTGGCCCGTTTTTACCTGCTGCCCTTTTTGTACGGATACTCCATTCAGATTACTATAAGTACTAAAATAGCGTCCATGCTGTATCGTTACTACCTGCATATCTTCCACTTCCTGCGACATAATCACAGTGCCGTCGAAAATGGATTTTACGGAACTCCCAATATCTGAGGAAATAGTGGTAGAGGTTACCACTAATTCGCTACCGCTGGGCAGCCGGTTTTTTCCATAATGCATAAGTACCAGCCCCCTGTCCAAGGGCCAGGGAAGGCTTCCACGATTTCTTTCAAAACTGGTGTTTAAGGCAATGTTTTCTGAATTCAATAAAACACTTTCCAATTTTTTTACTGGTGCTGTTGCCTTTGCAGGTGTCGTTAATGCTTTAGTATTAGTGTTCGAAGGATTGCTATTGCTGTTTGACGGAGGGGTATTTTTTGCCAGGGCATCTTTCCTGATCCTTTCTTCTGTTGCTGCTTTCGCAAATGCTTCTTTTCTGGCTATATCCTGTGCTCTTTTAATTGCAGCGGCAATGGCATTACTTACTTTTGCCATTTGCTTTTTCTTAGCTGTTATTTGACTATTAAAGGATTTACCTTCTTTTTTAAGCTCTGCAAGTATCCTGTCTTTCTCATTCTGCTGACCTTCAAGCGCCTTCATTTCTTTGCTCTGCACCTGTAGTGTTGAACTTTTTTGTTGTTTGGCCCCACCCAGATCGCCAATTCTTTTCCGCCGAAGTTCCTGGGTTCGTAATATATTTTGCCCCTGCATTTCTCTGTAGTTTCTATAACTTTTTAAATACGAAATCCTTTTTATTGCATCATTAAAATTATCTGCAGAAAAAATAAAATTTAAAAATTCGTAATTACTTCGGTTCTTATATGCATAAATCATACTCTTGGCATATTCCTGTTTTAAAGTATCCAAAAGCTTATCATATTTTCTGATATCTTTTTGTATGGTATAAAGATTATTATCCAACATCCTGAGATCCTTATTAATATTTTCTATAACCCTGTCCTGAAGGTTTACTTTATTATTAATAAGTTTCCATTGTAATAAATTTTCTTTCGTTTGTGCCTTATTGTTATTTAAGAGTTTCTCCGTCTGTTCTATTTCTCTTTTTAACTGCTGGCGCTGCTTTTCCAGTTCATCCCGGGTTTGAGCTTGTGTTACAATAGAACAAGAACAAAATATAAAAACAAAAGAAATTAATTTTAGCATTTGCAGAGTTTAAAAATATAATCGCAAAGATAGGAGGTAGAATATTTCAGCATCTGGTATTAAAGAAAAAGCTGTTAATTAAATTAACGATTATTTTCTTTTATAATTTTGGGGGATAGAAAAGGTGACCGATAATTCTTTGTTAAACTCGAATTGTTTAAAGTTCATCCGCAGGTCAAGTTTATTTTTTTCAGAGGCTATTATTTGGCGATATGTAGAAAAAGGCTTGCCATTTATTTCAGTATACTCATCATACGTGACATCTGCAGTCCGGTTCCGGCTTATATTTACATCATCAAGTTTACTGTGCAGGAGTAGTTTTTTATCCTGAGAAAATGTAAGTAAATTTTTAAATTCTTTATCTACTGTAGAAGCTAAAATAAAGTTGCCCAGGGTTCTGAATGTTGCATTGCTTTCATTAAAAAAAACCGGATTGCCAACTAACAGATTCTGTATTGTTGAGAAGTCAAAAGGAATTTCTGTTACATCTTGCAGGTAATCAATAGAGCGGAATTGAACTTCTTTTTTCTGTTTGTTCAATAATAGAACACTGTCTCTGGTTATGAGTATTCTAAAAACCTCAATATTTAAAAACGTTGCTGAAATTGACATCCAGATTGCACTGTCCTTAATTATTCTTACCACTGCTAAAATATCTGGCTGTTTACCTTTTGCATCCTCAATATCAACTTTAATTTTTGCGGAAAATGTTTTAAAATCTATATAATTATTATTGAGGCTTTGTTTTATAGAATTTGCAAATAACAAAGAATCTTTTGCCGAATTTTTGATAATATATACTGAATCCCTGGGAGCCATGGCCGAAGTTATTTTTTTGGTAGAATGACACCCTGCTGCGAATATTTGGAGGAGAAAGATGGAGAAGAAAATATATTTACTCATTGCTGTTTTTTAAAATTAATCAAGTATTTATTCCCGTATGGCCAAAACCACCATCAGCTCTCAAGGTAATGTCCAATTGTTGTACCAGTATTAGGTCAGCTCTGTCTACTTTGGCTACAATCAATTGAGCAATTCGATCGCCATGATTTATTACCTGGGGCTCATTGCTAAGATTAATTAATAAGATTTTAATTTCTCCCCTGTAATCACTATCAATCGTTCCCGGAGTATTCAAACAGGTAATCCCGTTTTTCAACGCAAGGCCGCTCCGGGGGCGTACCTGAACTTCGAAGCCGGGGGGTATTTCGAGGAATAGGCCTGACGGAATTAATTTTCTTGCTAAAGGAAGTAAAGTAACCGCTTCTTGCAAATCAGCCCTGATATCCATGCCTGAGGATCCCTCTGTAGCATATGAGGGTAATGGGTTTGATGAAGTATTAATAAGATTTATGGAGATGCTTTTCATACCTTATCTTTTTTAAATAGTAAAACTGTTGCATAGGCGAAAAGGCCTTCCTCTCTACCGGCAAACCCCATTTTTTCAGTAGTGGTAGCTTTGATGGAAATATCTGTTTCAGCTATTTGTAAAATACCTGCGATTACATTTTTCATTGCCGCTACATAGGGCATTATTTTAGGCATCTCCAGGCAAACGGTTGTATCAATGTTTATTACAGAATATCCTTTGTCTGTTATAAGATCAAGGGTATTTTTAAGTAATATTTTACTGTCTATATTTTTATATGCTTCTTCGGTATCCGGGAAATGTATTCCAATATCTCCCAGGCATAAAGCCCCAAGGAGCGCATCACATATAGCGTGTAATAAAACATCCGCATCGCTGTAACCTAAAGCCCCTTTTCTATGAGGAACATTTACGCCACCTAACCATAGCTCCCGCCCCTCCTGGAGTTGATGAAAATCTATGCCGGACCCAATTCTATAACCCATTTTTTAAAATTAGATGTAAATATCAGGAAATGTGTTGATGCAAAAAAGCGTTCCTGTTTAGAGGAACGCTTTATATATTTTTTTGATGAAAATTATTTTACATCAAAAATTAAACTAAATCGAAGTGTATTGGAAAGAGGGTTACGCCCAACTCCTGTACCAGACGGAACAAGGTAAGCAAAGTTTAAACCAAATGTATTGTACATTAATCCTGCCCCAACAGTAAAGTATTTGCGATTTCCTTTATCAGGGCTTTCGTAAAAATAGCCCGTTCTAAAAGCAAACTGTTCTTTGTACCAATATTCTACACCTAGGGAAGCCGTTACTTCTTTTAGCTCTTCCTTACCACCACCTGGTGCATCTCCAAATGAACTAAACCAACTACTGACAACTCCTTTGGTGCGATATTCATTTAAGGCTGCAGCACTTGTATCACCTGGAGTTGGAACCAGTAATTTGTTTAAATCTAAGGCAAAAGTCAATTTACTATCTGCATCAAAAGTTTTGGTATATGCACCACCAACACCAAAGTTTGCAGGTATATAATCTTTTTGGTTTGCATTACTGGTGTAAGAAATCTTTGACCCAAGATTGCTTAAAGTGATTCCCCAATTAAAACCTTCGCCATTTTCTTTTGCACCCGTATAAAAATAATGGAGATCACCGGCCACTGAAGTTCCTTTTTTATATGTCACTCCTCCAATATTACCACCTGCAAGGTCAGAACTTATATAGCGCAGGGCGATTCCTAAGCCGGATTTTAAGCCCAACTTTCTGGAATAGCCTAAATCAACTGCATACTCCCTGGGGCGCTTGCTTCCAATATTATTGCTATTTGCATCTGTAAACTGAATATCTCCGAGGCTAAAATATCTCAATCCCAGAGAAAGGGCCTGGGACTCATCCAGCTTGTAATACCCGGCCGCAGAAGCCAGGTAAACATCTTTTAAATTAAGATCACTTAGCCATGGTGTATAGGTTACACCAATACTCGACACTTTATTAGAAAAAGGTGTTTTAGCTATATTCCAAAATGCAGAATATGCATCTGGAGATGTGGCTATCCCGGCATCACCCATAGCTGCACTACGGGCATCTGGGGAGATCCGTAAAAAAGGTACAGCAGTTGTTACTGTATTTAGCTGAACATTTCCAGAGGTTTGAGCTTTTAATGCGGTAGTAATGCCCAATAACATAACCAGGGTAGTTAGTTTCAAAGTTACTTTTTTCATGCGTAGTTTTTGTCTTGATTAGGTAGACTTACCTCTATAAGCGATTATTTTAAGATGTAATAAAGATTTGCAAAATTAACAGATTTAAGGAAACAAAAAATATTTAAAATTTTTACGAAAAGGAATGAATAACCATGGCAACAAGGCCAAAAGACAATTATTAACGTATTAATTTAAATAAAATTATATGAATCCCCATTTAAAAAATTATTCTGTCATTGACAAAGTCCATTATCCAAAAGTTGCACAACAAATAATAATTTTAACGCTTTTTTTTATAAAAAAACAGGAAAGTTATTCTGTTACAATCATAGTTTTGGGTTAAAGTATTTATATTCGCAACCGTACAACCTCACAATATTAAAAGAAACCTTTCGTTAAATAATTTGCAAAACGAATGCACATGCAAAAAATCATTTCAGGAAAAATTCTCTTAGTGGTAGCCGTAGCTGCCCTTTCTTTAAGCGCTTGTAAAAATGGTGGCTTATTTGGTAAGAAAAAAAGCGGTAAGTCAGAAGTAACTGGCTGGAATTATGACGATAAAAATATGGGTAATTTCCATGTCGCTAAAGTCAAATATCCGAAAGCAGGACCAGGCCTCGTTTTTGTTCAGGGCGGTTCTTTTATTATGGGTGCAAAAGATGAAGATGTTATGGGTGATTGGAACAATGTACCACGCCGGGTTACCGTTCCTTCTTTTTTTATTGATGAAACTGAAGTAGCGAATGTACATTACCGTGAGTATTTGTACTGGCTGGAAAATACATTTAGTAATGATACTAACATTATCTATAAAGCTTTACCCGACACGCTTGTCTGGAGAGAAGAGCTAGCTTATAATGAGCCTTATGTAGAATATTATTTCAGGTTTCCTTCTTATAATTATTATCCTGTTGTAGGAGTTAGTTGGCAGCAGGCGCACGATTTTTGTTCCTGGAGAACAGACCGTGTAAATGAGTTAAACCTGATAAGTAAAGGATACTTAAAAAAAGATGCTGCCAAAAGAGAAATGAAAGGTGCGGGAGCTGAAGGTTCTTTTAATACAGAAGCGTATTTATTAAATCCTGATCTTATCCAGGGAAGAAGCAAACCAAAAAAATCTGTTTTAATGGATGTTAATGGTAAACCCCGCTCCTCAGTAAGGTTAGAAGATGGAATATTAAACATGGGTTACCGCCTCCCGACAGAAGCAGAATGGGAGTATGCAGCCTACGGCCTGTTGGATCAGAACCCCTCTCCACGTAAAAAAGAAGGTAAAGCAGGTGAGGAACTTTTATCCAACCAGCAAATATATTCCTGGAGCAAGAATCCTAATGGCCTGCGGGATAACCGGAGAGGCTCCTGGCAAGGTAAGTTTTTGGCAAACTTCAAAAGGGGGAATGGAGATAATATGGGTACTGCCGGTGGCTTGAATGACCGTGCTGCTATACCTGGAAATGTAAAAGCTTTCTATCCTAATGCCTTTGGGTTATATAATATGAGTGGTAATGTTAGTGAGTGGGTTGGTGATGTTTACCGTCCATTAACTTCTACTGACGCACAGGATTTTAATTATTTCAGGGGTAATAAATTTCAAAAATATTATAAAAATAGCGCCGGCGAATATGAAAGAGATAGTGTTGGCCGTTTAAAGAAAACCGATATTTCTGATGAAGAAGTAAAAAACCGCACTAACTATCAGCATAATAATGTAATCAATTATCTTGATGGTGATTCAGCCAGTGGTGTTTATTACGGCTATGGAATAACTTCCCTTGTAAATGATAAATCCAGGGTTATAAAAGGTGGTAGTTGGAATGACAGGGCCTATTGGTTATCCCCCGGTACCCGTAGATACATGCAGGAAGACCAGGGAGCTAGTACTGTTGGCTTCCGTTGTGCACAAACATACCTTGGGCCTCCTGAAGGCCCTGGCTTTAAAGAGGGTAATATTTTTGGCAAACGAAAACAAAACTCAAGGAAAAAGAAATAGTTATTATATTCTAAAAAGCCTCCGCAAAACGGGGGCTTTTTTTATTTGAGTATAACAAGTCTTATTTTTGAATATGCAGATAGAAGATCTTTATCAATTATTTTTATTAAACCCACAAGTAGAAACAGACTCAAGGAAAATAAATCCCGGCGATATCTTTTTTGCACTAAAAGGCCCTAATTACAATGGCAATCACTTTTGCAAACAAGCCCTCCAAGCCGGGGCAGCTTATTGTGTCACTGATGAAATAGACCCATTACAGGATGATAGAATTATAATTGTTCCTGATAGCCTGGAGACATTGCAGCAGTTAGCCAAAAAACACCGGCAACAATTTTCTATACCATTTATAGCCATTACCGGCAGCAATGGCAAAACAACCACTAAAGAATTAATTCACCAGGTTTTATCCACTGAATATGTTTGTTATACTACTGAAGGTAATCTGAATAATCACATCGGAATTCCTTTAACTATTCTTCGGGTGCAAAAAAATGCTGAGATTGCTGTAATAGAGATGGGCGCCAATCACCAACATGAAATAGAAGCCTACTGTGAATATACCCTACCAACTCATGGAATTATAACTAATGTAGGAAAAGCGCATTTGGAAGGTTTCGGAGGTGAAAAAGGCGTACTTAAAGGCAAAGCTGAATTATTTGATTATCTAAGAAAAACCAAGGGCACTGCATTTGTGAATAATGATTATGCCTATTTAAAACAGCTCACTCCCGGAATTGAGTCAGTCATAACATATGGCTCCACGGATGCAGAATTCATTGGAAATATTATAAACGAATCAGATTTTTTAGAAGTTAATATTTCCAAAGGGGCTTCCATACCTTCAATCAAAACCAGGTTAATTGGAAACTATAATTGTCCGAATATAATCACGGCTGTTTGTGTGGGAAAAACCTTTGGCGTAGCGGATAAAAATATAAAATTAGCTCTTGAAAATTATTCTCCTGTTAATAGCCGCTCCCAATTAATTGAAAGAAACAGCAATACCATTATTCTTGATGCCTATAACGCTAACCCCTCCAGCATGAGGGTTGCAATAGAAAATTTTGCAAAAATGAAGGGATCTCAGAAAGTATTAATCCTGGGCAGTATGATGGAATTAGGAATAGAAAGTGAAAATGAACATGCTGAAGTAGTCAGGCTCATTACAACTTATGAATGGCATAAGGTTGTGCTGGTGGGCCTTTACGATAAATTGCCGGTTGGTTTTATTCATTTCAATACGAGTGCTGAAGTGACTGAGTGGATAAAAAAGCAAGGTTATAAAAACACCCGTTTTTTAGTTAAAGGCTCCCGGGGTATGAAAATGGAAAAAGTTCTGGAAGGATTTTAATCAGACCTAAGCACTTACATTTGCAGCCCATAAACTTTCTGTGCATTAATTAATAATAGTATTTTGCCAGAAAGTATTAAAGTAAATATTTGTTTTAAAATTTTGGAGACTTGTCCGAGTGGTTGAAGGAGCACGCCTGGAAAGTGTGTATAGGGGAAACTCTATCGAGGGTTCGAATCCCTCAGTCTCCGCTTTTATAAAATTAAAGCTATAGTAATTAGGACTTATCCGTAATGGTTGAAGAAGTCCCGATGCATCGGGAGAAAGTGTGTATTGGGGAAACACCATCGTTCCGCTCCGATCGAAACGAAACCTCAGTCTCCGCTGATATAATTAAAGCTATGGTAAATAGCGACGAAATTTTTTACGTCTATGTTCTTCAAAGTATGAAGGACTTTTCTTTTTACATTGGGCAATGTGAAGATCTTGATTCCAGAATGAGTAAACATTTTGATGGGATGAGTAAATATACTTCTTCAAAAAGACCATTAAGGCTTGTTTATTTTGAAACTTTTATCACCCGA
>JBDSDN010000047.1:0-2548 GCA_039920545.1 Ferruginibacter sp. | reverse complement strand
TAAATTTTATACGTTTTTAAAACGGGTAATCGTTTAACTGCAATACCATTGCTTTGAACCGGAGCAATTTTAGAGATTGATTTTTTTATAATTGTTTTTGTGGCCATGATGTCTTTTATTTTGTTTAAAAGTTCAAAGTTCAAGGGTTCAACACTTATTAAACCTGAACATCTTTTTCTTTATATTTTGAACCTTTAAAATCCGAGTTTTCTAAATAATTTATTAATTTTTGTATAAGGCTGCTTATTTTAATTGATTGAGAAAATATGGAATCAAACTCTATCTGATTTATATAATTTCTATCTATTGCTCTGTAAAGTTGTGATCTTAGTTCGCCACAAGATCCTTTTGCAATATATAAAAACTGCTTAAATTCTTTATTACCGTTTCTTTCAAAACCTTCCGCAATGTTATCCATAATAGAACCAGCCGATCCTTCTACCTGTCCAATTAAGCGGTAATTCTTTTTAAACCTTTCTTCATCAATCAGCTTACCTACTTTTTTATTAAGTTCTCTCGCCTCCTGCCAGGAAATAATGTCTTCGAATTTACCAATCGTACTCATTTTTAAAAAGTTGATGTTTTTAACTTTTGAACCTTGAACTTTTGGACTCTTAAACCAGGTTTAAATACGGAGCCAGCCCATGCAATCCGCCTTCTCTTCCATAACCGCTTTCTTTGTAGCCCCCAAAGGGAGAAGTAGGATCAAACTGGTTGAAGGTATTTGCCCATACCACACCCGCTCTCAATTTTGTGGTAAGGTTAAATATCTTGGAGCCTTTGTCTGTCCACACTCCTGCAGAAAGGCCGTACGGCGTATTGTTTGCTTTCTCAATCACTTCATCATCGGTTCTAAAGGTTTGAATAGTAAGTACGGGGCCAAAAATTTCTTCCTGCGCTATCCGGTTGGATTGTGCTACGTTAGTAAAGATAGTAGGCTTGCAAAAGAATCCTTTGCCGGGAATATCTCCAGGAGCCTGGTACATTTCTGCACCTTCTTTTTGCCCGATCTTTAAATATTTATTGATGTTAGCCAATTGTTCTTTTGAGTTGATGGCACCAATATCTGTGTTCTTATCCATAGGATCGCCAACGATCAAGGTGGCCAACCGGTCTTTTAATTTTCGCAGCACTTCTTTAAAAACAGATTCCTGCACATACAACCTGGAGCCGGCACAGCATACATGCCCCTGGTTAAAAAATATGCCGTTGATAACACCTTCTACAGCCTGGTCTAAAGGCGCATCATCAAAAATAATATTGGCTGCTTTTCCGCCAAGCTCAAGTGTTGCTCTTTTATCCGTCCCTGCAATGGCCCGTTGAATAATTTTGCCGACATCTGTAGAGCCGGTGAAAGCAATTTTATTTATATCAGGATGGTTAACCAAAGCGGCACCTGTAACACCTGCACCGGTAATAATATTTACTACACCGGGTGGCAGATCTGCTTCCTGAATAATTTCAGCAAGCTTCAAAGCCGTGAGCGGTGTGGTTTCTGCAGGTTTTAATACTACCGTATTTCCTGTAGCTAATGCCGGTGCAATTTTCCAGGCGGCCATAAGTAATGGAAAATTCCAGGGGATAATTTGGCCGGCTACTCCCAGCGGTTGTGCATTACGATTAGGAAAAGCATATTCCAGTTTATCGGCCCAACCGGCATAATAGAAAAAGTGATTCGCTGCGGTTGGTATATCAAAATCCCGGCTTTCACGAATGGGTTTACCACCATCCAAGGTTTCTATCACGGCAAGTTCCCGGGCTCTTTCCTGCATAATCCTTGCGATGCGAAAAATATATTTTGCCCGTTCTTTTGCCGGCATTTTCTTCCAGGTTTTTTCGTAACCATTCCTGGCGGCTTTTACAGCTTTATCTACATCAGCTGCATTGGCATCTGCCACTTCAGATAGTTTTTCTTCGTTTGCGGGATTAATCGTTGTAAAATATTTCCTGCTCAGCGGCTTTACGAATTTGCCGTTTATGAACAGGTCATATTTAGTTTCTATCCTGGCAGCAGCCTTGCTTTCCGGTGCGGGTGCTAATTTTCGGGCACTATCAAATTTCAATTTAAGTGTGTTGTTTCTTGTTGAAGCCATAATCTTTTTAGGTATCTAAAGTAGAATAAAGTATAAATAATATTCTTCGTGCATTAGCGGCAAAAAATTCTTTGGCTCCTGGCGTGAAATCAGTCTATGGAGAAATAATCCTTCCCCTGATACACCCCTGTTTTTTCTTTCATCAATTGCATCAGTACGTCGTTGGCTAAGCTGCTGGCTCCAAACCGAAACCAGTTATTGTTCATCCAGGCTTCCCCTAAAATTTCATTGAGCATAACAAGATAATGCAGGGCCAGTTTAGACTTTGAAATACCGCCTGCTGGCTTCATGCCGATCATCTTGCCTGTCTTGTAATAAAAATCACGGATGGCTTCCAGCATGACCAATGTAACCGGCATCGTGGCTGCGGGGCTTACTTTGCCGGTTGAAGTTTTTATAAAATCTGCCCCGGCATACATGGCTATATCACTGGCTTTACGAACCTTATCAAAGGT
>JBDSDN010000046.1:0-4210 GCA_039920545.1 Ferruginibacter sp. | reverse complement strand
AATTGTATATCAAGCAACCATTCTTTTAGTTGTGTTGCAGAAAATGGTTGCTCAATATATTTCCCAATGGGATATTTTAATGTTTCCATTATTGTGTAACGGCTGGTTTAATTTCTTTCAACATTATTTCAAATACCAATACTGCATTTGGAGGAATAGCAGCACCTGCACCCCTCTCACCATACCCCAGTTCTCCTGGTATAGTAACTTTCCAATGGGCTCCTTTCGTCATCAACTGTAGAATTTCTGTCCAGCCTTTTATAACACCTCCCAAAGGGAAAGTAGCTGGCTGGCCATTTTTAATAGAATTGTCAAACTCTGTACCGTCCGTTAAGGAGCCTACATAATCTACCACTACAGTATCTGCAACAGTTGGTTTTATTCCGCCGGGCTCACCAGCCTTTAAAATTTCGTACTGTAATCCGCTGGGTAAAGTGAAGACCCCTTTCCGGGATTTATTAGCCTCTAAAAAAGCATTGCCTTTTACTTTTTGTTCGTTTCCTTTTTCCATAGCGCAAATTTGTAGTTGTTTTTGTAATGTTAGATTTGCCTGTTCTTTTGTAAGCAAGAACTTTCCGTTTTTAAATATGTCCTGTATACCCTGTTGCACCAAAGCGGTATTCAATTTTACGATTCCCTGTTCTTTCATGCTAGCTGCAATATTCATTCCGGCAGCATAACTAAAACTATCATTCAGATTTTTCATTACGGATTTGGTAACTGTAGGTGCTGATGTTTTAACTGTAGATTTTACCGGAGCTTTTTTTTGAGCAGACTGTGCGTTTGCAGTCCCTATAAAAGCAAAGGCACAAATAATCAATTTCTTCATTAATATATTTTTTGTGATGAAAATTTATTCCTGCAAATAAAAGAATTTTTATTCATCCCTAATCTCACGTCCTGTTAAATGAATAAAAACGTCCTCCAGGTTGGCGGATTTAACCTGTTTTGGACGTTCAAAGCCGGTAGCAACTAACTCATCTATCATTTTATCGGGAGAATCTAGTTTAATAATTTTTCCTTCATCCATAATAGCAATTCTATCGCAAAGCTGTTCTGCCTCATCCATATAATGCGTTGTGATAATTACTGTAGTTCCAAGATCCCGTATCTCCCTGATTAAATCCCAGAGGTTCCGCCTTGCCTGCGGATCCAGGCCCGTAGTTGGCTCATCTAAAAAAATTATTTTGGGATTGTTTATCAATGTTGTGGCGATAGAAAAACGTTGCTTTTGGCCGCCACTCAGTTCTTTACTTTTGCTTTTCGCTTTATCAGTAAGGTTTACTTTTTTTAAAAGCTCCATAGGATTTACCGGGCGATTATATAGGCCGCCGAATAAATGAATTAATTCTACCAAATTCAGGCCCGGGTAAAAACCAGAAGTTTGCAATTGAACCCCGATTATTTTTTTAATTTCATCCGGTTCTTTATCCAGGTCAAACCCATTTACCATTACCTGCCCGCTGGTCTTTGGCCTGAGTGTTTCTATAATTTCCAGGGTGGTAGATTTACCGGCACCATTAGGGCCAAGCAACCCGAATATTTCTCCTTCGAACACATCAAAAGAAATCCCCTTAACTGCCTGGAAACCTGCATAATTTTTACTTAAGTTATTAACTGAGATGATTGTTTTACCCATAGCTTTTATTGCAATAAAATAAGAATTTAATACCTTTTAAAAGAACATATTGTTATATAAAACTTTAATTATTTACAAACCCTACTGCTTATTTCTGTGGATGTGTATACGTTTCCAGTTCCTCCATCATTGCTTTGCTCCCTATAAAAAAAGGAGTACGCTGGTGCAGCTCAGTGGGTTGAACATCTAATAATCTTATTTCGCCATTGGTGGCTTTGCCACCGGCTTTTTCAATGATAAACGCCAGGGGGTTGCATTCATACAGTAATCGCAATTTGCCTTTTGGCCTGTCTGTTATTGCCGGATACATAAAAATACCACCCTTAATTAAATTGCGGTGGATATCGCTTACCATGCTGCCGATATACCGTTGCGTGTATGGTCCTCCGTTAGTTTTATCTTTTTTCTGACATGCCGTAATATATTCTTTCACCTTTTGATCGTATTGAAAAAAATTACCATGATTCACAGAATACATCCTTCCTGTTTCCGGACATTTTATATCCGGATGACTTAATGAAAATTCGCCGATAGACTGATCCAGCGTAAAACCGTTCACCCCCCGTTTTGTAGCGTAAACCAGCATGGTAGAAGAGCCATAAATAACATAACCGGCTGCTACCTGCTGATTGCCGGGCTGTAAAAAATCTTCTTTTAAAGCAGGTTTGCCCAGCTCACTTACCCGTCGGTAAATGCAGAATATTGTACCTATAGAAACACTCACATCTATATTGCTGCTGCCATCCAGCGGATCAAACATGCAGATGTATTTGGATTTATTACTCACCTCATCATCAAAAACCACGATGTCATTCATCTCTTCGCTGCCAATGCCGGCACAACTTATGCCATGCCGTAGCACGCCAACAAATTCATTGTTAGCAAGAATATCCAGTTTTTTGACTTCTTCACCTTGAACATTCATTGTGCCGGCATCGCCGAGTATATCAACCAAGCCAGCCTTATTTACCTCTACATTAACTCTTTTTGCGGCGAGGCCAATGTCCCGCAGCAACCCGGATAATTCACCCGTAGCTTTTGGGAAATCCCGCATTTGCTGAATAGTAAATTCGTCCAGTGTTTTTATATTTCTATTAGTGGCCATAAAACAATTTCCGGTTTACAGATTACCCAGTTAGATTTGCAGCGCAAAAGTAACAAACAGTTATGATTTATGATTTATGATTATGATGTCGTGAGTGAAAAGCGATAAGTTTACTTTATAACACTTAAGAATGAAAGTATATAAATTCGGGGGTGCCAGTATAAACAGTATTGAACGGATAAAAAACACCGGAAGCATTATTAAAACCCAGGCAGGGGAAAAATTGCTGATTGTGATTTCTGCCATGGGTAAAACCACCAATGCCCTCGAGGCCGTTGTAAATGCTTTTTATGAGAATAAAAAAGACCAGGCTTTAGAATTATTTGAACAAGTAAAAAAAAATCATTTAAATACCCTTAAATTTTTGACAGTAGTTCATTGGCAGGAGGCAGAATCCCGGATGAAAGATTTTTTTACCGAAGTAGAATGGATGCTGCATGACAAACCAGTACGGCCCTACGATTATTATTATGACCAGGTAATGTGTTGTGGGGAGTTATTAAGCAGCAGTATTGTTTACAATTATTTACTTGAAGAAAAAGTAAACTGCACCTGGATAGACGTAAGGGACATATTTAGAACAAATAACAATTTCAGAGATGCTGGTGTAGATTGGGAAATTACCGGCAACAATATTTCTAACCTAGTATTCCCATTATTTAAAAGTTATGATATTGTTATCACACAAGGGTTTATTGGGGCAACAGATGAAAATGAAAGTACGACTTTAGGACGTGAAGGAAGTGATTACTCTGCCGCCATATTCGGAAATTTGCTTGAGGCTGATTCTGTAACCATATGGAAAGATGTAGAAGCTGTTATGAGTGCAGACCCAAAGCAATTTAAAAGTGCAGTAAACATACCTGCATTAAGCTATGCTGAGATTATTGAAATGGCATATTACGGCGCCCAGGTTATACATCCTAAAACGATAAAGCCGCTGCAAAATAAAAACATTCCCTTATTAGTTAAAAGTTTTTTAAATCCTTCCCTGGCGGGCACAATAATTAATAATTCATTCGTGAAAAATTTGCCGCCGGTTATCGTTGTTAAAGAACAGCAGGTGCTGATACAATTTAAATCAAAAGATTTTTCATTTGTAGAAGATAAGCCAGTAGAGCAGTTACACGATGTATTTACATCAGTAAAAATAAAACCTAATCTTTCTCAAAATACTGCCATTTCACTCCTCTGTTGTTTTGATGAACACCCCGAAAAAATTGATCAACTTGCTGCAGAAGCCTCTTTCCTATTCGATGTAGAACTGGAAAAAAACTTAACCCTAATTACCATCAGGCATTATAACGAAGAGACAATTAAAAAATTTACAGATAAGAAGGTAGTGGTGCTGGAACAAAAGACAATGACAACAGTTCAAATGTTATTGAGGGTATAGGAAGAAAAGTTTAAAAGGTTGAAAAGGTACGAAGTTTAAAGGTTTATTTATTCTGCATTAGTTCCTGACT
>JBDSDN010000045.1:0-3049 GCA_039920545.1 Ferruginibacter sp. | reverse complement strand
TAGCCGGGCAAAATATTATCACATTATTATGCAGCTATCCCGAAATTGAAAAGTTTTTTTTAAAAGAGGATAAAGTAATTTTCATTGATGCAGTTTCAGGAAAGCCAAAAACCGAATTAGGTACCCCAGGCTTCGATTTATCAGCGAATAAAATAAATGTTGTGCATAGTCAATACCCTTCCATCTCAGGGCTGGGACAACATGTTTCCATTAAAGAAGATTATTACGATACCACAGATATTGACATTAAAGGGCGGTTTGAACCCTCACCATTGGCCTCTCGTAAAATTACCAATCATGCAAATTTTATGGCCACAATCATAGCAGGTGCCGGCAATTCGGTTTATTACGCAGAGGGCGCTGCGTGGGCAGCTTTGGTTTCATCCTCTTCTTTTGAGCAGGTATTACCGGATGCTGATAGTTATTATGCAGAAAAAAAAATCACCGTACAAAACCATTCTTATGGTACCTCGATAGACAATAATTATGGGCTTGCCGCACGGGCTTTTGATAAGAGCGCTAATGCCAGCCCAAATCTTTTGCATGTTTTTTCTTCCGGCAACTCAGGTAATGCCAGCAGTACAAACGGCATTTATTCCGGCATTGCCAATTATGCAAACCTTACGGGCAATTTTAAAATGGCAAAAAATATACTCACCGTAGGCGCCGTGGATTCATTGGGCAATACTGTTCTATTAAGTTCAAGCGGCCCTGCTTACGATGGAAGGATAAAGCCAGACCTTGTTGCATTTCAGCAAAACGGTACTTCTGAAGCAGCGGCGCTGGTGTCGGGAACCAGCCTGTTACTACAACATTATTTCAAAAGCGTGAACAACAACAGCGCTTTACCCTCAGCGTTAGCAAAAGCCATTTTAATAAATACGGCGAATGATATTAGCACGCCGGGGCCAGATTACAAAACAGGTTTCGGAAATATGGATGCCCTAAAAGCAATGGATTTAGTAAAGGCCAATAATATATTTACCGGCACAAGTACGCCAGGTGCTACGCAAACCTTTTCAATTAACGTTCCTGCAAATATTACATTATTGAAAGTAACCCTGGTGTGGAACGATACAGCGGCAACTGTAGCTGCGCCATCAGCCTTGGTCAATGATTTGGACCTGGAACTTTCATTAGCTTCTACCACCCAGCGCTGGAAACCCTGGGTGCTAAACAGCTTTCCCAATGCCGATTCATTAAACAACCCTGCGGTGAGAAAGCGGGACAGCATTAATAATGTAGAACAAGTAACTTTAGAAAACCCTGTGCCCGGTAATTACGAAGTAAAAATAAATGGTTACAATTTACCGACCGCCTCTCAACAATACTTTGTGGCTTACAGCCTGGATACTTCTGCTACTTTTCACTGGCAAAAGCCCACCCGTTCTGGATTTGCTGAAACCGGCACCCGAACTATTTTACGCTGGCAAAACACTTTTACAGGCACCGGCAGTATTGAATATAGTTTTGCAGATAATAATTGGTTGCCGCTTGCCAGTATTGATTTATCAACAAAATATTTTTACTGGAATGTGCCTGATACCATTACCGCTGCTCTTTTAAGAATGAAAATAGGGAACACATATTTTAATTCGGATACGTTTTTAATTACATCTTTTTTAAAACCTACCACCGGTTTTATTTGCGGAGATTCTGTTTTGCTATATTGGAATAAACTGAAAAACATACAGCTTTACCAGGTATATCAACTTGGAGAAAAATATATGCAGACGCTTACTCTCGTAACAGATACCACGATAGTTATTGCAAAAAAAGATTTGATAGATAAATATTTAGCGGTGGCCCCGATATTATCAAATGGAATTACTGCCCCCAAAAGTTATGCTTTTGATTATACAAAACAAGGAGCAGGGTGTTTTATAAATTCATTTTATGCAGATAAAGATGGCGAAACGGCCAGGCTCCATTTAGACATCGGCACATTAGTACAAGTGGCGGAAGTAATTTTTCAAAAGCAGGATATTTCCGGGTATAGCACTATTTCATCTCCACCCGTTACGGGCCAGTTGCAGTATGTAGTTGATTATGGCCCTTTAAAAACAGGCATCACTGTTTTCAGGGTTAAAATTATTTTAACGACTGGGCAGGCAGTTTATTCAAACACGGAAGCTGTTTTCTACGCAACGCCCGGGCAGTATGTATTGTTTCCAATACCTGCAAAAAGAAATAATGGCTTCTCCATTCTCAGCGGATCACCGACTGGTGAAATTATTTCATTGATAGATGTAATGGGGAGGGTTGTTTTGCAAAAACCAATCATTTATCCCCGCGAATTTATCAATACCGCTGCCTTGCAAGCAGGGCAATACTTTTACCGCATTATCAAAAATGGGGTAAAAGTAGCTTCGGGCAAACTTATTATTTTATAACAGCCCTTTCTCTACCAGGCATTCTGCAATCTGCACCGCATTAGTGGCAGCGCCTTTGCGCAGGTTATCACTAACTATCCAGCAGTTCAGGGTATTTGCCTGTGTTTCGTCCCGGCGAATACGGCCTACAAAAGTGTCATCTTTATCGTGAGCGGTTATAGGCATTGGGTAAATAAAATTATCCAAATCATCCTGCACAATTATGCCTGCAGTGCGGCTAAGCAACTCCTTTACTTCCTCCAGCTTAAAGTCGTTTTCAAATTCTATGTTTACACTTTCACTATGCCCGCCAACCGTAGGTATGCGCACACAGGTAGCCGTTACCCTTATAGAATCATCTTCCATAATTTTTTTGGTTTCCTTCACCATTTTCATTTCTTCCTTTGTGTAACCATTCTCTGTAAATACATCTATTTGCGGAATGGCATTAAGGTCAATGGCATATTTATAAGCCATTTCTCCCTGGATGCCCTGGCGTTCATTCATCATCTGCGCTACTGCCTTCACCCCCGTGCCTGTTACACTCTGATAAGTGCTGACAACTACTCTTTTTATTTTGTATTTATCATGCAAAGGTTTTAGTACTACTACCATTTGTATGGTACTGCAGTTTGGGTTTGCAATAATTTTATCACTCCCATTCAAGACATGCGCAT
>JBDSDN010000044.1:0-3398 GCA_039920545.1 Ferruginibacter sp. | reverse complement strand
ATGCCGGGCCTGCTGAAACAAAATAATATTTCAGTAATTCTACAGCAACAGCACAGCCTGCCTACATCCGATGATGATGATGTGGACCAGCCTTATAAAACACCGGCTGCTTTACAAAGTGCTGGCGTATTATTCGCTTTAACTGACGAAGATGGCACCACCACTGGTCGTAACCTGGCTTTTAATGCAGGTACGGCTGCAGGTTATGGATTAACGAAAGAAGAAGCCCTACAAGCCATTACCTTAAACGCTGCAAAAATTTTAGGCATTGCCGATAAAAGTGGCAGCATAGAAGTAGGTAAAGATGCAAACATCATCGTCAGCACCGGTGATATTTTAGACATGAAGAGCAGCGTAATTACAAAAGCGTTCATACAAGGCCGTGATATCGACCTTAATGATAAACACAAAGAGTTGAATGAGAAGTATAAGAAAAAATATGGGTTGAAGTAAAAAGGAGGAGTCATTAGTCAATGCCTGCCTGGAAATATAATGAAAGGGGGTCTATGAGAAAATAATTTGTGTGCCAAGCATGTAAAAAAGGATATTTGGATTGGTGCTGGATAGAGGCACCTCAACAATACAGAAGATGATTCTACTTAGCATTAATTCTTAATTTGTGTAAGGGTGGTGCAGCGTTTAATAAGTACATACAAATGGTAGTGCCTATTTTAAAAAGCTCATCAAGTAAAATAACATGAAGAAAACCTGGCTGATACAAATATTCCTTTACTCGTTGATATTAATCGGATTTTCGTCCATTGCACAAAACAATATTTCAGGATACTTTTCATCTTTTGATAAAACGAAAATCTATTATGAAATAATGGGGACAGGCAACCCAGTATTATTAATACATGGTTTCACCGGGACTAGTAAAGATTGGAAAAACAAACCACTGTCAGATAGTTTAATAGCCAATGGGTTTAAAATAATCCTCGTAGACCTAAGAGGCAATGGATTATCTGATAAACCGCATAGCTCAGAAGGATATGCTAATAATGCTGAAGCAAAGGACTTACTTGGATTAATGAAATTTTTAAAAATCCAAAAATATGATGTCGTAGGTTATTCCAGGGGGTCTATAATTTTAGCGAGCCTCTTAGTATTAGATAAAAATTGTAAACGGGCGGTTATAGGTGGCATGGGCGCTGACTTTACCAATCCACTTTGGCCAAGAAGAATAAGCTTTTATAATGCCTTAATGAATGATACAATAAAAGGCTATGAAGGCTTTAGAAAATACATATTTGATAAAGGCCTAAATCCATTAGAATTGGCGTACCAACAAGAAAATCAGCCATCAACTCCTAAAGAAGAACTTGCACATTTGAAACAGAAAATTTTAATTATTTGTGGCAACGTAGATACTGACAATGGAAAAGGATCGGATCTTCAATTACTTATTCCTAATTCGAAGTTTATAGAGGTCAAAGGCAATCATAATTCCTCAGCAGGAACACCAGAATTTGCCCAAAGTATATTGTTTTTTTTACGGCAATAAGGCGGACTAATAAAAGAGGCGCTGGAAGTCTAGAGAATAGAATGGTAGTCATGGACGAAAAAAAAAGTAGAATCGAAGAAATAACTTCAGCGTAAAAACAAAATGGAAATAGGGATAGATAGTTTTGCAGCACAGTTTGATGATACCAATAGAAATGTAACCAAAGGTGATGCGCTTGAGCTACTCCTTGAAAGAATTGAGCATGCGGATAAAATGGGCCTGCACTCATTCGGCATTGGCGAACATCATCGTAAAGAATTTTTGGACGCTGCACCAACTATGATTTTAGCTGCGGCAGCGGCACGGACAAAAACCATCCGGCTCCACAGTGCTGTAACGGTGCTGAGTGCAGCAGACCCGGTACGGGTTTTTCAAAATTTTGCTACGTTAGATTTACTTTCTAAGGGCAGGGCGGAAATTGTTGTGGGGCGTGGTTCGTTTATAGAAGCCTATCCATTGTTTGGTTTAAACCTGCAGGATTATGATGAACTTTTTGCGGAGAAACTTGACCTGCTTCTCAAAATTCGTGACAATGATTTTATAACCTGGTCGGGAAAGTTCAGACCGCCTTTGAACAATCAGCCAGTGTATCCAAGACCTATTCAAAAGCCATTGCCTATATGGCTGGGTGTTGGCGGCACGCCCGAGTCTTTCGTACGAGCAGGTATGTTGGGATTGCCTTTAATGGTAGCTATCATTGGTGGCGAAACACACCGCTTTCGCCCCTTAGTTGATTTGTATAGACAGGCAGGATTGCGTGCCGGGCATAAACCGGAGGAACTAATTGTAGGGATGCATGCGTTTGGTTATGTAGCAGAAAATAGTCGGCAGGCTGTAGATGAAATGTATGAAGGATATAAAATTGCCATGTCGGGCAGCATTGCCAAAGAACGCAATTTTCCACGGGTAACACGGCCACGATTTGATGCCCAGGCCGGACCGCTTGGCGCCTTTTTATTGGGTAGTCCACAGGATGTTGCTGAAAAAATAATTCGCCACAGCAATGCCTTAGGCGGACTTACCAGGGTTAATTTTCAAATGGACACAGCTAACCTTCAACATGATAAATTAATGCAGGCCATTGAACTAATTGGTAAAGAAGTAATCCCTTTGGTAAATAAAAATCAAGAATAAATACTCATCGTAGCAATAGGAACGCAATCCCCAGACTTTTAACTTAATTCTTCTCCACCCCGATGGGTGTGTTTTTCAGAAACATCATGCTGGAGTTATTATAGCTGTGAAATAATTATTTTTTATTAATGCTTGTATTTATCTTATTCCTGATCTTTAAATTCGACTTAAGAGGTGCTACACTTTTCTTTATATCAGCATAATCGCTTAATACATTGTCAAGATCACTTTTTAATTGCGTGTACACCTCTACATCCTGATCTGTGGGTTGAAAATCGGCACTGCCGAAAGCGCTTTCTTTTTGTATAGCCAGCAAACGTTCCAATAATTTTGCAGGGTTACGAAATATATCTTCTCTTGCCCCTGTTTGAAAAACATCATGCACTCTTCCTTCCAATTTCCACAAATCGTTTTCTAATTTTGCAGCTTGTGATTTTTTCGTTTTATTACTGTTAGTGGAATCAACAATGTATAATAATTTAGACCTAAGCGTTTCCATTTCATCTATCATCTTAAAACTGCTTTTTACTGCCTCATATACTTTCATTGTAAAAAAATATTGCTTATTAATGTCTTCAACCGTAGCAACCGTACCCGGATCTTTTAATACTTCTGTATTTTGCTTATACTTTTTATCTCCAATTTTTAATTCTATAGTGTAAGTGCCGGGTGGCACTAAAGGAGGCTGCAGTCCCGGGCCCATATCCAGATCCCAAATATACATAGCACGCTTACCAACAGCATCAAGCTTTACCCAATC
>JBDSDN010000043.1:0-6120 GCA_039920545.1 Ferruginibacter sp. | reverse complement strand
AACCATTAACTATTAACGATCAACCATCAACGACAATGGAAGTACACAAACACCCGCACCACGTAACACATAAAAAGAAATGGGGAGAGTATTTGCTTGAATTCCTTATGCTTTTTTTAGCTGTGTTCTTAGGTTTCGTTGCTGAAAATTTTAGAGAGCATTCTGTTGAAAGACATAGAGAAAAGCAGTATGTGACAATGTTATTGGCGGACCTTAGAACCGACTCCATATACTTTATTGAGAGAACAAAACTTTTTGAGAAAAAGGAAAAACAACATACGCTTTTCAATAATTTAATGACAGATTCTGCTGCTCCTTCCAACAAACAAATAATTAATGGATTTCTACCCTTGTTTTATATTTATGATATTAGAGTTACGCCAGGTACCTACAATCAGATGAAAGCGTCGGGAAGTCTTCGCTACATCGAAAGTGAAAAAATCATTGGTGTTCTTCAGCAATATTATGAGACTATGTTGGCAAGAGCTAACTTATCAATAGATGCCGATAAACAATTTTATTCTAATATTATATATCCTTTCTTTCTAACTCACGTTAGGATACAGGATATTGATGATATAGCAGATTCAGTAAGGGTTATTAACCCTGTAATATTAAATCGTACACCAGCAACAGACCAGGCGTTGCTGAATATTTTTGGAAATTATGGCAGCGATCAGCGCCAGATCCAAATTCGGTATATACTGCCTTTGATTGAAAAGAATAAAGAACTTATCCGTTTAATAACAGAAAACTATCAACTTAAATGAAAAAAAAATATCATTTAGAAAATGAGTGAAGAAGAGAAAATAATCCCGTCGTCAGATAATATTCAACCTTCAACAGAAGAAAGTAATTCTGTTGAGCAATCACAAACTGAAAACCCAACATTACAAACTGAAGAAATGGAAGTACACAAACACCCACACCACGTAACTCATAAAAAGAAATGGGGAGAATACCTGCTGGAATTTTTTATGCTTTTTCTTGCTGTGTTTCTTGGCTTCGTTACAGAAAATATTAGAGAAAATTTTACTAATAGGGAAAGTGAAAAAAAGAGCATCGAAAGCCTGATAAAAGGGTTAGCTAGTGATACCGCCCAATTACAAAATGTTATTGATGCTAACGCCAAAGTTATTCGCCACTTAGATAGTTTGGTACAGTTAAGAAATACAGACTTAAGTATAAAAAATAACAAAAAAGATTTTTTAAAACATGTAACCATAGGTTTTTCAGAAGATTGGTATTTTAGAACTAATGATGCAGCGTTCCAGCAATTAAAGTCTTCAGGCGCACTTCGGTTAATAAGTAAGCAAAATATTGTTGACAGCATTTTTAAATACGAAACACAAAACAGTTTACTTACCGGACAGTATGAAGATTGCTATCACCTTTTTAAAGAATCATTTACAGATTTTAAGCATGCCCTCAATCTATTTTTTTACAGAGATACGAGTGTTATGAGATATTCCCTAGGTTATGGCAATAGCGATATTGAATTCAAAAACGTTGATGCCATTGAGATAAATCCGGAAAAAATAAAGATTTTATTTGGCGACGCTGCACTTATGGCTGCTCCAGATGAAGCCTATGTGAATCTTATGCAAGACCTGTTAACTTATGGGAAAAGATTAATTATTTTTTTAAAGAAAGAATATCATTTAGAAAATGAGTGAAGCAGAAAAAATAAATCAGCCAAAAGACAACAATCCGCAACTACCAGAGAATGAAGCTGTGCCTGAACCATTAACTATTAACGATCAACCATCAACTATCATGGAAGTACACAAACATCCGCACCACGTAACACATAAAAAGAAATGGGGAGAATATCTGCTGGAATTTTTTATGCTTTTTCTTGCCGTGTTTCTGGGTTTTGTAGCGGAGAATTTTCGGGAACATCAAGTTGAAAAAGATAAGGAGAAGGTTTATATGCAAAATGTGTTAGAAGATTTAAAAGCCGACACAGCTATTTATAATAATTATACAGAAAATAACAAGGTTGTATTTAAATTAATTGACACGCTAATACACCTTATAAAAAGTCCTGATAGAAAACAGCACGTTAGTAAACTTGCCTATACTGCAAGGATGATATTACCAAAGTACAAGCCTTTATATACAACAGATCGCACTTACGAACAAATGAAAAGTTCAGGAGACTTGCGACTTGTCAAAAACAAACAGGTAGCAAATAATATTTCTTTTTATTATTATTCAGTTATCGACTTAAAGAAATATAATGATGCTGCTTTTACCTGGGGCTCGGATTATGGAAAAGAAATGGGAAAAATATTTGATGCTGAATTGTTACTACAAATAATAAGAGAACAAAAAGAACAACCGGCTGATTCAAAAGATTTGCTTACAGAAGATAGAGTTACACTAAACGAATTAATTACCAGTGCACAATATTTATACGGTGCATTTTTACTGGGAGAAAAAATTGGCAAAGAAAGAAACATCGCCGCACAAAATCTTATCAAATTAATTAAAAAAGAATACTATTTAGAATGAGCGAAGAAAAGAACATCGAAGAAACAAATTCTGAAGTCGGGAATTTGAAGTACGAATTGCAAGCTGACCCTACACATCTGCAATCACTTACTCAACACGAAACTCAAAACACAGAACCTGAAACTGTTTCCATGGAAGTACACAAACACCCACACCACGTAACGCGTAAAAAGAAATGGGGGGAATATCTGCTGGAATTTTTTATGCTTTTTCTTGCAGTATTTCTTGGCTTTGTTGCTGAGAATTACAGAGAGCATATTGTAGAAGGGAAAAAGGAAAAAGAATATATGCGTTCATTAATTGCCGATCTCCATACAGATACAGTTATCATAAATACTGCAAACAGGTCTACTACTCATCATTCAAATGATGATTCTGTTTTTGTATTCCTATTGAGAACACACAAAACAGATTCTGCTACAGTTTCTAAATTGAGCAATTTGTACCCCGGAACAAGAATTTTTGATGTGAAGATAAATGAATCAAAAACTTTTGAGCAGTTAAAAAGCACAGGCGATTTCAGGATAATTAAAAATAAAAAAGTGCAGGATAGCATCTCTGAATATTATCAAAAAATAGCAGAGTTTAAAATTTGGAGGGATGAAATACAATCCAATCTTCTGGCATCTTATAATTTTTCATATAAAGTTTTGGATAACTATGGATTAAATAATCAACTGCCTTCAAGCCCTTACATCACTACCAATCAACAGGATATTACCGAGTACAGCAATAAACTTTATGGGCAAATACTGGATTTTAAAAGGTATACTTTTAATTTAATGAAGTTAAAAAAGCAAGCCATTAGTTTATGCGATGTAATTGAAAAAGAATATCATTTGGAAAATGAATAAAGAAGAAAATATAAAACAGCCCACAGACAACATTTTACAACTACCAGAGAATGAAACTGTGCCTGAACCATTAACTATTAACGATCAACCATCAACTATCATGGAAGTACACAAACACCCGCACCACGTAACGCATAAAAAGAAATGGGGAGAATACCTGCTGGAGTTTTTTATGCTTTTTCTTGCTGTGTTTTTGGGTTTTGTAGCTGAGAATATTAGAGAGCATATTTCTGAAAGGGAAAATGAAAAAGTATATATGCAATCATTAGTGCAGAATATTAAAAATGATATCAGCACTATTAAAGATCAGCAAAAAGTTTTTGATCAAAGAGTTATTTTGTTAGATAGCCTGATAAGCATTTTGGATGCACCAACTATTACATCCAATACAGGCAATCTTTATTATTATGCAAGAATGGCAACTAAAGACAATGGGTTTTTTGGTAACTCAAGCACGTTTGACCAGATGAAAAGTACCGGCGGTTTAAAACTGATCAAAAGCAAATCAGTAACCGAATCCATTCTTTCGTATTATACAATAATAGATGAGGTAAGACAACTTCAATTTGTAGGAGAAGAAGGAGAATTAAATGAATACAGGAAAATTGCAGTTCAGATTTTTAATGCTGATGTATTTAACCAGATAAATTCTATAAGTATGAATATGGTAGCACGACCTGTAGACAATCCTCCTTTACGCACCACTGATAGAAAGTTGCTCGGTGACCTGGCCGGATGGGCTCATTATATAAAAAACACACGGATTGGTATAGACCAATTTAAAAAAGGCGTTTTTGAAAAAGGAGAAAAGCTGATTAAGCAAATTGAAAAAGAATACCATTTAGAAATTGAGTGAAGAATAAGAAAAATAAATTATTGAGGAAAGCGAAGCCAGCAAATCATATATCATCTCATCAGAAATAATAAAATGGAAGTATATCATCGTTCACACGTAGAAAGGGAAAATTTTAAAGAATATTTTTTTGGACATCAATTAATAAGCTATACTAACTAAGCATACAAACCATTGTTATGAAAAAAATATTATCCCTTCTACTCGTCGCCGCAAATGTTTGTTCCGCACAAACAATTGAAAATTATTTATCCGCCCCTTTTCCAACAAATCTCATTGCATCTGCAGATGGAAAAACTATTGCATGGGTATTTAACAACAAGGGCTCACGAAATATATATGCCGCCGAAAGTCCTGCGTTTAATGCAAGTGCCATTACGAATTATGTTGGGGATGATGGTATGGACGTAAGTGATTTACAATTTACTCCCGATGGCAAACAAATACTTTTTGTAAGAGGTAATGCACCCAATAAAAAGGGCGAACCTGCAAACCCCGCCTTTCTGCAAACATCAACAGCAAGAAATATATGGATCATAAATAAAGATGGCAGCCAATTGAGAAAAATTGTTGAGGCATCTTATTTTAAAATTTCGCCGGATGGAAAAACAATGGCTTATACTTTTGGCGGACAAGTATGGACTTTATTATTGAATGATACGACTGTAAAGCCGGCAAAACTTTTCCAGTCAAGAGGAACACAAGCGCAATTACGTTGGTCACCAGATGGAAAAATGCTGGCCTTTGTAAGCGACAGGGATAATCATTCTTTTATAGGCATATACAATTTTACGACCAAATCTGTCGCCTATGCGGAAACAAGTTTAGATCAGGATACCTACCCTGCCTGGTCGCCGGATGGAAAACAATTGGCGTATATCCGCATTCCTTACATCAACGATTTAATTCCCTTTGTGCCTGTAAGAAAAGGCAACCCATGGAGCATTAGAATGCTGGATGTTGAAACGGGTGTAATAAAAGAATTATGGAAAGCATCTGCGGGAAAAGGAAGTGTTCTTTGTACTGATATTCCGACAGAAGAAAATTTATTATGGTGGATAGCAAATAATCAACTGCTGTTTCCTTACGAAAAGGATGGCTGGCAACATTTATATAAACTCGATGTGCCTACGGGCACAACTAAACTATTAACTCCGGGTGATGGAGAAATTGAAAACGTAACCATTTCCGCTGATAGAAAAAATATTTATTATACCTCCAACATCAACGATATTAATCGCAGGCATATTTGGAAATTATCAACTGCAGATGATAATCCGGAACAGTTAACAAAAGGAAATGAAATTGAATGGAGCCCGGGTATCACTGATAATCGAATTGTTGTTTTGCATTCATCGGCAACAAAACCTGCATGGCCGGGGGTTATCAATAATGGATCTGTAAATGACATTGCAAAAGAAATTTTTCCGAAAGATTTTCCAAACACTTTGGTGCAACCACAACTCATTAAGATTAGAGCTACCGATGGACAGCAGGCATACGGTGACCTTTTTTTGCCGGCAGGCAACAAAGCCGGAGAAAAACATCCTGCCATAATTTTTATACATGGCGGCTCACGCAGGCAAATGATATTGGGTTTTCATTATAGCCAATATTACGCTAATGCCTATGCGCTTAACCAGTATTTTGCCAGTAAAGGTTACATAGTGTTGTCTTTAAACTATCGTAGCGGCATAGGTTATGGATTGGATTTCAGGGAAGCCTTGAATTATGGCGCAGCCGGCGCAAGTGAAGTAAAAGATCTGATAGGTGCCGGTGAGTATTTGAAAAGCCGTGCTGATGTGGATGGGAGTAAGATTGCATTATGGGGCGGGTCCTATGGCGGTTACCTTACCGCACATGGCTTATCACAGGCTCCTGACCTTTTTGCCTGCG
>JBDSDN010000042.1:0-2906 GCA_039920545.1 Ferruginibacter sp. | reverse complement strand
GGATTTACATAAAATATTAGCTAATTTTTATTTTAAAAAATATATATCGAAAACTTTCGCAAATACAATCTGGCAAAAATGATTACGAAGTTTTGCAAAGGTTGCTTTATGCGGTACTGTACACGAGGGCGATGCAACGATGACGACCATTCCTGCAAAAGCCCGGACATCAAAAAATCTCAGCGGTTAACTGAGATTTTTCAAATAGTATAGCAGTAGATATTTTTACCAAACCCTTATTCTCTCTTCGGGTGCTACATACATTTTATCGCCTTCTTTTATATCAAAGGTTTTGTAAAATGCATCAATGTTTGTTAGTGGTGCGTTTGCCCTGTACATCCCCGGTGAATGGCTGTCTGTAAGAATGCGCTGTGCGGCAGTCTCCGGCAAAACATTACTACGCCACACCTGTGCCCAGTTTATAAAAAAGCGTTGGTCTGCTGTAAATCCGTCTATTACTGCGTTAGCTTTGCCCTGGTCAGTATTTTTAAACGCTTCGTAAGCAATGCTCAGTCCACCAAGGTCAGCAATGTTTTCACCTAGCGTAAGCCGGCCATTCACGTGAATAGTATCTAAAATAGTAAATGCATTATACTGTTCCACAATACGGTCGGTTCTTTTTTTAAATTCATCCGCATCTGATTTTGTCCACCAGTCTTTTAAGTTTCCATCTCCATCAAATTGCCTGCCCTGGTCATCAAAACCATGAGAAATTTCGTGGCCTATTACGGCTGCAATGCCACCATAGTTTAAGGCATCATCTGCATCAGCATCAAAGAAAGGTGCCCTTAATATACCTGCCGGAAAAACAATTTCATTTCTTTGCGGGCTGTAGTAGGCGTTTACTGTTGGTGGTGTCATTCCCCATTCTGTTTTATCTACCGGCTTATTAAGCCTGGCAAGCATATCATTATACTGCCATTTGGCGGCACTCCTGATGTTCCCGCTGAAATCATTCCGCTTTATTACTACCCCCTGGTAATCTTTCCATTTATCGGGGTATCCAATTTTGTTTACATAAGCATTAAGTTTTTGCAAAGCCCGCAACTTGGTATCGTCACTCATCCATTCTAACTTTTTAATGCGGCTTTCATAAGTTTTCTGCATGTTTGCTACCAAAGCCTGCATGCGTTTTTTAGCTTCGGGTTTAAAATATTTTTGTACATATAATTGCCCAAGTAATTCTCCCAATTGCCTGTCAATTAAATTACTCATTCTTTCCCACCGGGGTGTTTGTTCTTTTTGGCCGGTTAGTACTTTATTAAAATCGAAATTGGCATTTACAAAATCACTGCTCAGGCCAGTTGCATTATCTTTTATTATATTCCACTGCAGGTAGGCTTTCCAATCGTTTAATGGTACAGCGTTCAATAATGAGTCGGTGAAGTATACAAATGCCGGCTGGGCTACAATTACAGTATCTACCGGTGTGGCGTAGCCGAGCCCCTTAAAGAAAACCGGCCATGGAAGGTGCGGCGTTTTTTCTCTGAGATTTCTCACCGCCATTTTGTTATACAATTTTACAGGGTCCCGCATTTGCACCCGGCTTAATTGGGCATTAGCGATGCTTGTTTCCAGCTGTAAAATTTTTAAGGCCTCTGCTTTTGCAGATATTTCATTTTTACCGGTAAGCATGAAACTTTTAATAATGTAATCAGTAAAAGCTTCCCGTATGGATTTACTGCGTGGGTCATTTTTTAGATAATAATCCCGGTCGGGCAGTGAAGTTCCGCCCTGGGAAATGCTGACAATATATTTGCTTACGTTTTTTGCATCCTGCCTTACGCCGATATTAATAAGCGGGGAAGATATCGCATTGGCACGCAGGTATGCAACCATACTAATTACCTCTGCCTTGGTTTTTATTGCAGCAATTTTATTGAGGTATCCCTTTATTGGCAGGTAACCCAATTTATTAATGGTATTGGTATCCATACTGCTGGCATAATAATCGCCGACCCTTTTCATGAGACTGCTGCTTCCCTGGTAAGTTGCTGCCTCTTCCAGCAATGCTTTCAAGGATTTTGAGCTTTCATCACTCAATTGATCAAAACTTCCCCAACGGGTTTTAGAAGCCGGTATAACAGTATTTTTTATCCAGTTACCATTTACATACAAATAAAAATTATCGCCTGGTTTTACCGTCAAATCCATATTTGCCGGGTCTATAAATTTTTTGGAAGTTTGTGCATTAGATTTTTGTAAAATAAAAAAACAGCATGCAAACAATAGCAACGTTGACATCTTCATTAGATTAATTTAAAGAATAAAATTAGGTGTAATCGGCAAAAGCAGATTCAATATATTATTAACGGTAAGCGGCCGAGAATTAAAATGGTTTTACGACAAGAATGTGTATGTTGCTATCTTCCGATGATACAGCATAAGCCGCTGTAATAGTAATTTTATTGAATGGCGAAATTATAATTCCGCCACCATAACCGGTATGCCATTCGTTACTATCCTGGCCTTTAAGCCAAACCCGGCCGGCATCATACAAGCCGAAAACACCTAGTTTGCCATTAAAAAGGAATGACCGGACATTACTGATCCAACGGAATTCATTTTGACTGAAAGCTGTGCTGGTCCCATAAAAGCGTTCTCTCTGGTACCCCCGTAAAGATTCGGTGCCACCAATAAAGTTGTATTGAAAAAATTCAGGGCTTCCCGTAAGGGTGGCCCCGCCACCCCGTATTACAAAACCTATGTTCCTTGTAATAGGTGCATACAGATTAAATTCCGCTGAATATTTCTCTACGTCTCCCTGACGGGCACGAACGTTGTTGATGTAACTTCCATTAAGTGCCAGGCTTATACCTTTTACGGGCAATACAGAATCATTTAAAACCTGGTAAATATAACCCGCATGTAATCCGCCAAAATCTTTTGATTGGAAAACTTCATTG
>JBDSDN010000041.1:0-19231 GCA_039920545.1 Ferruginibacter sp. | reverse complement strand
TTTTAGGACGATCCTTTTTATATTTATCCTGTTGAACGTAGTTGTTGCCTTCAATGCCTATAAGCTTACCCATTTTTATAATCCGGGAGAAGTTTTAATTAAAAAACAAAATGAAAAGACTACTTGGGAAAAAACCCAGGATATTTTATTTGGCTTCAATACGGTAAAGCAAACCAACCAGGCTGCAGATAGTAATTTTAAAACTATTTACCTGGCCACCAAAGACGGAATAAAGCTGGAAGCCTGGTATATCCCGGTAGAAAATGCAATAGGCACGGTGGCATTGTTTCACGGTCATGGTAGTAAAAAAACGGCGGTATTGCCTGAAGCCGCAGCGTTTAGAAAATTAGGTTACAATACTATGCTGCTGGATTTTCGGGCGCATGGCAACAGCGAAGGGAATACCACTACGATTGGTTTTAAAGAATCAGAAGACGTAAAGCTGGTATATGATTACCTCATAAATCAAGGAGAAAAAAGTATTGTGCTGTGGGGAATTTCCATGGGGGCAGCCACTGTTGCGAAAGCAATTAATGATTATAATCTTAAGCCTTCAAAAATTATCCTCGAAATGCCTTTTGGCTCCATGAAAGAAGCCGTGGAAGGGAGAATAAAAATAATGAAATTGCCGGTGGAGCCGCTGGCAACTTTACTTACTTTTTGGGGCGGCATCGAACATGGTTTTTGGGCTTACAGCCTAAAACCCAGCGAATATGTAAAAACAATAACCTGCCCGGTTTTGTTACAATGGGGCTTGCACGACCCACGGGTGACCCAAGGAGAAACTCAGACAATTTACAATAACATTCCTACTCAAAAACGTTTGGTGATTTATGAAAACAGTGGCCACGAATCATTGTGCAAAAATGAAAATATAAAGTGGGTAAATGCAGTAACGGCATTCTTACAATGATGAGCCCTACTGAAATTTCCATACTCGATTATAATTATTTTTTACCGGCAGAAAAAATTGCCATAAACCCATTAGGGCAAAGAGATGCCTCTAAATTACTCCTGTATAAAAATGGCCAATTACAAGAAACCATTTTTAAAAATGTCGCTCTTTTATTACCCGAGGGGTGCCTGATGGTATTTAATAATTCCAGGGTAATTAAGGCCCGGCTGTTTTTTACAATAAAGCCCGGCGTATTAATAGAAATATTTTGCCTGGAGCCGGCAGAAGCCGTAAATGAATACAATAGTGTAATGGCTAAAACATCCCCTTCCCGATGGAAATGCCTGGTAGGTAATGCGTCAAAATGGAACAAAGAAATATTAGAAAAAGAATTTATAACTGCCGGAGAAACAGTTGTTTTAAAAGCTGCGCTGGTTAATAAAATAAGTGACGCATTCATTATTGAATTTAAATGGTTGCCCGCTCACTTTAGTTTTGCGGAGCTGTTAGAAGTTACCGGTGAGGTGCCACTACCGCCGTATGTTAAACGCAGCACAAATAATGAAGATACTTCCAGGTACCAAACAATTTTTGCAGAACAGGAAGGATCAGTTGCCGCACCAACTGCAGGGCTGCATTTTACCCAAACCATTTTTGAAAATATTACGGCTCGAAAAATAGAAAAAACTTTTGTAACACTTCATGTTGGTGCCGGCACTTTTAAACCTGTAAAGTCATTAACTATGCAGGACCATCAGATGCATGCTGAATATATTGATGTTACCATTGAAACTATAAATACCATAAAAGAGAATACTGGTCATATCGTGGCCGTAGGAACAACGTCGCTTCGCACTATAGAAACACTATATTGGATGGGCGTAAAAATTATACTGAATCCGGGAATCGAAAACGTCAGTCTGTTGCAATGGGATGCATACCAACCGCCCTTGGCCTCATCGATATTTTCTGCAGAAAATGCATTAGAGGCATTACTGGACTGGATGAAAAAAAATAAACGATATAATATTTTTACGCAAACCCAATTGCTTATCGCCCCCGGCTACACTTTCAGAATGGTTGATATTTTAATTACCAACTTTCATCAACCCCAATCTACTTTGTTGTTATTAGTAGCAGCTGCAATTGGTGACGATTGGCGGAAAACCTATAACTATGCGCTTGAAAATAATTTCCGGTTTCTAAGTTATGGAGATGGAAACGTAATACACATTAAAAATAAATTTGCTAACCCGGAAAAATAGAGATGAACGGCGTGTTATTTTATTTACTGCTTAATGGTAACAGGAGTACCCACGGGTATATAGCTAAATAGATCTTTCATTTCTGAATATTTTACAGAGACGCAACCATCGGTCCAATTATAAAAATTATCCACTGTCCATTCCTCTTCCGGCCGGGTAGCATGAATAGCAATACCATCGCCGATCCGGGCATTTGCGGGCACCAGGCCTTTAGCTTTCCTATCAGAAAATTTTTTGTAGCTCTCCGGGTTAGGATAATCCAGCAACATTTCCGGGCCCCATTTAGGATGTATCTTTTTCAAAACAATTTTAAAATTCCCCATCGGTGTTCTCCTGTCTCCTTCCCGCATTTTATCACTTAAATCCCGGCTTCCAAAAACAATGGGGTAAGTTGCATACCAGCCTTCATCATCATATACTTTTAATTCGTAATCGTGTTTTGAAATTATAATGTAATAAGGATTATTATCCGAACTAACGGCTATACTTGCAACTGGGTCTTTTTTAAAAGATTTTTTCTTTTTACGAACCGGTACGAATGCCAGGAGTAGTGCAAGAGAGCACACAGCAAACAGGAACGGAAAAAGGCGAAATTTCATTATCAATTTATTTGAGCGCTACAAGTCAAACGATGTGCCATACAATTATATTTTATGGCTGTGGACAAGATTAACAAGTAATAGTGAAATTACTTTTTTCCTGCGTAAAAAAATATTAATAAAATGATAAAATTGCAAGTACAATTACCCGGCTTTATTCAACTGATCTATTACAATATTAAATAATAAAATCCCCCGGTTGCAGTTTTAAGACTTTCTGCAAGCGGGGGTGAAACCAAACACCAAATTATAAATTGCTGAACCTGAACCCGAGCGTATAGGGCCTTATATCCAGGCTGTGCTCATACATTGAATTAGGACTGTAGGAGCCGTAGAGTTTTACCGGGCCAATCCCTAACTCCCCGATGTAAGAAAATTTAAATTTTTCCAGGTCATATTCCCCTTTGTTGCGATGTTTACCAAAGGCATCGCTTTTTTGTTTATTACGCTGGCTATATAAATAACCGCCACTTACGCCGGCGCTTATGCTAAAGCCTTTTTTATTTCCTGCATTATTGGTTGCAAAATTCAGCATAACAGGTACCGTTAAATAATCGGCAGCCAGTTTATTTTTACCAAAAGCAACTGAATCTCTATAAATAAAAGCCGCATTAGTTTGTACTCCCCCACTGTATGGTATTATACCATTTTCACGATAGGTGATACTGGATTTATACCTGTAATTATTTAATTCTACCCCGAGGCCATACTTAAGATTTACATTGCGTTTTATAAGATTGATGCGTTGCATGAAAAGCCAGACGTTTACATTGATACTTTTACCCGTCCGCAGTTTAAAATCATCTTTACTGAAAGCGGGACTACCGGGTTTATTTACGAGGTAGCTACCGGTGCTGGTGTAATTAGTCTGGTCGTCATAATTTGCGAAACCCAGGTCGAAGATAAACCAGTTGGTAGTGACCCGTGAATTCTGAGACCCATAATCCCGTCTACCCATTACGACCGTTGTTTCTTTTTTACTGCCACTGTCTGAGTTATTTTTAGACCCTTTTTTGATAATAAGAATATTGCCTACCCTTAAAGTATCATTATTTTTTGTGGTTGTTGTGGTGTCCTGGGCGGAAACGGTTGCTACCATGGCACAGGTGAGCATTAAGAGGATTATTCTTTTCATTTGTTAAGTATTAAATTTTGATTGATTATTTAACGGCAAGTTCAAAGCCACCGATACGAAGGCCTTTCTCTGTTTTGATTTTAGTATTTCTTTCAATAATTCTTTTTAATTGCTTAAGAAAACTACCAGTTTTACTCCTGGTTAGATTTTCTTCATCCAGGTATAAAATTCGGTTGGCATTCTTATCATTTGTTAAATCAGCAAGGCCGGCAGTTCTGGCTAATCTGTCTTGAACCAGCGATAGGTTATTGTCAGATAAAGCGTTTGCAGAAAGCGAACCTGGCCTGGTTGTTATACCCGGCAATGCACCTTCATTTTGCTTTTGCGGATTGATATCTTTTCCCTGGTTTTGATTTTTATTTATTGCCAGTAATGTGTTATCATTAGCTGATTTTATTTCTTTCTTTACCGGCAGAACAATCAACTTATTTTTACGCTGGTTATTTGCCAGGTTTTTATTTTCCTCTCCATTCCGTTTTGACGGTTGTTCCTTCTTTTTAAAAGTAGTTTTAGCATTTTTGGTTGCAGTAAATTTTTCATTCGTATTTATTGCTGGGCCCGGAATATTTATTGCAGTTGATGGCTGATCTGGTTTTATGGAAGGAATAATATTTTCAACGGGCACTTTGTTTTCTGCCACTCTAATATTTCTATCTTTTTTATTTAAAAGTGACAGCCCCACAAAAAAGCCGGCCCCAACTATAGCGGCAGCAACTGCCCATTTCATAAATCTTACCGCAACTATTTTACGAGGTTCTTTTCTATAAAGTAAACTTTTATACGGAAATACAATTTGGTCTTTTGCATTTAATTTAGCCTTTCGCAGTACTTGCCAAACGTGGTACATTTCACCGCCTGGCGCAATAAGCGGGGTAATCAAATTGATTTCAGAAGCTCCAAGCTCTCCATCTAAATGCAGTAATAATTTTTCGTTAAGTAAATCGCTGCTTTGCGGTAACCTGTATAAATTATTTTTACCAGTATAAATAATTTCTTCGGCAGGCAATACCAGCTCCTTAAATTGTACAAATTCATTTTTTAAATCCGGGTTCTTATTTACAAATTCTTCCACAGACCTTTGGTCTGAAGCCGGTAACTCATTATCGACATACAGTAAAAAAAACGCTTCGTAATTATCACGGTTTATATTCATTTTCATATCACGTTTTCCGGTTTCACAATATATGCTTTCAACTGAAGCCTGGCCCGGTGTAAGTATACTTTTACCTGGCTTTCATTTAACCCGGTTATTTGACCAATTTCTGCATAATTATATCCTTCATAATCTTTAAGCATCACCAGGCTTCGCTGTGTTTCACTTAACCTGTTTAAGGCTTCCTGCAAAATCCTGTTTGTGTTTTGCTGTTGTGATTTTGCCCCCAGGGCTGTCTCTGTAAATTCTTGTTTTAAACTAACTCTTTTGTTTTTCCTGATGAGGTCTATCATCTGGTTATAGGCCACGGTAAATAAAAAACTTTTACATTTCTCATATACGACAGTTTCCCTACCCTTCCACATTTTCTCAAAAGCTCCCTGCACAACATCCTTAGCATCTTCTTCATTACGCATATTCTTCAGGATAAATCGATAAACGTTATCCGAATAAAGGTTTACACATTCGTTGTATTCTCTCTCAGTCATAAAGTATTAAGGCGGTAAAATTATATCAGCTTGGTTATTTACGTTATTACGCAGTGCCACGCAAAAAAGTTACAGTAAGATAAAAAATTATGCGCTAAGATGTAAAACTGCTTCGGTAAAAAAGTTCCAGGGTGAAATAGTTTTAGGTAGCTGATAATTTTTGGAGCATTTAGAGGGTATTGTACAGGCATTTTGCTTTTGAATAACTGGATTACCTGCAAGGCTGGCTGCAAAAAATAGGATACCTGCCAATGCTATCAGTGCGAGAGAAAGCAAGATATTTTTTTTAATCTGCATAGGGGTTGTTTTAAGGTAAAACGAAAATACTCGTAAATAGTTACTGATAAAACATCCTATTGTTAAATAACTTTAAAATTTTAGGAAGTCGGGGAACCAAATAAAACTGGTTTATTAATTTTTTTTTAATTTTGATCCCCTTCATAATTTGATCATTCCGTCTCTATATTTTACTCCTTACCATCCGTGACTTCATTTATTACCAAGCATAAACTGTTTAACCTTTCTCCCAGGTTTCTATTTTTTATCGGTGTGTTAATCTATTTAATCAGTTTATCTATTTCTATAGCTTAACATCCGTGTCGCAGCTTATCTGTGTTATTTATTTTATCAGTTCCATCTGTGTATCGATTTACTTTTTATCATCGTGATTCCATTTCATTACTTTTGTCACAAAAATATTTGCAGGTATGAATACAAATTTTGCAGGCCGTATTGGCGCCGAAGTTGAAGAAATTAAAGATGCCGGTCTTTTTAAAAATGAACGGATCATCAGCAGTGAGCAAGGGGCAGAAATAATCGTAAATGGCAAAACTGTTTTGAACTTTTGTGCCAATAATTATTTGGGCCTGTCTGCCCATCCGAAAGTATTAGAGGCTGCAAAAAAATATATTGACCTCCGTGGGTTTGGCCTCAGCAGTGTTCGTTTTATTTGCGGCACCCAGGATATCCATAAAGAACTGGAGGAAAAGATTTCTACCTTTTTGGGCACTGAAGACAGCATATTATATGCTGCTGCATTTGATGCCAATGGTGGAGTGTTTGAACCCTTGTTTAACGAGCAGGATGCTATTATTAGCGATGCCCTTAACCATGCTTCTATTATAGACGGTGTAAGATTATGTAAGGCGCAGCGTTACCGGTATGAACATAATGACATGGCCGACCTGGAAGCGAAATTAAAAGAAAGTGCTCAACTGCGTTCACGCATTATCGTTACTGATGGCTCTTTCAGCATGGATGGTACCATTGCTCAGTTAGATAAAATTTGTGACCTGGCAGATAAACATGATGCGGTAGTAATGATAGATGAATGCCATTCTTCCGGCTTTTTAGGGAAAACAGGCCGGGGTACACATGAGTACAGGAATGTAATGGGTCGGATAGATATTATTACCGGCACTTTGGGGAAGGCCCTGGGCGGGGCAAGTGGGGGTTTTACAAGCGGTAAAAAAGAAATAATAGAAATGCTTCGCCAACGTAGCCGGCCTTACCTTTTCTCTAACACATTAGCGCCAAGTATTGTGGGTGCCTCTATTGCCGTATTGGATATGCTTAGTCGCACGACGGAGTTAAGGGATAAATTAGAAAGCAACACCAAATATTTCCGTACTCAAATGACGGAGGCCGGGTTTGATATTAAGCCCGGGGATCATCCCATTGTACCGATCATGCTGTATGATGCTGTGCTGGCTCAAAATTTTGCCGCTAAATTATTAGAAGAAGGTATTTATGTTATCGGCTTCTTTTTCCCGGTGGTTGCTAAAGGCCAGGCACGTATACGGGTGCAACTCAGTGCTGCACATGAGCAAACTCATTTAAACAAGTCGATTGCCGCTTTTACAAAAGTGGGCAAAGAACTGGGTGTGTTGAAATAATTATATCAATCATTGAAAAATAATAACCAGGAACTGTAATATGGATTTTTGAAAAAAGCTAATTTTATTATTGCTCTTAAGCCGGATATTCTTATCGTTCCTGAATGTGAGCACCCTGACAAATTATTGTATCCTGTTGAGATCTCCGGGCTAAAGAGGGATTATGGTTTGGAAAAAATAAAAATAAAGGATTTGCAATATTTTCCTATAACAATTTTAAAATGAATTAATCGAAGAATTAACCCCTATCCCTTCATCTCTTCCAAAATAGCCTCGTTTAAATTGTCTTCCTTTTCTACTATCCATTTGGGTAATAAGGCATTAGGAATTATCCGCCAGGTATCAGCTGTTTTTTCCATCCAGAATACAATGCGGTTTCCCCGGTCATCGATTGTATCTAAACTAAATCGCCCCTGCGGGGTGGCGTTGCTTTTACGAAAATTAAATTCTTTCAAATAGCCATCTACTTTATATAAACGAGTGAATTGTATATTTTTTAAAACCTGCATAAAATTTTTTTATATCTTATCAAAAACAGTACTACAATTTTTAAATGTGGATATTAAATTCATTTAAAAACAAATTAGAAGCTTTCCCATAACTGGTGAAAGGTTTTTGAGGAATAAAAGTGAAAATGAAAAGAAAAAAGTTTCCTTTGCACCTACGATGTCGCTCAATATTACCTCCTTAAATTCCGGCAGCAATGGAAATTGTTATTATATAGGTAACTCTTGCGAAGCTGTATTGATAGATGCAGGACTTTCCTGTCGAGAAATAGAAAACCGCATTCAACAGGTGGGCCTGTCAATGAAAATCGTAAAGGCCATTTTTGTCTCACACGAACATACAGATCATACCAGAGGGGTATCTACCCTGGCAAATAAATATTCTTTGCCCGTATACATTACGGCCGCAACAGCACAGCATGGCCCCAGGCTTATTAAACATTTGTCCCGGGTATTTAAGGCTCATGAGCCTGTACATATAGGAAGCCTGACGGTAACCGGTTTTCCAAAACTGCATGATGCCGCAGATCCGCATAGTTTTATTATTACAGGCAGTGGCATTACGGCTGGAGTGTTTACGGATATTGGTAGGGCCTGCCAGCAGGTTATAAAATATTTTAGCCTGTGCCATGCTGCATTTTTAGAAGCCAATTACGATGAAACCCTTTTAGAAAACGGCCGGTATCCAACCTATCTGAAAAACCGCATCCGGGGCGGCCAGGGGCATTTATCAAACACACAGGCCCTGCAGATTTTTACCCATCATAGATCCCCTTTTTTAACTCACCTGCTACTCTCGCATTTATCTAAAGACAATAATTGCGCTGTATTGGTAAAACACCTGTTTACTGAAAATGCAGGCGGCACCCATATCAGTGTGGCGTCACGCTATGAACCATCAGAAGTTTTTCAGATAAACAATCTACCCACCAGGAAACTCCCTGTTAAAATAGCTCCAAGGCAACTGGAATTGTTTAGTTAATAGCAGGATTTTTATCTTACACCCTATTGATGCTGCGGTTTTTGTCAGGTTGAAACTTCTACGTTTTCCATGGCGAATTCTTTCTGCCATTTTATTGCAGATTTATTAATTTATTCACTTGCATTTTACAGGGGAAGATTGTACTTTGTATATCACTTATCTCTCCATCACATCCGCTGCCTGTCACCGCTTTTTTATAATTTTTTTTAAACAAAACAACTTAAACACTTTTTATGAAAAGAGAAATTGTAACTATTATTGGCGCAGGCCTGCTTTTATGCTATGGACTACCTGGCTTTGGACAATCGAGTAAAGCTGCTCAAAAAAAAGACAGTAAGATGCAAACCATGACCTGGACCACCAAATCTCCCCAGGCAAAAGAGTTAGCCACGAATGGCTCAAAGCATCTTATGAATGTAGAACGGGAACAGGCGTTTAACGATTTATCTGCTGCTGTAAAGTTAGATCCTGATTTTACAGTTGCACTGGTTTTTTTAAGTAATTTAACCCGGGGAGAAGCCCGTAAAGCTTATGCGGCCAGGGCTATAAAAAGCTCAATGAATAAAACGGAAGGAGAAAAACTATTTGCTTCTCTCACAGATGAAAAAATGACGCAGGAAATGAACCGGGATACCTGGGCCAAGCTTCACACCATGTTTCCTGATGGCGAAATGATAGGTCATTATTATGTAGTTACCCGAGCTACGCCTGAAGAACGTTTTAATGCAGCTGAAAATTATATTAAACAATTTCCGGCCGTACCCTCCATGTATAACACGATAGCGTATTATTATATGAATGATAAAAAAGATAATGCAATGGCAAAACAACATTTTGATAAATATATGTCCATGTATCCTGATGGCACTAACCCATATGATTCTATGGCGGAATTTTATTTGAACACAGGAGATAATGCAAATTCAGAAAAATATTATCGAATGGCGTTGGAAAAATATCCTTTTTATACAAGTGCGATCGAGGCCCTGCAAAAAATTAATGACGCAAAGCCCAAAACAGAAGTAAAATAAGCGGTTCGGGGGAAAATAATTATACAGGTTGTTCAGTATGGCAACCTGTTTTTTTATACTTTAAAGCAAGATATTTTAGTATTTTAAAAATTATGTACATTTAAAAATGAGTATTTACCAAACAGAAACCTCCGTAGAAAAATCATTCGACAAAGATTTTATCCCGGAAGAACAGTTGCAAACCCAATGGGCTGAATTTATAGAATTTAAAAAAGTGATTTCCAGTCTATCTTCCGCTAAAAATAGACCGGTTTCAATTTTAGATATTGGTGTTGGCAGTGGCCGGCTGGTAAAGCATCTTTGCGGTATCCCGGAAATATGGAACAGCATTTCTTCTTACCACGGTATAGATAATGCTGAAGCCTGCCTGACACTTTCCAATAAATTGATAAATAATTTAAACATTGAGCAAAAGGCCCGGGTAAGTTTATTGGAAGCAGATCACTTGAATAACCTGGAAGAAAATTATGATATAGTTATTACGACCTGGTTTACGGCAGGTAATTTTTATCCCTTAAACTTTTCTTTTAATACATATAAAGGCGACGGAAAAAAACTCGATTTGTCATTAAATGAAAGATTCCGGAATATTTTTTTATCAGCGTACAATCTTTTAACCCCTCGTGGAGAAATTATATTGGGCTCCTGTTATATTGATAATGACAGTAACAGAAAAAAACAGGAGGCTTTTTATAATAAACTCGGTATGGAAATAATTACGGCTCCTGAAGATTCTTTTACCGCAACAAAAGAAGGATTCTGGTCCCAGCGGTTTACCAAAGAAAAATTACAAAACTACTTTGATTTTGTACCCGCAGAAAATATCATCTTTACTTCATTGGATACATATGAATTTGCCATGCAGGTGAGCATCAAAAAAAGTGAGTGAAATTTAATTTCAGAAAATGCCTACAACCTGAAGTGAAGTAGGAGGGAAAAATTTTGAAGCCGTTAATTAGTAGTTATAAAACTGTTTTTTTTAGTCATTTGCAAAAACTAAAGAAAATCAGGCTGATTATTTTATCCAGTTGAATTGATATTCAAGAGGAGCTTTAAGACCACGCTCTGCAATGTGCCGGAACCTGGCGGGCAGCGCCATTATATAATCCCGGGCTTTTTCTGCTGCGGCATTAATACCGCCAATATTTGCAATGTTCCATTCTTTTATTAAGGATTCTAATATCTGCGTATAATCAAGACTGGTGTACACTCCCAGGCGCTGGGCTGCATCGCTGAAATGGGAAAAAGTAGTCCCTATTTTCTCTCCGCTCTGGCGGAGAAAATGAGCCGGCATCACAATTTTTATGCGCATCATATCTTCAAATGCCAGCATCATTTCGCTGGGGTCTATTTCAAATATTTTAGTAACAAAACTTTTGTATGCTTTTGCATGCCTGGCTTCGTCACCTGCTATAACGCCACATATTTTTGACAATTGATCATTACCATGTTGCTTGGCTAATGTAGCCGTACGCCGGTGAGAAATATTGGTTGCCAGTTCCTGGAAGGAGGTATAAACAAAATTTCGGTATGGATCTCTTGCTGTACCAATCTGCATGCCATCGGCAATCAGGTACTGCGTACTTATTTCCATCTGGCGCATATCTACCCTGCCACTCAGGTACAGGTATTTATTTAGCAAATCGCCATGGCGATTCTCTTCTGCAGTCCACATTCTTACCCATTTACTCCACCCGTTAGCATCCAGTTTGTCAATACCAACAATGTCAGTAAGCCAGGTTTCATAAGTAGGCAAAGCTTCTTCTGTAATTACATCTCCGATAAGTACTGCCAGGTAATCATATGGCAGTGCTTTACATTGACTCTGAAGGTCTTTTATTTCTGAAGTGAAATTTTCCCGGGAGCTGTCAGGCAACAAATCAGAAGGTTGCCAGTTCGTGTCGGGACTATGTAGAAACTCTTCAATTATACTGTCTATTTTTTGAGCAAGGAAGTGCATTACTTCGAGGCGGGTATTTTTCAAACTCATTATTGATGTGCGGTGAGGTAGGTACTGAATTTCTGTATACAATAACCTGCTTCAATTTATTTTAATTGCGGGGCAAAGGTAAGGTTTTTAAAGTGCCCCATAGGCTTGATTTCTGTTAAAACGGCTGGTTTACTTAGTATTTAATGGCCACATCTTTCAAAGATAATATTGATAAAACTTTACATCAACCGGCAGTATAGGAAAAGCTGGAGGCAATAACGCTTTGTTTATTTCTTTGAAACCATTCTTTTCGTAAAAACGGTGTGCTGCTAAAAATTTTTCAGTTGTTCCTAAAAATATCTCGTGCAGGTTTTTTTCAGCAGCCCATTTCAACAATGCACTTAGCAGTGCGGGCGCAATGCCATATTTACTTCCTCTAAAGTCAGTATGCACAAACATCTTTCTTAAAGCGGCGAAACCGTTGCCAATATCCAAAAGGGCAATGGTACCGACAACGCTGTTATCAACATTCGCAACCCAAAAATTACCATTAGCCTTTTGATAAAAATCCGGTATGTTTTCCAAATCCGGTTGATCTTTAAGGGTAATCGGAATGGCAAATTCATTTTGCTGAATACCTGAAATAAGACTAAGGACTTGTTTGGAATAAAGTGCTGAAAATTGGATTATTTCCATCTGGAGCATGCGGACTGATTAATTTATTGGCTACAAATTTTAGCCAGAATGCTCAAAGTTAATGTAGAGTATATAAAAAAATCTTATCTTTTGAGAAGCAATGCTGTTTATGAGGTTAATTCTGATTTAAATTTCCTGATTAATCAAATAACTAAAAGGTATGCTTTACATTATTGAAACTTTTTTTTAAAAAATTTTTGAGTTGCACTTTTTTTACCAGCTTAAATTGCCTGGTATTTAGCCAAACCCAACAGTTGCAAGTCTTAAAGGATTCAGTAGTGGTAGCCGCCAATCCTAGTCTAACCGCCGGACATACAAAGAAAATATTTTTAGGCAAAAATTACCGTAAAGAATGGACAACTCCTGTGAAGGTTCCTGTGTTGAAAATGGCTACCGCCTTCGGGGGATTATCCCCGGTAAAAGAAGGCGGGGGCAAACAAACGCATTCCCTGCTGGTAAAAAACAGCGATGGAAGGGCATGGTCTTTAAGATCAGTTAAAAAATTCCCCGAGGGTGCCGTACCCCCGGCCCTTAAAAATACTATCGCAGAAATAATTGTAAACGATGCTATTTCTGCCTCATACCCGTATGGCGGCTTATCTGCAAATATTTTGGCAAAAGCTGCCGGGGTTCCCTATTTTAAAGATAGCCTTGTTTTTATACCAGATGACCCTGCACTGGGCGAGTACCGCCAAAAATATAAGAACCTTTTAATGCTGATGGAAGAGAAAACACCCACCAGTTTTTTACCAGGGATTGGCTCTAAAAAAATTACATTAATAAGTACAGGAGAGCTCATAGATGAGCTGGCCAATAAACAAAGCAGGGTAAACCAGGAAGCTGTCTTGCAGGCACGCCTTCTCGATAATTTTATGATGGATTTTGACCGTCATGAGGAACAATGGAAATGGATGACAGTTGATACCGGCAATTATAAAATGTACTTTCCCGTACCTTCTGACCGGGACCAGGTTTTTTTTATTAATAACGGAATTATACCGCATTTTGCAAAAAGTAAAAACGCTTTACCTGAACTGGCAGGTTTTCATAAAAAAGCAGATAACATTGAAACGTTCAACAAACCTGCCCGTAACTTCGATCGCTTCTTTCTCACGCAACTTTCAGAAGACCAATGGAGCCGGCAGGTAGATAGTTTTCTAAATACTATGACAGATGTGGTTATTGAAAATGCCCTGCAGCAGCAGCCCAAAGAAATACGGTCTTTTGCGGCAGAAAGGATTATTAAAACATTAAAAGAAAAACGCCTTTTTTTTAAAGCAGATATGATGAAGTATTATGCCTTTCTTGCTCATACGGTTTCAATCGTGGGCACCAATGGACCTGAGCGGGTGTCTGCGACAACGAATCAGGAAGGCAATGTGTTGGTGTCCGTGGCCAACCCGGAAAATTCAGATGATAAAAAAGATATTATTTATTCCCGTCTTTTTATTGCCGCCAAAACCAAAGAAATCCGCATTTACGGTCTGGAAGATGATGACGAATTTAAAGTGCAGGGAAATAAAACCGGCATTAAATTCCGATTTATTGGCGGCCCGGGCAAAGATCATTTTATAAACGATAGTAAAGCGAAAAAGATCGAAGCTTATGACGTTTCATTTGAGAAAAATACCATAACAGGTAAGGGGATAAAAAACAAAATTTCTCCTGATCCGCAGACAAATACCTATACCCGGTTGGGATTTTTATATAGTTCATTTTCCCCGTCCCCTGGGTTTGAATATGCAGGAGATGGCGGTTTGTTTTTGGGTGTAAAATTAAATTCTACTACCCAGGGGTTTAGAAAATCTCCTTATGCTACACACCAAACTATATCTGTAACCAGGGCAATCAGCTCCTCATCTTACCATATAAAATATGGCGGAAATTTTATTGAAGTAGCCAGGCATACAAATCTTTTAATTAGTGGCGATCTGAAATTACCGACTACTAAAACCAGGTTTTACGGTATAGGAAATAATACACTGAATGATAAAACAAAGACTGACGGTCAAAAATATTATATAGCCCGGTACAGTTTGGGAAACCTGTTATTTTCTTTCAGAAATTTTCCAAATTCATGGCTTACGCTTAAGGCAGGGCCAATACTCCAGTATTTTAATTTTAAGGGAAAGGATAACAGCAACAAATACATTGAAACAGCAAATCCTCCGCTTCCCCAGCCAGGAGCTCTTTTGAGGCCGCAATACTATGCCGGGGTGCAAGGCGGATTTGAAGTGAATACTATTAATAATTCTTTATTTCCCACCAGGGGAATTTTATTTAATGTAACAGCACAATCGCTAAAAGGACTAAACCAATACAGCAAAAGATTAAACCAGGTAGGCGGAAATTTTTCTTTTTATTCAGACTTTATTGCAAAAAAACATGTAGTGCTTGCGTCGGACTTTGGAGCAGGCCATAACCTCGGCACCTACCAGTTTTTCCAGGCGCAGTACCTGGGCTTTAAAGAAAACCTGCGGGGTTACCGCATACAACGTTTTGCGGGCCGCACCAGGGTATATAATAATACAGAGTTAAGATGGAATATGGGCAACGTTAATCTTCATCTTTTTAAAGGACCGTTTGGCCTCTTAGCCTTTAACGATGTGGCAAGGGTATGGGCAGACAATGAGAAATCAAGTACCTGGCACAATGGCTATGGCGCCGGAATCTGGTTAGCTCCATTTAACCGGGTGGTTTTGGCGGCCAACCTCACTTACTCCAAAGAAGAAAATAATTTATTGTTAATCAATTTTGGATTTCAATTTTAAAAATGAAATATTTCCTGTTTGTTTTTTTCCTCCCTTTTGCAGCAACCGCTCAAACTGTACATACAGAGAAAGAAGAAATTGTGTATTCCGGCAACGTGAAAATTAAAGGAACCGGGAAAGAATTACTTGACAGAACAAAAGCCACTCTTACTGCCCGGGTGAAAAAAAACAACCTGCATTTTGCAGGGGATACTATGGTAACTACTCCCGGACTGATATATCTATCTTCTCCATACCCTGTAATAATAAAAATGAACTATCAAATGACAATTTTATTAAAGAACGAAGGTTATAAATATAAAATTGACAGAGTATACCTCACAGAAAAAAAACGAGGGGGCAAGACAGATACAATACCTTCTAAAATTTTATTGAAAAATATGGAATCAAGCGGGGAAGTAGCTATGAGAACTGAAGCATTGCTCAATGAGATTGACATGCGGGTGCAGCAACTGCTGGCCTTCATTAAAAATGATATTACCCAATCTTTACCCGGTACAGTTATTCAGCGTGGAAAGAATCTATTACAATAATCTCCACTTTTACTTTGACGCCGGTTATTAAAAATTACCTGGCATAATTTACGAGTTTCCATATTTCACTCCGTACAAATATTCTTGAGGCCTCTGTTTCTTTAAAAACTTTTGCGGCTTCTCCGCCGGGCCAAAGTGTTTTAAGAGCATTATTGTACCGTGCGTCAAACATTGCATTGATAGTGTTATAAAAATCTACTGAGAGATAATCAAAATCAGCATTTCTATTAGCCGGTAATAGTTTTTTATCCAGTTCCCAATCTGCCATAATACCCAGTCTCATCCCTTCCTTGTGCAATTTCATCCATTCGTTATTTTCCAGTGATACAAAGGCAGAATCCATCCCTGGCAAAACTTTCATAAAATTTACTTTTGCATATAGCGGTGGGTTTTTACTGTTGCGGGTTAAGGAAAGTGCCTTGAAAACTTCTACCTTAATGACAGTACGGAGTGTATCATATTTATTGAAAACGGCTTGCATTTCTAGATCATTCCTTTCGGGAAATATTTTTTTAAATACACCTCCCATATTGGTTGTATCATCTAATAACACCTGCACATCATTGGCAAATGTTTCTATGGCAAAATCATACTCATTATTCTGGCCGGCCGGCATTATCACCTGGTACATATTCCAACCTTTTACATTGCTATGAGCAGAGCGATACTGTGTGAGGGGATTACCATAATCAGTTATCAGCTTAATATAATCGTTTGCCTTGGCTGCCGGTTTAATTTTTACATAAGTGATAGAAAAATACTGCAGCGGTACAGGCTGTGCCACTGACTGTAAAAGAATGAAGCAGAAAAAAACATGGAACAGTAATTTCTGATAATATTTCATAAAAAAAATTTGACCCCTGCATCCTGGTAAGAAACTTTTACCAGTACTAAGGGCATTTTAAAAAAGTTTACAGTATAATATAAAATAATTCTCAAATTAATCGTTTGTATAGAAAGTACTTTTGGATTAATAACAAAGTAATTTATTGAATATTAATATCTTTCCCTTTTTATATTTTTACTGACTACATCCGTTTAAAAAAAGTACTTCGGTTCCAGTGAATCTTTTTATCAGGATTATGGTTTCTTAAAAATTAAGGTTTAAAGATTTTTATATAAATAAGTTTTCATAAGTTGTATTACACGACATTTTTATAAATAAAATAAAAAACTGCACAATTGGAAAATAGAAAATTAAATAATTTATACAAGCAACTTGCTAAAGCCATTTTTCTGGCCGCAGCTGTAGTAATTCTTTTGTATTTATTTTTTAAGATGGTGAGCGTTGTTTTGCTGTTTCTTTTTGCAATAGTTTTATCAATGGCCATTAATGGCCCGGTAATAAGACTGGAAAGAAAACGCATATCCCGGGGTTGGGCAACGGGGATTGTATTTATAATAATATTTGCGGCTTTTACCGGCATCGCTCTCTTAATAGGCCCACGCATTAATGACCAGGTCTCCCTGCTGGTAAGAAATTTACCTGACTATGCCATCCAGGCGTCTAATACTGTTAGTTCCTGGTTTGAAAAATATCCCGAAATACAGAAAGAAATAAAAATAGATTCGTCAAATGTTTCCACTTTATTACCATCCATTCCCAAAACATTAATGGAGGTGGGCAGCTTTTCCCTTTCACTTATGGGGCAGTTATTGATTGTAATTGTATTTATCAGCATGGTGGCCTATATGGTAGCAAACCCCCGCCCTCTTTTTGAATTATATCTTTTAATATTTCCGCCCTCCCAAAGAGATAAAGCCACTATTGCTTTTTCCAGGATCTCTGTAATGGTAAGGGGGTGGATGCGGGCCAATTTAATAGGAGGGGTAACGAATGCAATATTGGCTACTATTTTTCTGAATATCATTGGTGTTCCCGGCGCATTTGTCTGGGGCGCTCTTGCCTTCTTTACTGAATTTATTCCGAGGATCGGTTTTTTTCTGAAAGCATTGCCACCAGTATTGGTAGCGTTATCCATTAACGGATATACCGCAATATGGGTAGCTGTTTTTTACCTGGCTACCGATGAAATTATGGCGGATTTTATTATGCCAAGAGTTAGGGCTAATACTATGAAAATTCACCCGGTATCTATTCTCTTTGTGGTTTTGGCCATGGGTGCAGCATTTGGTTTTTTGGGTGTTCTCTTAGCCACTCCGCTAACGGCAATAATCAAAGCCTATTTCGAAGTTTTTTACCTCAATAAATTTGATGATGATAAATTAATGCAGGAACGCATTCACAACATGATGTACCAAAACGGAGGCCCCCCGGAGCGACCATTAATAACACCTGAACCATAAACCTGCCTATCAATTCCTACTTATGAAAATGTAGTTTACCGGTTTATTATTTTGAATAGCTCTATAACATCTGCATTAGATTTAAGCTTTAAATCTCTTTCGGCTGTATAAGTCGTTATAATACCAGCATAAGCCGGTAGCGCTTTTATTAAGGAGGCTTTATTCATATTAAATGCTCTTATATCACCCGTTTTTGCATCATATATATAATGAACTTCGTTTATTTTGTACGTTTTTTTAACCGGGCCTCCATATACATAATCTTCCCTTACTTCCTTAGAAATATAATTCAGGAACTGTGCATTTGGCCCATCTGCCAAAACCTGGTAAAAAGCATCCCCGTTTTTTTTCTGGATGGCCGGGTAGCCGGAACGGAAAGTCACGGTCTTCACCAACTCATCATCCCGGAATTCAAAAGAAAATTCTTTTAAGGCATCAACAAACGCATAAGCAATACTGTCTTTTCTAAAATGCAACTCATTGGCAAAAAGATCAAATTGTAATTCAACATTATTCAGCAAAAATCCATTTTCAAGCACTACATGCCCCTTCCCCCAATTTTCATTGAGTACGGTAGTTCCGGTTATTTTCTTATTTACTTCCGTCAGCGGCTGGCCGGAATGATCATAAGCTTCTATAAATGCACTATGACCAATAATATTATTAGAAACTCCGGATGCTGAAGGTAAATTCTGCGTATAAGCATAAGCGGTGGTGAGTGAAAAAATAAGGGTAAAGAGTTTATTTTTCATGGCGTATATTTTAGGCAGCCTAAAGTTAGCAAATTTTTGCTGCCCATGTTTTTACTATTGCTTGGCTATATTTAATTTAAGATATCATTATTTTAATCCATATCACACCCTATGGGTGAGCCCGGAGGTAAGGTCACGGGCACAAAAGCTTTTCCGCTGACCCGGTTTTTTATCCGCTCGAGGGTTAGTAGAAAGTAGCCTTTTTCAGTTGCAGGTGAACCTGCTAACTGTTTGCCGGCATAATTTTTTATTCCCTCAATGGCATTCATAATTGCCGCATTGGTGGCAAAAGA
>JBDSDN010000040.1:0-9574 GCA_039920545.1 Ferruginibacter sp. | reverse complement strand
ATCAATTATTCCTGGGTCAGAAAGATTACCAGCAATGCATGGTAATTAAGAAGTTGGTAAGTTTAAAAAACTACAAATTAGAATTAAAAATAGTTCCGACTGTAAGGGAAAATAATGGCCTGGCTTTGAGCAGCCGAAACACACGACTTAGCGCAGCTGATAAGCAAATAGCAGTTCGCATAAGCCAGGGATTATTTATTATACAAAAACAAATTAAACCGGGCAAACTTGACAGTCTTAAGTTAAAAATAAAAAAGGATTTAGAAGAGAATGGTTTGACTATAGATTATGTAGAAATTGCAGATACGCTCACTTTGGCTCCCCTGGAATTATGGGATGGTAAAACTTCAATAGTGGCGCTGATAGCTGCCTGGGTTAGTGACGTAAGGCTGATAGATAGCCTTGTACTTAGTTAATTATTGGATGAGATTTAAATTGAAAGAGGAGTTTCTTGTGTTTCGTAATTTTTAAATTCTTAAGCATACTGTTAATTAGTTTGACTGTTAAACAGTTATTGTACCTGCTCTTTAGTTTTATAAAAAGATTAAACAGGAATGATCTGTAAATTGTGGATTCTATGCGTAAACGAATTTTTGCCATTTTACAATATTTAATTTTCCTGGGTGGTGGGCTTTTTCTTGTCTGGTGGCAGCTTAGAGCCATGACGGAATCTGAAAAATCAGAATTCTCCAATGCATTTACTTTTGCCAATTACTGGTTGGTTATCCCGGTTGTAATCATGAGCATATTAAGCCATATCAGCCGATCTATGCGGTGGAAACTTTTAATGGAGCCGCTTGGATATAACCCAGCACTAAAAAATGTCTTTGCCGTAACTATGGTTGGCTACCTGGCAAATGCTGCTGTACCCCGGTTGGGAGAAATTTTAAAATGTACCTTCCTGGCCCGTTACGAGCACCTAAAAGTAGATAGGCTCGTGGGTACTATTCTGGTAGAAAGAACTTTTGATTTTATTTGCTACCTCATATTTATCGGACTTACTATCTTAATACAGATAAACCTAATCGGTAATTATGCAAAAAAAGAATTTGAAATAATTACAGAAAACAGTGGGTTTCCACTTTGGGGAAAATTAGCAGTAGTAATATTGACAGTATTCCTCCTAATTTATGGGATAAAATATTTACTAAAAAAATTTCCCAACAACAGCATCATCCTTAAAATTAATAACTTTTTTAGAGGTATTGGTGCCGGCTTTACCTCTCTGAAAAATCTTAAACACCGTAAACATTTTATACTGCATACGTTGTTCATCTGGTCTATGTATTTATTACAGATTTACATTGGTTTTTCTGCTATGGAAGGGACAGCTCACTTATCATTAAAGGCTGCTTGCTCGGTTTTATCATTGGCAACCCTGGCAATGATTGCCACGCCTGGGGGTATTGGTTCGTTTCCTATTTTTGTAATGCAAACGCTGGCTATATACACCATCTCCCACCCGATGGGGAAAGCTTTTGGCTGGCTTATATGGGGCGTAAGCACGGGCCTGGTTATTGTCTTAGGTTTAGTGGCCCTGTTGCTTTTACCTTACCTTAATAAAAATAAAAATGAAATCAATACAGGGAATACCAACGAAAATATTCTCACTAACTGAGTTACTAATGCAGGTGAAAAGGTGGCGGTTACAAAACAAAAAAATTGTATTCACCAATGGGGTCTTTGATATTTTGCATGAAGGGCATATAGCTTCATTATCTGAGGCAGCCTCTTTCGGTTCAATATTAATTGTAGGTGTAAATGGAGATGCTTCTGTAAAAAGATTAAAAGGGAATAACCGACCGGTAAATAATGAAAATGCCAGGCAATTGTTATTGGCAAGCCTTATCATGACGGATGCAGTTATACTTTTTGAAACTGATACTCCGCTGGAATTAATCACAGCGTTATTACCGGATGTGTTGGTAAAGGGCGGGGATTATACTTTAGATCAGGTAGTTGGAGCCAAACAAGTGCTAGACGCTGGGGGAGAAGTAAAAATTGCGAATACCGTTCATGGCATTTCAACCACGGCAATGATAGAAAAAATAAAAACCGCCTAAAAGACCCCGGATAAAAATTAATATTAAAAGTAGATTTTCACCCTTAATTTTATTTTCATATCAAAAAATACGATTGCTTAAAAAAACGATTATAAGAGACATAAGTTGGTTATCTTTTAACGACAGGGTTTTGCAGGAAGCCGAAGATGACAGCGTTCCGCTTAAAGAGCGGATTCGTTTTTTAGGTATATTTTCAAATAATCTTGATGAATTTTTTCGGGTACGGGTAGCCGCCCTTAAAAAAATGATTGAGCTGGGTAGTAAAGCTAAAATGCATTTGGAGGCAGACCCGGAGCTCATCCTGGAAGAAATACAGGAAAAAGTTTTAAAGCTGCAGACGACATTTGAAAGAACCTGGAATGATATTCTCCGTGAATTAAAAAAAGAGGGAATCCACATTATAAATGAAAGGAAATTAAACGCCCTGCAACAAAAATTCGTTCTCGATTATTTTAATGAAGAAGTTAAAAGTTACATTATTCCCCTCATGATTGAAAGCCTTCAGGCTTTCCCGGTCTTAAATGATAAGTCCATCTACCTGGCCTGTAAATTATCAACTAAAAATAAAAGCATTCCGCAGCGTTTCGCCTTGGTCTCTGTCCCTGTCAGGCATTTACCACGGTTTCTTATTCTGCCGTCTAAAAATGAGGAACAGTTTATTATTTTACTGGAAGATGTTATCAGGTTCTGCCTGCCCAATATATTTTCATTTTTTGGCTACGATACATTTTCATCCCATGTAATAAAAGTAACCCGGGATGCTGAAATAGATATTGATAATGACGTTTCTACTTCACTTATACAAAAGATTGAAAAAGGACTGAAGAACAGGAAAAAGGGCAAGCCGGTGAGGTTTGTATTTGATAAACAGATAGATGTTTCTCTCCTCACCTACCTGGTTAAGCGCCTCGGCCTTACCCATAATGAAAATATAATTCCTGGTAGCCGTATTCATAATTTCAAAGACTTTATTAATTTCCCCGATGTTGTTTTTTCTCAAAAAAACCTTCGTAAAAAACCCTTTACCCATCCGCTCCTCCGACAGGTAAATAGTGTTACAGGAATAGTACTGGCCCAGGATGTACTCCTCAATTTCCCTTATCATTCTTTTGAGAGTGTGATAGACTTATTAAGGGAAGCTGCCATTGATCCGCATGTTCTCAGCATTAAAATTACCTGTTACCGTCTGGCGCCCAGGTCTAAAATAATAAACGCCCTGACTAATGCTGTAAGAAATGGCAAAATTGTTACTGTTGTTCTGGAACTCCGGGCCCGCTTTGATGAAGAAGCTAATTTAGATTGGAAAAATGAATTAGAAGACGCCGGAGTGAGAGTCCTTCTTGGTGTGTCCAACTTAAAAATTCATGCAAAGCTTTGTCTCATAAAAAAAAGGGTAAATAGTATTACAACCCATTATGGTTTTGTGAGCACCGGCAACCTTAATGAAAAAACAGCCCAGGTCTATGGAGATCATTGTTTGCTCACGTCTGATCGCAATATTATGGCGGATGTAAATCGTATTTTCAGTTACCTGGAACATCCAAAAACGAGATCAAATTATCTTGCCGCCTGTAAAACCCTCCTGGTAAGCCCCGGCGGTATGCGGAAGCAATTACTGGGCCTTATTAACAAAGAAATTAAATTTGCCAAAAGTAAAAAAAATGCTTCCATTGTCCTGAAATTAAACTCGCTCAGCGATCAGGAATTAATTGAAAGATTACACATAGCTGCAAAGGCCGGGGTAGAAATAAAAATGATAATACGGGGGATATGCTGCATGTTTACTGAAAATAAAAAAATTAAAAATCATGTACAGGCTATCAGTATTATTGATGAATACCTGGAACATGCCAGGGTACTAATTTTTCAAAATGATGGCCATCCCAAAGTTTTTATTTCTTCGGCAGATTGGATGGTACGTAATATTGACCACAGGATAGAAGCCGCCTGCCCCATACTGGAAAAACAAAGTAAGCAGGAAATTATTGATATTATAAATATCCAGCTCAATGACAACATTAAAGCCCGTATTTTAAATAATAGCCAGGATAACCAATACGTGAACCCACGCAACAAAATTAAAATACGCAGCCAGGTAGAGACTTATAACTATCTCTGGCGAAAATTATCCACATAATATCCTTGCACACTATTTTTTCTCTTTGCTGTAAGTATTTAAACGACATTTGAAGCAACTGTAAAAAAATAATTTTTTGATACTGGCAGCAATTGATATCGGCAGCAACGCAGCGAGGTTACTTATAACAGAAGTAAAACAGGGCACCAACGGCAAAGCTGTATTTAATAAAATGAATTTGGTAAGGGTGCCATTAAGGCTCGGTTTTGATGTCTTTGAAGGAAAAACAATCTCTGTAGAAAAAAAGGAAATGTTCTTGCAAACCATGCAAGCCTTTAAATTTTTAATAAAAGCCTACAAAGTAGAGGCTGTAAAAGCCTGCGCTACCAGCGCTATGAGGGATGCCCTAAATGCCCCGGAAATAATCAGTGCCATAAAAAAAGCTACCGGCATCCCTATTGAAATAATAACCGGCGATATGGAAGCTAACCTGGTATATGAAAACCATGTAGCAGAAAATATGGATACCGACCACAGTTATATGTACATAGATGTTGGTGGCGGCAGCACCGAGATTTCCTTTTTCAGTAACGGAATTTTAGTGTTTAAAAAATCTTTTAATATTGGCACCATCCGTATTCTTAAAAAAATGGTGACAGACCTTGAATGGGAAGAATTAAAAAACACCCTTAAAGCCGTCACCAAAGGCCACAAAGAAGTAGTCGCCATTGGGAGCGGTGGCAACATAAACAAAATATTTTCCTTGAGTAAAAGAAAGGATGGCAAGTCACTTGATTTAGAATTGCTGAGGGATTATTATAAAGAATTGGGCGCTGTGTCACTGGAAGAAAGAATAACAAAATATTTTTTAAGGCCTGATAGAGCCGATGTGATTGTTCCGGCGCTGCAGATCTATATTAATGTGATGCGATGGACCGGTGCGCTGGAAATTTATGTGCCTAAAATTGGTTTGGCCGATGGCCTGGTGCAACATTTATGGCAAGAATTGAAAGACAGTAATATTACTGCACCAGCAGTTACCGTAATATAAATTTTGTGGTTTTCAATAGATTATTATAAACAAATCCCTTTTATATATTCCTTCAAAAAACGAACAATTATATTTTATTTATTTATTTTTACGGCGCCAGCTTTACATCCCGGATTTGTTTTATTCTAATGCAGAGCCATCTCCCGCTGTTTCATGTACCAAATAAACAAAGCCATGTCCATACAAAAGGAAGTAAAAAAAATTACGACCCATACGCTGCAAAAAATGAAAATAGCCGGCGAGAAAATTTCAATGATAACGGCGTACGATTTTTCTTTTGCCAAAATTTTTGATGCCGCCGGTATAGATATTATATTAGTTGGCGACAGCGCAAGTAATGTTATGGCAGGCCATGAAACGACATTGCCTATTACTTTAGACCAAATGATTTATCATGCTCAAAGTGTGGTAAGGGGTATAGAGAGGTGCCTGGTGGTAGTCGATTTACCCTTTGGCACATACCAGGGAAATTCAAAAGAAGCTTTAATTTCCGCCATAAGGGTTATGAAGGAAACAGGCGGCCATTCCATAAAACTCGAAGGCGGGGAAGAAGTGGTGGAATCTATCAGCCGTATTGTGAGTACAGGCGTTCCCGTTATGGGCCACCTGGGCCTTACCCCTCAGAGTATTTATAAATTCGGTACGTATACGGTACGGGCAAAAGAAGAGGAAGAAGCCGTAAAATTAAAAAAAGATGCATTGCTTTTACAGGCCGCCGGGTGCTTCGCCATTGTTTTGGAAAAAATTCCGGCCGCCCTCGCAAAAGAAGTGAGCGAAAGTCTTTCCATCCCTACCATTGGTATTGGTGCCGGTAGCGCATGTGATGGCCAGGTACTTGTAATGCATGATCTGCTGGGCATAAATACAGAATTTAAACCCCGCTTTTTACGGCAGTATTTAAATGTGGCAGAGCAGGTTACGGGTGCGGTTCAGCATTATATTAAAGATGTAAAAAGCAATGATTTTCCTAATGCCAATGAACAGTATTAATAAAATATTTTATTTTTTAGTATGCAGGCTGCAGTGGTAATTTAAGCTTCGGCCCTGCTATCCGCTGCAAGCCCCGCCCGGTCTTTGTGAGTTATGAAAGATTTTAGTGCGGGGGCTTTCCGCTGCTATCAGGCGTAGGTTTTCTGCAGCATTTCTTTTCTGTACATTTATAATTGGTACAACATTGTAATATGGACCGATAACATCCGGGCAATTTCATAATGGTGCAGGTAATTCTGTAAAACATATCTTGTACCTCCAAAAAAAATAATTTATTATGACCGAATTCTTAAAAACATTAAATATACAACCCATAAATTCCGGGGTTTCTACCGGTGTAACCTGGCTAAAATCAAAAGGAGAAAAAATTACTTCTTACTCTCCTGTGGATGGTAAAGAAATAGCTTCGATTACCGGGGCAGATAAAAAATCTTATGATGCCGTTGTAGAAAAAGCCAAACAAGCTTTTAAAGAATGGCGCCTATGGCCGGCACCAAAACGAGGGGAAATTGTACGTCAGATCGGGATGGAATTGAGGAGGTATAAGGAGCCGTTGGGGCAACTCGTAAGTTTTGAAATGGGTAAAAGCCTGCAGGAAGGTATGGGCGAAGTACAGGAAATGATCGACATCTGTGACTTTGCAGTCGGGCTCAGCCGGCAGTTACACGGCCTCACCATGCACAGCGAAAGGCCCGGCCACCGCATGTATGATCAATACCACCCTATGGGATTAGTGGGAATTATTTCTGCTTTTAACTTCCCCGTAGCTGTCTGGAGTTGGAACAGTATGCTGGCGTTTGTTTGCGGGGATGTGGCAATCTGGAAGCCAAGTGAAAAAACACCCTTGTGTGCCGTGGCCTGTCAAAAAATAATTGAAACAGTTTTAAAAAGAAATAGTGTACCCGAAGGCGTTAGTTGCCTTATTGCAGGTGGCCGGGAAGTTGGCGAATGGATGAGCAACGATACCCGGATACCGTTGGTGTCTGCCACCGGTAGCACCCGGATGGGTAAAGCTGTAGGCGCAGCCGTTGGACAGAGATTGGGGAGAAGCCTGTTGGAATTGGGCGGGAATAATGCCATTATCATTTCCCGGGATGCGGACCTGAAAATTGCTATAGTAGCTGCGGCTTTTGGGGCCGTAGGTACCGCCGGCCAGCGTTGTACCAGCACCCGCCGTTTAATTATTCATGAAACAGTGTATAATAAATTTAAACAACAATTGGTAAATGCTTACAGCCAGTTGAAAATTGGAAATCCATTAATTGAAAAAAATCATGTCGGCCCATTGATAGATAAGGATGCCGTGACAATTTACCTGGCTGCCATAGAAAAATGCAAAACAGAAGGGGGAAAATTTATTGTTGAAGGTGGTGTCTTAAAAGGCAAAGGCTTTGAAAGTGGTTGTTACGTAAAACCCTGTATTGCCGAGGCAAAAAATAATTTTGATATTGTGCAGCATGAAACTTTTGCTCCCATTTTATATATCATGAAATACAAAACAATGGAAGAAGCCATTGCTATGCAAAATGGCGTACCGCAAGGTTTATCATCTTCTGTGATTACAAACAATCTCCGGGAAGCAGAATTATTTTTATCGCAGGCCGGCAGTGACTGTGGCATTGCGAATGTAAACATCGGAACTTCCGGTGCAGAAATAGGCGGTGCTTTTGGCGGCGAAAAAGAAACCGGCGGCGGTAGGGAAAGCGGCAGCGATGCCTGGAAAGTATACATGCGCCGGCAAACCAATACTATTAACTATACTGATAAGCTTCCCCTTGCACAGGGCATACGATTTGATTTATAAAATATCTATTACTATAAAAAGGGAGTTCATTTAAAGTACTTTAATGTGAAGATCCAGCGTTTCAAAAATACCCTAACACTATTAATGGTTTCATGTTAAAATCGTATGCAGCCTTAACCCGATAATTATAAAATTTTCATAATAATAATTGCCGTCCATTAAATTAAGTCTAAAGAAGTTATTTTTGGATTATAATATTTAATATTCTATGCATAAAATCTTTCGTTTATTAGTAGGAGCTATGCTTATAGCCAGTACTGCATTTGCCCAGGGCAACTACAGAAAAGATAACCTCAACCCAGTACCCATCAACTGGCATCAACTAGACCCCAAAACATCCGGGTATAACGGTATCAGCCTGGAAAAAGCCTACAATTTAATAAAGTCAAAGAAACTTGTAAGTACACGTATAACCGTAGCCGTTATAGATAGTGGTATTGATACTTTGCATGAAGATCTTAAATCAATTCTCTGGGTAAATCCAAAAGAAATACCAGGTAATGGAATTGATGATGACCATAACGGTTATGTTGATGATTTACACGGCTGGAATTTTATTGGTGGTAAAGATGGCCGTAATGTAAAAGCAGACAGTTACGAAGGAGCCAGGGTTTATTATGCTTTAAAAACCAAATGGGAAGGAAAAGAAGTTGATGAAGAAAAACTAACTGCAGCTGAAAAAAAAGAATATGATACCTTTTTAGATGCCAAACAAAAAACCATTGGGGATACTAACCCCCAACAAACTGCAATGCTCAACAGCATGCTTGGCAAACTTCTCGCCGGGGATTCAGTTATAAGAAAAGAATTAGGCAAACAGGAGTATACTTCCAAGGATGTTACAGGGTATACAAGTGCTGATTTTAATGCCAGGGCTGCAAAAGGAATCCTGATTAGTATTTCTAAAGCAAATAACAGTGATGATATTACGAATACACAATTGATAGATGAACTAAAAGGGGAAATACGCAAAGGAGAGTCTGCAGCAAAACCTCCGACTGAATACCGTAAAGATATTGTGAAGGATGATGAAACTGACATCAACGACCGGTTCTATGGGAACAATGACATCATGGCCAACACCCCATTTCATGGTACCCATTGCTCCGGAATAATTGCTGGGGTGCGGGGTAATAACAAGGGCATAGATGGAATTGCGGATAATGTACGCATTATGATGGTGCGTGCAGTGCCGGATGGCGATGAACATGATAAAGATATTGCCAATGCGATAAGGTATGCAGTAGATAACGGCGCTAAAATTATCAGCATGAGTTTTGGCAAAGATTTTTCCGCTCAGAAAGAATGGGTTGATGATGCCTTCCGTTATGCCGAGAGCAAGGGCGTTTTACTTGTTCATGCAGCAGGCAACGACGCTAAAAATATTGATGTATCAAATAATTTCCCTAACCCTGTTTATGTAAATGGAAAAGGTCGGGCAACTAATGTAATTACCGTAGGGGCCAGTGGTGATCTTCAGAACGGAGGCCTTACTGCTTCCTTTAGCAATTTTGGAAAGCAGGAAGTAGATGTATTTGCCCCGGGGGTAAATATTTATTCTTCTATACCGGGTACTACAACTTATGGCA
>JBDSDN010000039.1:0-9128 GCA_039920545.1 Ferruginibacter sp. | reverse complement strand
CGATAGCTGTCTGGTAGGGGTACAATATGTGTATGTGCCGGTTTTCCTTTTCCTCCTTTACCATCAAATTTATAAGAGCTGATATCAATGCAACCATTTGTATTTCCATGATAGCCTATCTCCAGCGCAATCATATCTTTTTGACCGGTGTATGCCTTAGCCATCCTTATCGCTAATTCATTTGCCTCACTGCCTGAATTTACAAAATGAATAACCGAAAGTTCCTTTGGCAATGTGCTGCAAAGTTCTTTTGCAAATGCAAGAATGTTTTCATGCAGGTACCTGGTGTTAGTATTCAATACCGCCATTTGTTCCTGTCCTGCTTTCACTACCCGTGGATGTTCGTGGCCCACATGCGCAACATTATTCACTGTATCTAAGTAACGCCTTCCGGTATTGCTTATCAAGTATTGCATTTCTCCACGCAGGATGATAAGCGGTTCACTGTAGGATAAACTCAGGCTTTTGCCGAGGTGTTTTTTTCTTTCGGTAATTAATTCTTTACTGTCCACCACAGCAGGCGACAGTTCGTTGCAGTTAAAAAATATTCCGGGGTCAGGGCAAATTGAAGACCAGACCTGTAACTGTGCCGGTGAACAAACACCGGGAAAATTATTGTCGTAACCCAGTAAATCAAACATGATTTGAAAATGAAGATGTGACGGCCAGTTACCGTTTTCATTTTCGTTTCCAATAAATCCTATCCGTTCTCCTTTTTTAATGGCATCTCCAATATTGAAATGGCGTAAACTCTGCCTGCTTAGGTGCCCATATAAAGTATAAAAGAAATAATGCTGGCTTTCATTCGGATTGGTGGGGGCGCCGGCCGGAGTTATGGTATGTTTAATAATAATGGTGGGGCCATAATCTTTATACGCCATGTTATTAATGCAGCAAACGATTTCACCATCGCAAACAGCATGAAGTGGAGTATTTGCTTTAAGCCAAAAATCTATGCCCAAGTGATAAGTCCTATATTCAGGGCCGTTATTACTTTCTATTTTAAAAGCGTCGGTTGAGTATACCGGCCTGGTTTCAAGATAGCCACCTGCAAACAATGTGGCCGGATGGGCTGCTTTCAGTTGCTGAATCTTAAATAGAAAGTTAGAATCATTTTGATAAGACCCAAAGTTTCCCAAAAATAAACTCCCGATGCTTAAATCAGGTTGTTGAATCATTGAAAATTGCTCACCGGGAAATAAATCGCTGATGGCAAAATGTTGTGAAGCGATCCAGTAATTCAATAATTTTTCTTCCGGTACAGGCGAAAAGCCGCAGGCTTTGCGAAAAGAATAATATGCTAAAGACGCAGGAGTATTTTTCCATTTGTATAACAATGCCCATGCAGGTTTTTCGCTGATTTGCAGATAGGCATTACCCGGTTCTTTTTCTTTATTAATGGCAGATTTTGTAACACTTAGCACTAAACGAATTGCCACCAGCAAATACAAAGCTTTCAATTCTTCTTCCAGCAAAGGGAATTTTTTATGATACCCTGATACGATGGGTAATGCGGCAGCCAGTGGATCGGATTGATCCATCACTGCGTAAGCAATAGCCACTGCCACGTCATTGATGGTTTGTGACCATGCGGCATCACCATAATCAATTATGGTTTCTACCACCGGGTTTACCAAATCATTGCTTACAATGATGTTGTTATCGTTGGCATCATTATGAATAACCGATTTTCTGAACAACTGATACTGTGGTTGAAAGCCATCAAACTGTTCAGTGAAAAAACGAATGCATTTTTTTTCTTCATCGGTAAACAAATGAATATATTGGTACGTCCAGCTTGCCTGTGCAATATCCCAGTCAAAAACACGCCTGGCTTTGGGATGATTAAAATCCTGCAATAGGTTTGTTACTTCACCACACACTTCACCCAAACTAAACCGCAGCCCGTCCAGGTGAGGATTAACAGATGACCATAACCTTCCGGGGATCCATTGCAGTAATCTTACGCTGCGGTTTTGCTGGTCGTCATCAATAAATGTAAATGCATATTCACCTGATGATGTTTTTACCAACTGCGGAAATTTTACCGTCGGCTTTTTATCCTGGATATGAAGCAGCAATTTTTCCTGGTAATCTAGATACTCAGGATCTGTATCAGGCCTGTTGATCTTAAAAATATAAATGTCATCTTTACCAGCGTCTATTTTATAATTATGATCCACTTCGCCTGGCAATAGAGATACTTTTCCCTGAATGTTATAGTGTTTAAAACAAAGTACCGCTGCCTGTTCAGCGGAAAGATGAATTGAAATATCCAATTTGTCAGCCATATTATTTTGTGTAAAACAAATGTATTGTGTGTAGGCTGATTAAAGAAAAGTTTCTTCTGTAGCAGGTTTATATTTTTTATTCCACTGTTCTCATATATCAGTTGTGGTATAAAATCAAAAAAAGTCTGAGACCAGGGTGGTGTCCTATTTCGGGATTATGTTCAATTAAACTTTACAAATTTTTTTATCTCTTACGAACTATCGCAGCATTATATTTAGACCTCCTGCCATTGCATGCCCAAGGGTTAGTTATTTGTAGCATTTTGAAAGCCATTCATTTATGGTTTATAGAATAAATTGATACCCCATAATTTTTTATTTTTCTTTTTGCTCCTCCAAAAAGAAACAAAAAAATAGGCCCCGAATCGATATACAGCCTCCCGACTATTTCGGGACGGGCTTATTTCGGGTGCGGCTATGAGGGGCATTTGTACAAAGTAAACTCAGCATTTAAAATGCGAAAGGAGTTTGTTAACTGAAGCTATAAGAAAAGCCATTCATTCATGGGGTTTTAAAATGTGTCATATTCCAATATCTTATTTAGCTGTATTAAAATATATTGAACTGTTAATAATTTCTCTCATTTTAATTTTAAAAATCCAGCCACCAAAATCAATCCTTTGAGATCATTAGGAACATCCCATGAACCTTCCTAAAACCTTAATTAGAGAATGAAAAATTTCCGTTACCACTATTAAACCTTGGGTTTACAAAGTTGTTCAGCTTGGAACCAAAACGGTAACTGATACCAAAGAAACTGAAAATAGAAAAGCTGGTGGCGAGCTGCCTTTGCCGGGTTAAAATATCCTGCGCTGTCGCCTGCCCTTTGGGCAGATAAATTTGATCCCTTAAAATATTGCCGAACAGGAAGACATTAAAAGATAACCCTCCGCTTACCCTGACGCTGACACCTCCACCAAGACTTAAATTGTAATATTTAAGATTGTTTAAATAGGCATGGTAACCCGAAGAAAGATTTACCGATCCCCACTTCTGGTTATAAGTCAAAGAGAGGTCCAGCGCTTGCCCGGGCAGGGTTTCGTGCGTTTTAAAATAGAGGGTAGTATCAAAATAGCTGTTGTAAGCCACGTCTACCCCATAGCGGATAGTAAAAAATTTATTGTTGACATCTTTGTAAGGATAAATATTATATTCTATCGCAGGCCGCAAAAATGCCCGTGCTTTGTAATTGGTGAAAGTGCTGCGGAATAAACCAAGATCGTACCCGACCGACCAATGCCCGGAAACCGTTTTTACGTACTGGTGTGAAAATTCATAATTTTCATTTTTCACTATTATTTTAGTAGTGGCTGAGCCATCATTAAACTCAAACGAATTTTTGTTTCTCCCGACACTAAGGTTAAAGCTGACTTTGGACTGATCTGTGATGCGGCCGGCAGAAAGATTTCCATTATAATTTGAGCCTTTATAATTAGCATCTGCATTTATATTACCATTTACCCCTACCCGGTATACCCAGTAATTCCAGGGATCTTTTGTTTGAACTTTCGCAGAACTGTCCGTTTTTGCTGTTTCCTTAAAACTAACAGTGAGTTGCCCGATTAAATTTGTTTTGCTCAGGTAGGGTACAAGACCAAGCCTAATATATTTTACCAGTAATTCCCTTTTCTCGAAACCTGTATTTTCTGCCGTTGTATTAAAGTGCAGGGTATCTGACTGGTGAAAACGATTTTGTCCGTAGAATATTAACTGGAACTGGCTACCGCCGCCGCCATTATTCTGTTCTGTTATCAGCAGATGTACATCAGCCACTTTATTATCCAGCACATAATCCACAAAAGTGATCTGTGTTTTAATATAGTCCTGGTCGCAAAAGGCATTACTGCAGTCGACAAACAATTTTATTTTAGGTTCGGATAATGGTTGTGCAAAAGAGGGTTTGGAGAAAAGTGCAAGGATGAAAATAGTTAGAGAAAAAATAATACAGCCTTTTTTCATTGAGTCAGTTTTTAGAAACTCAATAATAACCCATGATTTGTTAAGTATTTTAAAATGTTGATGATTGGTAATGCGTTTAAAAAAATAACCTCATACTTCAGCATTAATTAAACTGCCAGTAGCCAGGCTTTTTTTATTTGCCTGCCGAAAAACCCGCAGCATCTGGAGCATGATGGCTAATAATATTAAAGCAAGGCCCAGGTAAAATCCGGCATGAAGCTCACGGTTTTCTTTAAAAAAAATAAAGGCTAAAATAATGCCGTACACGGGTTCTAAATTGTACGTAAGATTTGCCGTAAACGCAGAGATCTTTTTCAAAGCATTTAACTGTAAATCAAAACTCACAATAGTACATAAAACAGCCAGGATGATTAACCATGCCCAGTCTGTGAGGCTTGGTAAATAATATGCGGCCGGAAATTGGGTTAAATATAAAGGCACAAAAAAGGTAAGAAAGATTAAACCGCCGCCCAATTCGTAGAGGGTAAGAATTTTTGGAGAGAACCTAAGCAGCAGTTGCTTATTGAGCACCGGAAATATTGCACTGCCTAAAGCAGATATAAGCCCGAAGATGATCCCAATTTTATATTGGGGATGAAAATCAAAAATGATATAAATGCCGAAAATGGCTAAAAGCCCCAGTAATAATTCTGCCGGTACAAATTTCTTTTTTAAAATGAACGGTTCCAGCACAGCGGTAAAAAAACCGGTGGCAGAAAAACAAACCAGGGCAACAGAAACGTTGGCATATTTTACGCTTCCATAAAAAGCAACCCAATGGAGAGCAATCACCAGGCCGGTGCCGGAAATTTTTAAAAAGTCATGAAATGAAATGGACTGCAATTGTTTTTTTACAATCATTATACTGCCCAATATAAGCACGGTAAGTAATAGACGGTACCAAACCAGCAAGCCCTCATTTAATAAAATAAGCTTACCTAAAATTGCCGTAAACCCTGCAAGAAATACAGCAAGGTGCAATTGTATAAAGGCTTTTTTCATTTGCCGGCAAAGATAAGCCGATAGATATACGGATGAAAATGATAGAAGAGCGAGGCACAGATTTTTGATGATGGTTTAAAAACTGCTTCTATAAAAGGTATAGCGGATCGGATAGATACACGGATTATAATGATTAGACAGATAGAAACAGAATTTTGATAATGGTTAGAACCGTTTTTTATTAATGCTCTTATGAAATTATGCAGTTGAAACCTTAACCTAGATAGTAGCTGCACAGGAGTGGAGGGGAAGTATAGCGGATAGTATAGATACACGGATTAAAATGATTGGACTGATAGTAACAGATTTGTGACGATAGTTTAAACACTCCCTTTATAAATGCTGCTATGAAATTATGCTGTTCAAAACTTAGCCCTGATAGAAGCGGCACCGAGCGGAGCGAAGGTATAGCGGATAGCAGGACCACCGAAGATTATAGAAAAGTTGCCGGGCTACCCGTAATTCTATCCCCTATGCTAATAATTTTTAAAAAAGTTTAGAAGGTTACCGCCCAATAATAAACATAGTTATATTTGCCTGCCGACAGATTATCGGGATAAAACCAACAACTATACAATGAGTTTTAAAAGGATAAATAATATTACCGGTTGGGTAGTATGTATTATTGCATGTATCGTATACCTTATGACGATGGAAGCCACTGGCAGCTTTTGGGATTGTGGTGAGTTTGCTTCCAGTGCCTATAAACTCCAGATTCCCCATTCCCCCGGAGCCCCTTTTTTTGTTTTAATTGGCAGATTATTTATGGCTCCTTTTGGGCCTGAACATGCAGCAACCGGTATAAACACCATGAGTGCCCTGGCCAGTGGCTTTACCATCCTTTTTTTATTCTGGAGTATTACTCACTTTGCCCGTAAAATTGTTCAGAAAGAGGGTACGGAACTCAGCCAGGATAATATAATAGGTATTCTGGGTGCCGGCGTAGTTGGCGCTTTGGCTTATGCCTTCTCAGACTCTTTCTGGTACAGTGCGGTGGAGGGTGAAGTATATGCACTTTCTTCTTTCTTTACTGCTTTTATTTTCTGGGCCATGCTTAAATGGGAAGTAAATGTTACTGCGGAGCAGGCAATGGGTATTAAAGGCCACTACACTAAAGCCGACCGGTGGATAATACTTATATTCTTTTTAATGGGCCTTTCTATCGGGGTGCATTTGCTGAACCTGCTTACCATTCCTGCAATTGTAATGATCTATTTTTATAAAAGATATACTGTTACCCCCTGGAAAACATTTTTTGCCTTTGTGATTAGTTGTATAATAACTGGCCTGGTACAAAAAGCCCTTATTCAATGGTCAGTTAGTGCAGCCGGTGGTTTCGACATATTCTTTGTAAACAGTTTAGGGATGCCCTTTTTCAGCGGCTTCGCCTTCTTTTTTATTCTATTGGTTGGTGCAATTTTCCTGGGATTATATTATGCCGATAAAAAAAACTGGAACCTTTTAAAATTAGGGCTTTGGTCTTTTCTTTTTATAACATTGGGTTGCTTCGGCGCATATTTTACCACCCTGGTAAGAAGTAATGCAAATGTTTCTGTAGACATGAATGAAGTAGATAACCCGGTGAACCTGAAGAGTTATGTATCCCGTGACCAGTACGGCGACTGGCCCATTCTTTTTGGACAGGATTTTACAGCGCAGATACAGGAGTCAAAAATTACCGAAACGTATATAAAAGCCAACGGCAAATATGAAAAAGCGGGTCGTAAAGCAGAATATATTTATGCGCCTGAAGATGTACATTTTTTCCCCCGTATGTGGGACCAGAGTAACGATCAGAACCATGCAGATTATTATGCAAACTATGCCGGGATAGCAAAAAATAAAGACGGCAGTTGGGAGCGGGCGCCCACCATGGCTGAGAATATAGGTTTCTTTATAGGCTACCAGGTAAACTGGATGTACCTGCGGTATTTTTTGTGGAATTTTGCCGGTAAGCAAAACGATATACAAGGCGTACAAATGAGCAATGTTCGGGATGGTAACTGGAAAACAGGGATTGGGTTTATAGATAATTTACGCCTGGGTAATCAAAACAGTTTGCCGGATAGTATTAAAAACAACAAAGCAAACAACAAACTTTTTGCTTTTCCCTTAATATTAGGTTTGCTCGGATTATTTTACCAGGTAAAAAAAGACAACAAAGATGCCTTGGTGGTAGGGCTATTATTTCTCTTAACCGGCCTGGCCATTTCATTTTATTTAAATATGGCCGGGAGCCAGCCCAGAGAAAGAGATTATGCTTTTGTAGGCTCTTTTTATGCTTTCGCTATTTGGATAGGTCTCGGTGTTTTATATATCAGGGACCTTTTGTTACCCTATTTAAAAAGCTTGCGTACATCCGGTTACGTTGCCGGAGCACTTTGCCTGTTACTGGTACCCGTTATTATGGCCAGCCAGGAATGGGATGATCATGACCGCAGCCATAAAGTACTGGCACCGGACCTTGCGACCGATTACCTGGAGAGTTGCGCCCCGAATGCCATCCTCATCACTTTTGGCGATAATGATACCTACCCATTATGGTATGCCCAGGAAGTGCAGGGTATCAGAAAAGATATTAGGGTTATAAACAGCAGTTTATTGGGAACAGATTGGTACATTAACCAGTTAAGATATAAAGTAAATGACAGTGATCCCATAGATCCCATCTGGAGTGCCACGCAGATAGAAGGCGCCAACAGGGATGCAATTTATAATGCGCCAAAGCCGGGCATAGATCCAAATCAATACATGGATTTATATAGCATGATGAAAGATTATGCAGGCAGTGATGACCCGGCGAAGACAGAACAAACCCGGGATGGGGGTGCAGTAAATATTTTTCCTTCCAGGAAGGTGACGGTGCCGGTAGATGTAAATTTTGTAAAGCAGAACGGAACAGTAAGTGCAAGCGATAGTGTAGTAACGGCTGTGCAGTTTGAAATTCCGAAAACGGTGATGTACAAAAACGAAACTGCAATTTTAAATATTATAGCGGCCAATAAATGGAAACGCCCTATTTACTTTACCTCTCCTTATGGTGAGCTGGGTTTCCAGGATTACCTGCGGCAGGATGGACTTTCGTACCGGTTGGTACCGGTAAAGGGTGGCGATGTAAATAAGGATTGGGTCGTAGATAAAATGTTGAAGAAATTTGTTTTTGGAAATGCGGACAAACCCGGGGTATATTTTGATGAAGAAAACCGGAGGCATTTAAACAGCCTACGTCTTGCCTATGCACAAGCTGCCTCAAACCTGGCAGATGCCGGGAGAAAAGAAGATGCAAAAAAATTATTGCATAAATGTGATGACATGATGCTAGATGGTAACTTTTCTTATGGTATGGTGAGCCGTAACCAGCAGCAGAACCAGATATCCTTACAGTTTTTATATGCTGCATATAAAGCAGGAGATACCAGCCTGGTGGACAAAGTATCCCGAAGCCTTAAAAAAGATATGGAGCAGCAGGTTTCTTATTACCAGGGCCTGGATGATTATAAAAGGGAGATGCTGGGGTATGAAGAAGAAAGAAATCAGAATTTGCTGAAAGGGCTCATGTCGCTGGAACAGCAATTTAAAACCCCTCAGGCTGCTATTGAAAATAATGAACCCATAAATACAGCACCATTAACTACACCTGCAAAGGACAGTCCTAAAAAATAGAATTTCCTTATATAATAAAGTCTTGTACAGTGTATGCACAAGACTTTTTTTATTTAACAATGCAACCAATCTACCGCAAAGATTGTTATGTAAATTGCGAACAATTTAGGATTTAGGATTTAGGATTTAGGATTTAGGATTTAGGATTTAGGATTTAGGATTTAGGATTTAGGATTTAGGATTTAGGATTTAGGATTTAGGATTTAGGATTTA
>JBDSDN010000038.1:0-10138 GCA_039920545.1 Ferruginibacter sp. | reverse complement strand
ATGTGAAAGCCCAAGGTCTTCTATAACAATAAATGTTACAGCTGCTCCTGCTACTCCAACTGTTACAGGCGCCATTGCCTATTGCCAGAATGCAGCGGCAGCAATGCTTTCCGCTACAGGCACTAATTTATTATGGTATTCCGCTGCTACAGGTGGCACGGGTTCTTCTACAGCACCCACCCCTTCAACATCTGCTGCAGGTAACACTACCTATTATGTTAGTCAGACGATAGGGGCTTGTGAAAGTCAAAGAGCTTTAATAACAGTAAGCGTGATTGCCCTTCCCTCACTACCCATTATTACCAGCCCCGTTATTTATTGCCAGAACTCAACTGCGGTGTCGCTGACTGCTCCCGGTACGAATTTACTTTGGTATAATACCGCCACCGGAGGAACGGGAAGTACGGTAGCCCCATTGCCAACAACCAATACTGTAGGCTCAACCACTTATTACGTGTCCCAAAGTAATACATGCGGCGAAAGTAACCGGGCAGCGCTAATAGTAAATGTGATTACTGCAGCACCTGCTACAGGTTTATCAACTACTGCAATCACGACAAATTCAGCGATCCTAAGCTGGACAAATATTGCTGGATTATTTTACACTGTAGAATACAAAACATTGACTTCTGCAACCTGGATAACAGTGGTAGCGGGCACTACGGCCTCAACAGTTTCTTTAACCAACCTGCTATTGGGCACGGCCTACGAATGGAGGGTAAGTTCAAACTGCCTGCCTGCAAACAGCTTTAATTATACGACCTCCGGGTTTATTTCATTAAGCCGCAACACAACAATCCCGAATTTAAAAGATGGTTTTGGGATAAATATTTCGCCGAATCCTGTAGGCACTACTGCTGTTATAGATTATATCGTGCCGGGGAGTGGCACCGTATCGCTCACTTTGCTGGGTGTAAAAGGGCAGGTAATACAGCAGTTATTTTCAGGAACACGGGTTGCAGGTCAATATCAGCTTGACATAAAAGGACAATTTAATATTTTAGCAGCCGGCATATATTTTATCAAGTTGCGCCAAAACGGGAAAGGTAATTTCATCAGTTTTATAAAAAATTAATTACTAAATTATTTGAGTGTTTAACCAACTTATTGAAGAAAAAACTACAGGTTCCCCCCGGGTGAAAACGTTTTCAACCATAAAAAAGGAAATACAAAACAAAAACCCAATTGCATTGTCAGTTGATTGTGTAATATTTGGGTTCGATGAGAACAAGTTAAAAGTTTTATTAATCAGGAGTGACTTAAAAAAATACCAGGGAAAATGGTCTTTACTTGGGGACCTGATAAAACCAGATGAGGGATTGGAGGAAGCAGCCTACCGTATTTTAAAACAGCGAACAGGACTCAATGATGTGTACCTGGAACAGGTGCACACCTTTGGCAAGATAAACCGGCACCCGGCAGGAAGGGTTATTACAACTGTCTATTGTTCACTTATAAATATTCGTCATCATAGGCTAAATATTTTAGATAACGAACTGCACTGGCACGACACTGAAAATCTGGCTGATCTTGCATTTGACCACCAGGAAATTTTTGACAACTGTTATACCCGTCTGCAAAAAAGGGTGCAGGAACATCCGCTGGGTTTCAACCTGTTGCCTAAAAAATTCTCCCTGAGAGACCTACAAAATCTTTATGAAGCTATCCTGGGTTTTAAGATGGACAGGAGAAATTTCAGGAAAAAATTTTTTACAATGGATTTTTTAATTGACCTGGAAGAGATAGAACAGAATGTGCCGCACCGGCCCGGTAAATTGTATAAATTCAACTACCTCAAGTACGAAAAAAATAAGAAAAAATGGGCGGGGATAGATTTTTGATTTTACCAGCAGGCAGCGTAATATCCATCCTTTAAGTCTATCATTCTAATAGCCCGTCCCCACCCTTTTAAACTTAGCGAAAAAAAGTTTTTCTATTTGATGAAAATTGGTTTTTTATTGAACTAAATTTTTTATATTGTGTAAGTTTTACACATATCGATTGCGTAAAAAATACACATCTTCTATTTATACCATAACTAACGCTTGAATTTATGAAAGAAATTATCAGGATTTTTTCCAAAAAATTTTATGTTGCCTTGTTAATTATGCTCTGCTCGCAGGTGGCATGGGCACAAAAACAAGTTACCGGCAGGGTTACCAATTCTGTTGATGGCACTGGCATGGCCGGGGTAACGGTAACGGTTAAAGGCACAAATTCCGCCGTTCAAACTGCAAATGATGGCAGTTTTAAAATAACAGCGCCGGAGAATGCGGTGCTCATTTTTAGTGATGTAAGTTCAGTAAAGCAGGAAGTACGGCTGGCTGGCAAATCTTCGGTAGACGTGAGCCTGGCACCATCAAACCAGCGGTTAAATGAAGTTGTGGTGGTGGCATATGGCACCCGGCGCCGGGGCGATCTTACCGGTGCAGTAACTTCTGTATCTGCCAAAGATTTTCAGAAAGGAAATATTAATTCCTCTGAACAATTATTGGTAGGAAAAGTTCCTGGCCTGGAAGTTACCACCGGCGGAGGTTCTGCAGGTGGCGGCAGCAAAATCCGTATACGTAGTGGCTCGTCTTTAAACTCCAGTAATGATCCCTTAATCGTTATTGATGGGGTGCCGGTAGAAAGCAATGGCATAGCGGGTTCTTCAAATTATTTAAACACCATCAATCCAAATGATATTGAATCTATAAGCGTCTTAAAAGATGCCTCTTCCACAGCGTTATATGGTTCCAGGGCTTCCAATGGGGTATTAATAATAACCACCAAAAAAGGTGGCAAAGGAAAAGTAAAATTTAATTTCAACACCCAGTCGTCTATTGCTAAAACGACTGATCAGGTAAATGTTCTTTCCGGCGACCAGATCAGGAGTATTATAACGGCTGATGCAGCAGCAACAGGTAACAATACTTATAAAGCGTTGCTGGGAACGGCCAATACAAACTGGCAAAAAGAAATTTACCGGAATGCTTTCGGAAATGATAATAATATAAGTGCGGGGGGTAGCATTAAAGGTTTGCCCTTCGAGCTGCCATTCAGAGTTTCTCTAGGTTATCTTAACCAGGAAGGTGTTTTAAAAACCAATAAGTTTAATAGGGTAGCAAGTTCTCTTAATCTTTCTCCTAAGTTATTAAATGATCACTTATCAATAAACCTGGCCGTTAAGTACAGCCACACCAGTAACAGGTTTGCAGATGAAGGTGCAATTGGATCTTCGGTATCATTTGATCCTACACAAAGTGTATATGCTCCTGCCGGTAAATTCGGTGGCTACTACGAATGGCTGCAGGCAGATGGTAAACCAATTGACCTTGCCACCAGGAATCCCCTGGCCTTACTGGAACTGAGAGATAATACCTCAGATGTAAACCGGGTGATCGGAAATGTGCAGGTAGATTATAAAATGCATTTTTTCCCTGACCTGCATTTATTGTTTAACCTCGGTTTAGATAATGCAAGCGGCAAGGGTAATGATAATATTGATTCCTTATCTGCTACGAATTATAAAACAGGCGGTAGAAAAGTTTATTATGAACAGAAGAAAAAAAATAAGTTAGCTGATGTTCAATTATTTTACAATAAAGATTTAAAAGCAATCAGGAGTAAAATAGATGTATTGGTTGGGCATAGCTACCAGGATTTTTATACAGAAGTAACAAATTTTTCTTCCTTCAGTTACAGGGCACTTTCAAATCCCAATAAGCCTGCATTAAAAGATACTATTGAAGGATCTCAACCAACCTTCCTGACGGATAAGCCTGAGTATCGCTTAGAATCTTATATCGGAAGAGTAAATATTTCAATCGCAGATAAATATCTACTTACTGGTTCTCTTCGCCGGGATGCCAGCTCAAAATTTTCCCAGGACAACAGGGTAGGTTATTTCCCTGCCGGTGCTATTGCCTGGAAAGTAAAAGATGAATTCTTTAAAAACACAAATGTTGTGAGTGATTTGAAACTGCGTTTTGGCGTAGGCGTTACTGGCCAGCAGGATGGCATTGATTATTATGCATACCTACCCAGGTACAGTCAGAGTAACAATTCTGCCCAATATCAATTCGGCAGTAATTATTTTTCCTTTCTCCGCCCGAGTGCGTATGATCCCAACCTGAAATGGGAAACAACTACTACCTGGAACCTTGGCCTTGACTTTGGTTTTATCAATAACAGAATTTCAGGGTCGGTAGACTTTTATCAAAAGAAAACAAAAGATTTGCTGAGTGTCGTTCCAGTTGCACCAGGTTCTAACTTTGATATAAGTCTCCTAACGAATGTGGGGAACCTGGAAAATAAAGGTGTGGAATTTTCATTAAATACCACCCCGGTTCAATCCAAAAATATTACCTGGAATTTTGGCTTTAATGTTACCTACAACAATACAAAAATTACTAATCTACTGAAACAACCGGATCCTAATTTTAAAGGTATTGATGTAAGCAGTATTGGTGGCGGATTAACCAACTACATTGGGAAGTATGCCGTCGGTTATTCTCCTTTTGTATTCAACGTGTACAAACAGGTTTACGATAAAACCACCGGTGCGCCAATTGAAAATCTTTTTGAAGACCTGAACAGGGATGGCCAGATTACAGCTGATGACCGCTATTTATATAAGAAACCTGCAGCCGATGTGCTCTTTGGTATTAATACACAGGTAACGTATAAAAAATGGAATCTTGGCTTGGCTTCCCATGGCGCCATAGGCAATTATTTATACAATGGTTTTAACAGCAACAATGGTGTTTTAAGGGCATTAAAAAATCCTATTAATTTTATACAGAACGGTTCTCCAAATTATATGGAAACTAAATTCAGTGGCACAACTACCAACGAATATTTATCAGATTATTATATTGAAAATGCTTCTTATCTTAAATTAGACAACATAAATATTGGGTATAATTTCGGAAAAATATTACGCAGGGCCTCTTCGCTAAGGTTAACAGGCAGCATTCAAAATGTGTTTACGATTACAAAATATTCCGGCCTTGATCCTGAAAATGCGAATAGCAGCGGTACAGATTATACCATCTACCCACGCCCCAGAATTTATTCAATAGGAGCAAGCCTAGATTTTTAAATTGATAAAAATAATTTTTATGAAAAATAAATTAATTAATAAAATATTGTTGGCAGGTTTTACCGTACTAACGGTAGCATCATGTGCAAAAAAACTGGATCTTTTTCCGCAAAATGATCTTACACCGGAAAAAGCTTTTGCCACGGCTGCCGGATATAAAAGTGTACTGGCAAAAATTTATGGCACTTTATCTATTACTGGTAATGCGGGTCCTGCAGGTGCCCCGGATATCAGTGGCGGGTTAGATGAAGGCTCTCAGGTCGCCTTTATACGTATGCTCTTTAACTGTGAAGAATTGCCGACTGATGAAGCAGTGGTAGCGTGGAACGACCAGACCATTAAAGACTTTCATAATTTAAAATGGACAGCTGATGATCCTTTTTTAAAGGGGATTTATGCCAGGCCCATTTATAATATTACTTTAATAAATGAATATCTTAGAGAGGCTTCAGATGCTAAACTTGCAGAACGCAATATTTCAGGAGCTGATGGGGACGATATCAAAAAATCGAGAGCTGAAGCCCGTTTTTTACGTGCCTTTAATTATTGGGTAATGCTCGATCTCTTTGGTAAATCCACCTTTATTACCGAAGCAAATGCGGTAGGCACTGAAATTCCTGGAGAAAAAAGTCGTGCAGAATTATATACCTATATAGAAACTGAATTAAAAGCAATTGAAACTGAATTAGGCGCCGCCAAATCTGCAGTGTATGGCCGGGTAGACCAGGGGGCCGCCTGGGCCTTATTAGCCCGGTTATATTTAAATGCACAAGTATATTCAGGCACACCAAAATTCACCGAGGCAATTACTTATGCCAAAAAAGTGATAGGCGCCGGCTATACCTTGCACGCCAACTACCCACAATTGTTTATGGCCGATAATGATAAGCGTAAAGACGAGTTTATGTTTGCCATTAACTGCGATGGATTACGCACCCAGGCTTATGGCAATACAACTTTTTTTGTACACTGTGCTGCCGGAGATGACCATGATGAATACGGTGTGGGTGGAGGTTGGTATGGATACAGGGCTACAAGAGGGCTGGCTGATTTATTTCCTGATTTAACGGGCAATACCGATAATAGGGCCATATTTACTACCACAAAATACAGCACCAGTAATTCTCAAATCGCCATCATGGACATCAGTAATTTTGACCAGGGGATGCATGTAAACAAATTTAAAAATATCCGCTCAGATGGTGGCCCCGTTTCAGATTCTAAAAAAGAATTTTCTGATGTAGATTTCCCGGTATTCCGTTTACCGGAAATGTATTTGATATATGCAGAAGCTGTTTTAAGAGGGGGCACCGGCGGGGATGTTGGTACGGCTTTAACCTACATCAATAATATAAGAACGAGGGCCGGCGCTGCTGTATTTACAGCTGGTGACCTTACTCCTGTAACTGCCGGTTTACAAAATATTCTTAATGAGAGAGGCAGGGAATTATATTGGGAAGGTCATAGGCGTACAGATTTAATCAGGTACGGTTTGCTGACAACCGGCACCTATGTATGGCCCTGGAAGGGAGGCGTGGCTTCGGGTACGGCCGTGGATGCTAAATATAATATTTTCCCCGTGCCGAGTACAAACAGAATTTCAAATCCTAATTTAACCCAGAATGCGGGTTATTAATATATCATCGAAAAATTAATTAAAATGAAAAATATCATTAAACAGTTATTCACCTCAACCTTACTGGTGGCAGCAATTGCCTCTTGTAAAAAAGATGAGAATAAAAATTATTTTGAGGGAGGTACGGCACCGGCACTCTCCGTTTCATCAGCTACAGCCCTTACCCTGGTGCCTGCAAACCAGGCGAATACAGCGGTAACTTTTACCTGGACCAATCCAAACTACAGTTTTACTACCGGCCCTAGTTCGCAGGATGTCGTTTACCTTTTACAAATAGATACCACAGGCGCTAATTTTTCCAGCCCGGCAAAACAGGAAATATCTATTGCAAAAGATTTAACCGTAAGCATTACTGTAAAAGAACTTAATACTTATCTCACCAAATTAAACCTGAATGAAAATATTCCTCACAATGTAGAATTCAGGATTAAATCTACTGTTACTGGTGGCGCAGTTCCATTGTATTCAAATGTGGTTAAGATTGTACTAACTCCCTACCTGGATGTGGCTGTGCCCATCCCTACTACCGGCCAGTTATTTATCACCGGAGATGCAACTCCAAGTAGTTGGACCAATGATCCTCCTGTAGCTCAGAAATTTGTGAAAGTGAGTAGCACGGAATATTATATCATTATGAATTTTATGCCCGGCTTTTATTATAAGTTCCTGTCAACCCTCACCCAATGGCAGCCGCAGTATGGTGGCAAGGACGCTAATGGTGGAGAGATAGGTTACAACCTTGGTGGAGGATCCGATCCTGATGCAATACCTACCCCGGCAGTGGCAGGGAGTTATAAAATAACCGTGAATTTTAAAACAGGAAAATACACTGTTGTTAAACAATAATCCATATTTAAAATTTCAACAATGAAATATATTTCAAAAATACTTTTAGCCATTCTTGCCATAACTGTTTTTTTTACAGCTTGTAAAAAAATTGATAACCTTAAAAAGGAAGATCCGTTACCTGTCTATCAACTAGGTTCTTCGCCGGTATTAAGTAGTTCGTCTGCCACCGTGGCGCCAACGCTGGCCGATTCTAATAAAACGGTAATCATGTTTTCCTGGAGTAACCCAAAATATTCCAACGATTCTACCACTACAAAATACATCCTGGAAATTGACAGTACCGGAAGAAATTTTGGAAAAGAAAATACTAAAACAATCATCGGTACTTTAAATAATTCTCTTACCGGTAGGGAACTCAATGCTATTTTGTTGAATCTTGGGTTTAAACTTAATACGCCTCAATCAATTGATGTACGGCTGATATCTTCCTACAATAATAACAATGAAAGATACATGTCTAATGTGGTGAAAATAACGGTTACGCCTTTTGCTGATCCCTCAGTATTTACTAGTGCTAATTCCACAGTTACCCTCGCCCTGGCTACAGCCTCATTACCTTCTAATTCATTCTCCTGGACTTCTTCATTTACCGGGTATACAGGTTTGGTAACTTATACTTTGCAATATGATTCTGCAGGGAAAAATTTTGTAACTCCTAATGAAATTGCTATCGGGAATTCTATTTTTACCAAGGCACTAACGCAAGGTGAAATGAACGCCACAGCTTTTGCCTCTGGCATAGCCGCCGGGGCGCTGGGGAAAGTTGAATACCGCATAAAAGGCGTTACTGCAAGTGGCGCAGTTTCTTATTCAAACGTTGTAAATGTCCTCATTCAAAGTTATATTCCTATTTTAAGGATGTACCTGCCCGGTAGTTACCAGGCCGAAACCGGTAATGGTAATAACTGGGATCCCCCAACTGCCCCGGAATTAATAAGAGACCTTAGGTCCGGAGTTTTCAATGATATGTATTACATCTATATTTATTTGCCGGCCGGCGCAGAGTTTAAGGCAACTGTTGGCCGTGCATGGGATGTAAACTATGGGGGCAGCGGTGGAACCCTCTCGACCAGCGGTAATAACTTTAGTGTTGCAACGGCAGGGTATTACAGGATAACATTCAATCGCACTACATTAAAATATGATATCCGGGAAGGCAGAATGGGCTTTGTAGGCGGCGCTACCGGCGCTGGCTGGAATCCACCCGGCGTTTTCCCTACCTATGCATTAGGGGCAGCAGCAACAAATTTATTTGTTGGCATTACTACTTTTACCAGCAATGGCGGTTGGAAACTGATAGACAATAATGCCTGGGACAATGGCAGTAAATCAGTTGATGAAACCAGGAGTTATGGCACGCCTAAGGCCAGTGGAAGTACATTAGAAGTGAATGGATCTAATTTTGCTGATATTACAAATTCCCCTGTAAGAAACAGGGTGATATGGGATGGCCGTGATGTGAACAATGTAAAATATGAAATGTCTGCAGCAGCAGAAATGAGAGTAGTAGGTGATGGTATGAACGTCGCAGGTGTGAATGAATGGGATCCGCCTACTTCTCCCCAAATGACATATGCAGGTAATGGTACCTGGACTATAACCCTGGCTTTAAAAGCAAATAAAGATATCAAGTTCCTGGCAGGGAATGCCTGGGGTGCATTTGATTACGAAGACAACAGTGGACAGAGCCAGGCTACAGGAATAGATAAAAAAATTAAATGGGAAGGTGGCGATAATTTTAAAACGCCGTCAACAGCGGGAACTTATACGATCACCTTAAATGAGAATAAGCAAACAATGAAAATAAATTAATAATAAATGGTTTTACTAAGAGGGTTGGCAGAAATGTCAACCCTTTTTATTTTAAATACACCATACCTGGCTGCCTGAAAAATTGTCAATACCTGGGAGCAGTTACGTGGATGCACGTATATTAAAGAACACAGTTGCAGAAAATGATATCATCTACATATTATAATTGTTTAATTAATAATTTCACTTATTACCTTTCCTACACTGCCACTGGGCATCTGTATCTGGAGCAAGGCCGCAAGTGTAGGGGCAATATCTGTCATGTATATTTCCCGGTTGGTTTTACCATGTTTAATGCCATGCCCCATAAATACTAATGGAATATGAGCATCATAAGGGTTCCATAAACCATGCGTAGTACCTCTAGTGCCCCCATCAAAATAACCCGGCTTCGGTAAAAATTGTATATCGCCGCTGCGTTTATCGTTATACCCGTTACTAACTATTTCTTTCAAAAATGCCGGTAAGGTTTCCTCCGAAATGAGTTTAGTTTCAAAAGCGTTGGCAATGAAATCTTTTTCATTTAATAATTTTATAATTAATCTTTTAATGCCAGGGATATCTTTACCCTGCTTTTCCAGCCCGGTAATATCAAGATACACCTGGTAATTCTGTAAGGAGCTCACGGCTTTTTTTGTTCCAAAAACTTCATCAATTCTCCCGTTTAATTCTGCTGCCAGGCCTAAAGCCGCAAAACTACCAGCCGGTATATTATGTTCTGCTAAAAACCCCGGTGTATGCGCTACCCCATGATC
>JBDSDN010000037.1:0-11874 GCA_039920545.1 Ferruginibacter sp. | reverse complement strand
ATAGATTTATCCCAGGCAGCATCTACAATGGCTTCATGCGTAAGCACGCCAAAAGCGTGGCTACTAAAAGGAAGCAGGAAAAACGCTAAAGCTAAGAGGCGCCTAAAAATTCTGGCTGGTTTCATGCACTTGAATATTATGTAATATAGCGGTTGTAAAAATGCTGCAGGTATTTTCTTAATTGTAGAATTCAATTGGAAGTACTTTCATGTTAGAATAATTTTAGAATTTTTGGATCAACCTGTTTGTGATACTTTATTAATTTGATAATAGTAATTCCAGAAGCTGATGAAGAAGAGACCAAGAAATCCCTCCTATTACAAGAGCACCTTTGAATATTTAGAATTATTAGTGTTGAATATTTTATAGTCTCTGATAAATCCAATAGCATAATTAATTATATCAATACTCCATAATCAGGTAGTGGTATTTAAATCACATGCCACTAAAAAAAATTAGTCGATTTGCTAAAAAGTCTCCTTTTGATAATTTAGCTTTAGGCTGTTATTCCATTAATCAAATTATCTACTCATGAATTTTCTTCTTCGCCTGCTCATTACCGCAGCCATTGCTTATGGCTTATCCAAAGTATTGACCGGGATTCACATTGCCGATTTTAAAGTGGCTCTAATATTTGCGGTGGTGCTGGCTCTATTAAATGCTATAGTAAAGCCTATACTCATATTATTAACCCTGCCCATAACGATCATTACGCTGGGTATATTTTTGTTTGTGATAAATGCCCTCATTATTTTACTGGCTGCCAGGGTCATGGACGGTATAAAAATAGACGGCTTTTGGTGGGCGCTGCTTTTCAGCATTATACTCTCTATATTCTCCAGTGGAGTGCAGAAGGCGATGGATAAAAGTAAGAGGTAATCAGGTGATTTTGCCCGATTAAGAAAGAAACGATTTTAATTTTTATTGCTAAAGTCTATCAGGAGAATTGTAATTTTTTACTGTCCTTTTTGCATGATCAAAAAGACCCAAAAAGATCAAGAACAAACGATGTATAGCCATTTTGTTTGGAAGCTACGTTGGGCAAAGGTGTAAGGTGACCTCAACATTTAAAATTCACCGTCTTTCAATCCTTAAGAAATCTTGATTTTTTTAAAAATAAAATTTTAGGAAAATTACACTTGTACGATATAACGCTGCTCTATCCTTAACATAGTTTTATCTATCTCCCTTATTGCTTTTACAAAATCTACACATCTAATAACAGAGCTATTAAAATGCTCTTTATTATGAAAAATAACTTTACACACCAGGAAATATTGCTGATGGCAAACAGCCACTTTTCAGCCCGGGAGTACAGTTTAAAAAATGAAGCGGAAAATGGACCGGGGCTCACCCCAAAAGAAAAGTTGGCAGAAGCATGCTGGAATGGCCTTATCACTCAGATACTGCCGGAGATAAATCTTACGGTGGACAATAAACCGCTTACCATTTGGGAAGTAAGTGAAGGCAGGGAAGCTTTTTACCTGAAACTGGGGGAAATAGATATTGTGCCCGAGGCAGCATTTACATTGAACCCATATAGGTTTATAGCGAGGGGTATGTTGAATTAGGATTAAAGTTTTAATGCGGTTCTGGCTCTACTTAAAAAATTCATTCGCCTGATACCTTTAAAACGGCTTAATAAACTACTAACTCGTAAAAATTTTCCGGTTGCAAATATTTATTTGCCAGTCCCATCAGTTCTTCCGCAGAAGTATGTCGTATAGCATTTATGCTTTCGTAAAAATATTGTTCATCTAAACTATTTAGGACAACATTTTTCCATTTTGCCATTATCTGGAAAGGGCCATCCAGGTCGCCCAGGATACCTCCCATCATATAATTACGAACGAGTAATAACTCTTCTTCCTCTATCGGCGTTTCCCTTAACTGCTTCATTTCTTTGTAAATTTCTTCAATAGCTGCTTCACACACATCTTTTCCGGCCTCAGTACTTATAAGCCAGGCAGATTGCTGGGTGTGGTTTTGTAAATAACTATAGATGCCATAGGTATACCCTTTCTCTTCCCTTATATTACTCATGAGCCGACTGCCAAAAAAACCGCCGAATACATTATTGAGTACCATTACTTTTTTAAAATCGGCATGGTGCCTGTTAGGAAAATCTGTGGCTATGCGTATAGCGCCCTGCACGGCATTTACATCATTCTGTACCCGGTATTTTTTTTGTACGGCAGGCCTGGCTTTTATATCGTTTACAGTAAAGCTCGGCCTTGACAAACTAAGCTTACCAAAGTTTTCATTTAACTGTTCATGGAGATTTGCCGGCAGCAGGCCAGCCACAAAAATGGCACATTGGCCGTTGATATAATACTGCTGGTAAAAACTTCTCAGCTGTTCTGCATTTAGAACATCTACATCCGCCATATTGGAGTAAGTTCCGTAGGGATGATCTTCGCCATACAGGTAAGCATCTATCAGCCGACCGGCAATAAATTCTGCTTTCTGCATATTTACAGTGAGGCGCTGTTTTACATTCTGCTTATATATGTCCAGCTCGTCCTCAGGAAAAGTAGCAGCCGTTAGCATATCATTCATAACGGGAAGCAGTTTATTCAGGTGCCTGGTAAGGGTATGCAGAGATACTACGGCCGTTTCATTATAACAGGACCGTGTGCTGTAAGCCCCATAATATTCAAAGTCTTCATTTAATTGAAAGGCAGTACGATTGGCTGTACCGTTTTTCAACATAAAATTTGTAGCCGCTGCCACACCTTTACTTTGCTCAAACCAATTGCCAGCATAAAAAACGAGTTCTACCTGTATAACTTCCTGGGCTCCGGCATTAATGGTATACACAGGTATACCATTATCTAAAGTAAATAGGTCATAAGGTTTTAACCGAAGGTCAAAATCTATTGCATCTTTAATCAGCGGTGCTGCTGTTCTGTTTAGCATGAATATTTTTTTTATGTAAAGAATTTTTTTTAGTCATTACCCGGGTATAGATCACAAAGAGGGCTACCGGCACCAAACCATACCCCGCATTTTTAAAAGAAAAAAACGAAATGATGAATACCAGAACGAAGCTGAGGGTAAGTATCACCAATTTTTTTTCAAATTCTGCAGCATCTATTTTTGTAATAGGAAAAGACAGGGCTGTAAAACGCCGGGTCACCATCCAATAAAAGATAAACATAGTGATGCATGCGATGATATTGTTGAATATAAAAAACCGGAATGGTATTACCAGTAGATCATTGTCTGAACTGAGATTTTCGTACAGGAAAGAAGTGGTAAATGGAAAAAATATAATTGGCAGCAACAACAGCATATTGGCAAAAATAATAGAGCGGTTGTAATTGTGCACATGTTTGAATATGGTATGGTGCCGCACCCAATACGTAATGATCAATATAAAGGACAATACCAGGGCAGCAAATTTAAACTTGAGCTCTTTAAGCACATGCCATAGCTCCGGGTAAGTAGTGTCTTTTGTGATCAACGGCGGACGGAACTCTATCACCAGCAGGGTAATGGCAATGGCAAAAACAGCATCGCTGAAAAAAGCGATCCGCTCTACCTGGAAGTCTTGTTTGGGATGTTTTTCTGTTGCTGGCAGTGGTGAAAAGGAAGTATTCATTGGCTGAATGATAAAGATTTTAAATCTACTTCAGTTGTATTGCAAGGGATTTTTTTGATCTGCACCTATTCAAATATATTCGATGTAAGCCTAAAAATCGTTTCCCAAATTTGCTCATTAATTTTTACTGAGGTAATACATTGTACTGCAGTTATTCTCATTAAAGATAATACGGCTTTGCTCCAGGATACCTTCTGCTGTTACCTCCTGGTATTTTGCCAGCTCTTTATTTATCAGGTCGGCATCGCCCAGGAGTTCGTACATGGCAATGCTGGCGGCCCGGTTCATCACGGTCATATCTTCAAAAGCCAGGGCGCTTTCTGTTTTGTTTTTTACTTTTTCCAATTCTGCAATTGTAATACCTGCCTGCTGTAGTTTTTGCAATTCTTCATTTACCGCAGCATCTGCCAGTTTTATATCCACTCCTTTTACCAGTTTGCCTTCTATGACCAGTATACCGGCATCTGTACTACCCATATGGTAACATTCTATATTGCTGAACAATTGCTTTTCCTTTACCAGGGCCTGGTACAAACGGGAAGACCCCCCGCCGCTTAAAATATCTGAAATTAAATCTGCCGTATAATAACGGGCATCGGTACGGGGATAAATGTGCCAACACTTGTATAAAGCATCCAGGGGAACATCCGCTTTTATTTCCATAAGCCGTGGGGCAACCTGCTTTGGTTCCTGGGGTAAATTACGGTTATACTTTTCCCCGGCAGGGATTGGGCCAAACCATTTTTCTGAAAGCTCCCTGGCTTTTGTGGTATTTATATTTCCCGCCACAACAAGTATTGCATTTGCCGGGGTATAATGTTTTTTAAAAAAGGATTTTACATCTTCAAGCGTAGCATCTTCTACATGCTTTAATTCTTTACCAATAGTCATCCATTTATAAGGATGAGTTGTATAGACGAATTCCCGCATTTTATGCCACACATCGCCATAGGGTTTGTTTATGTAATGCTCCTTAAATTCTTCGCAAACAACTTTGCGCTGAACTTCAAGGCTTTTTTTACTGAAAGCCAGGCTAAGCATCCGGTCACTCTCCAGCCAAAAGGCAGTTTCTACATTTTCTGCGGGCAACTGACAATAGTAGTTTGTAAGGTCGTTACTGGTGTAAGCATTATTTTCTCCCCCTGCTATTTGTAAGGGTTCATCATAAACAGGAATATTAATACTGCCGCCGAACATAAGGTGTTCAAATAAATGTGCAAATCCTGTTTTGGCAGGATTTTCATCCCGGGCGCCCACATCATACAATACGTTTACCACCGCCATAGGCGTACTTATATCTTCATGTACCAATACCCTTAGACCATTTGCGAGGGTAAATTTTTCAAAATGAATCATGCGCAAATTTATGCTAACAACAAATTGCAAAAATAATTTCTTTGATTGTTGAGTTTTCCGGGAAAGTAATTGAAATATATGGGGAAGAGAGAAAAAAATAAGGGACCAAATAAAAATAAGGTCCCGTTTTAAATCCAATATCCTATGAAAAACCGAATTCATAAATTCAGATTTAGTGCCAAGAAATTTTAGTGTGAAATAATCAGGGTTGAGTAAGTAATTCCACACCCTTTTAAATAATAATCGCATTTTATACCCCAAATAACAAATAATAAGCGTTTTTTTGAATGCAAATTAAAATAAACTCCCGTGAAATACTGGCAGGTTTTATGCCACATCTTTTCAAATTAATTACTTATGAATAGTATTATTCATTTGCAGGTAGCTGATGAAAAAATGACAGCTTTAATTACTCAGATCCCCCACCGCAGTCATAGTATGTATAGGATAATATTTGAGAGTGGTTATGAGAATATTTTTTTTACTGATGTGGAAACTGGTAAATGGATTGAGGAAGATTTAGGATTTTCAGCACTGGCGGAAAAAGTGGGAGAACAAATAAGAAACCTTACACAGAATTTTTTTCATGTTCCTAAAATTCTAACCTGGCACAAACAATTTGTAGCTGGTAAACTAGTTTGTTTTGGTTTTTTCAATTTTATGAAAGGCCCGCACAGGATGTATGAAATTTATAATGCTAATAAAAAATACATGTATACCCTGGTAGATATGAATAATGAGGAATGGCAGATACTAGGCACCTCAAACGAAATGCTTAATAAAGTAGAACCGCACCTTATAAAACAGATTGTACAAGTACTTCCGTTTTATTATGCCAATGTTTAATAAATAAAAACCAAAAAATTGCCTGTCTATCTACCTGCAGGCAATTTTTATTACTTAATATTTATTCGAAAATTGCCTGTTCATCCCTTTCCTCCATAGGGATTTTTTTAATATAGTCATCGTACCTATCGTCTTCATGATTGCTATACACCCCATAAGCATCCAGGCTATAGCCCACCATTCCATCACTAGCTTCCATTAGGTATAAAATTGCATTATCTGAAGGGTCTGAGTCTCCCTCAAATCGATATGTTTTAATAATTTTCAAGTCTGCGGGTTCATAGACTTTACCGCTCGCCGGTCCAAAACCCGTTTCAGTCATCCTGAATTCATTATCCTGATTTTTTAACCTTAGCTTTTCTAAGACTGTGCTCAGCGTCGTCATTTCAGTATGATTTGCAATAGACATAACTTTAAAATTTAAAATGATAGATAATTTATTATGAGCTAAATTTATACCATAAATTTACAATCTCATTTTTGTACTTTTTTAATTTTCACTGCATGTAAATCGCAAACGATGTCAATAAATTTACTAACCACCGTACAGGAAAACCTTGGATTGCCGGCAATAAAAAAAATTGACCCCAATACTCAAAAGGTAAAAGTTGATGATGAAGGTGAAAAAGAATTTTCTTTAACCCAGGCTTCTTTAACTTCTGCTCTGGCAGGAATTTTTAATTTAGCTAAATCCGAAGAAGGGCTGAAAACAATTGGCGGAAAAAACATTTCTGAAAATTGGGCACCGTTAATTTTTGGAGACAACGCAGGGGAAATTGTAAAAAATATTGCTGCCTATGCTTCAGTAGATGTAGCCCGTGCTACGGGCTCTGTTAATAAAATAGCAGGGGAAGCAATAAGACTTATCCGGGAGAAAATACCTGGGGAGGAAAGACAAAAAGAGATACGCAGTTTAGTTTCCGGACAAAGAGATTTTATATTGCCATACCTGCCCGCTGCCCTTGGCCTGGGTAAGCTACTGGATGATAATACGCTGGACGACCCTACTAATAAAATGGAAGGACCCTTATCATCCCTATTACATAAAATAGAAAAAGGTTTTTCCGGTAGTGAGACTGAGGAAGAAGCCCAAAAAAATAAATAAATCAGTTGCCTGATTCTTCGTAACTTTTTATTTTATTGTATAGGGTCTTTCTATCTATTTTAAGAATTTCTGCAGCTTTCGTTTTATTGAAATTTACTTCTTTTAAAACATTCATTATAGCTTCATATTCTGCTTTAGAGGCTGCATCTTTTAAATCATATTCTTTTTTTACGGGGGCTTCATCATCTGCAGGCTTGGCTGCTGGTATGTTGGCAGATAATGGCGACGATGAAGTATTTGTAATTTCCCAAGGCAATGTTTTTGCGGCTACTTTTCCCTCCTGTGTTAGTAACACTGCCCTGCGTACAACATTCCTAAACTCCCGCAGGTTACCTGGCCAGGAATAATTAATAAACATCTGCATTACATCATCTTCAAAATCATCTATATTCCGGTCCAGCTCGTTTTTGGCTTTTTCTAAAAAGAAATTAGCAAACAACGGAATGTCTTTTTTTCTTTCCCGCAACGGCGGAAGGTTTATTGAAAATTCATTGAAGCGGTGGTACAGATCTTCCCGGAATTTTCCTTTTCGGTATGCATCCTGTAGGTTTTCATTTGATGCAACAATAATGCGCACATCTACAGGCATTTCTTTGTTGCCCCCTACTCTTTTAAATTTCCTCTCCTGTATTACACGCAGGAGTGATGCCTGAATTTCGTAAGTTAAATTTGCAACTTCATCTAAAAAAAGTGTGCCTCCATTTGCCAGTTCAAAGTGTCCTTCCTTATCCGTAAGCGCCCCTGTGAAAGCTCCCTTTACATGCCCAAATAATTCACTGCCGGAAAGTTCTTTACTAAGTGTGCCACAATCCATTGCAATAAAAGGCATGTTTTGCCTGTTGCTCAAGCTGTGAATTGTTTTAGCAATTACCTCTTTTCCTGTGCCGCTTTCTCCATATAATATAATGCTGTAATTGGTTGGCGCTACCACTTCTATTTGTTTATAAAGATCCCTGGTTGCGCCCGCTTCGCCGACTAAGAATTCTCCTATTACCGTTTTTTTCTCCGGAGATTTTCCATTACTGTTTTTTGAGGCAATGCCGGAGCCGACTGGCTGAACGGTATTATCCTCCAGGCTTAACGCCTTTTTTAAAACCGTGAGCACTTCATCGGGTATCAGTGGTTTGGTTATATAATCGTAAGCTCCTAATTTAATAACATCCACTGCTACTTTAATATCAGAGTACCCTGTAATAATCAACACTATCGTAGCGGGTTTTTCACTTTTAATTTCCACCAATACATCCTTTCCATCTTTATCACCCAACCTGAAATCGCAAAGAACTATATCAAAATGGGCTTCTTTAAACTTTAAAAGTCCTTTGCTGCCTGAGTGAGCAACCTCTACCTCATATCCATTGCGAGTGAGAAATCGGCTCAGTAGGGTGCACATATCTAAATCATCATCAATAATAAGTACCCTTTTATTCATATCAACTATCTATTTGGGGTATAAAGATATACTTTCTTTAAACGGTTTTTTCATTAAGTGTTACATCAGGTACTGGTATTTCTTCCATTTTTATCCAGACCGAATAATCATTAGGATAAATTTTTCCGCCAAAGTTTGTAGCATATACTTTGGTAAATACAGCCCCAAGGTATAAAATAGCCGAACTATAATAAACCCATATCATTATTATCATTACTGAGCCTGCTGCCCCATAGATGGTTGCAAGCTTACTTTTACCCAGGTAAAACCCTATACCATATTTTCCGAGCATAAATAGTATTGAGGTGATTAACGCACCAAACACGACATCTTTCCATTTTATTTTAGCATCTGGAAGCACTTTAAAAATAGTGCTGAACAATAAAGTGGTGATAAATAAAGAAATCATATTATCTAAAACAACCAATACTGTTTCTCCCATACCTGCCAGAAGACCGGTGATACGGGCGCTAAGTGCAGCTACAATTGCGTTTAATACAAGTGAAACAATTAATACAAACCCAAGGCTTAATATTAGGGAGAAGGAAATAACCCGGTCTAAAAATAATTTCCACCAAACCTTTCGGGTTTTAGTGCGTAGCCCCCATATTTTATTAAGGGAATCCTGCATCTCACCAAAAATACCGGTAGCTCCAATTAAAAGAATAATTACACCCACGCCCGTAGCAAAAAAATTGCCATTGCTTAAATGAATATTCTGAATGGCACTCTGTATTTCGAGGGCAGCGCTGCTACCCACCATATCTTTAATTTCGCCGTAGAGTTCTCCCCGGATAGCTTCTTTACCAAATAATAACCCACTAACATACAAAATGATAATAAGCAATGGAGCCAGCGATAATATAGTGTAATACGCCAGCGAAGCACTGTACTTTAAAACGTTGCTGGCAACAAATTCCAGCACAACCTGCTTATTAAATTTAAAAAATTGACGCAATCTCCTTTTCATAAAGTTAATTTGGGCATTACTATTATCAATCTATGTATCTTTTTCCTCATGCTCTGAAAAGATTCGCAACGTTACTTTTCTCAAACCAAAGCCATTCCTCTTTTTACGAAATGTTCATTGTAGTAAAAAATACTTTTTAAATGGCATGTTAATGATTGAAAATAAGCAGTTCATAAAAAATCTTCTTTCAAGATATGTTTTTTGATGGAACCAAAAATGGTGTTAACAAAAAAAGTATAGGTGAATCTACTGCTTCATGACAATTATGGCATAAAATGAGATATATATATTTGATAAATCTTTATTTATGAAAACGCCAATTTACTTAAACAATGAGGCTGTGAAAGTTTTAATAATAGACGACGAATCAGATATCTGCTACTTGCTTAGTATGCTTTTAAAGACTAAAAACTTAGAGACTTACTATGTAAATAATTTATCTGATGCAACCTTATCGTTAGAAAAAAATATTCCTGAAATAATCTTTTTGGACAACCATTTACCCGACGGTTTAGGTATAAACTATATTGAATACATCAAGAATAACTATCCGAATTCTAAAATTGTAATGATTACTGCTCATGACACTGCTAAAGACAGAACAAAAGCGCTAAGCGTTGGAGCAGATAAGTTTATTGGAAAACCTTTTACCAGGGACCTTATTTACAAAACGGTTGAGCAGTTGATGAACTAAATTGAGCCAAGGATTGTAGAGATTTTTCCTCGGAGATCAATTCCGGGGATTTTTTGTTGAAGGGTACTCATTAAGTCCACAGAAATTTATTACTCAGGGATCCTTGTAAACATTTATGGCAGAGTTTTTTCTGTATATAATTCCACTTTGCAAAACTAATTATAAAATGCATTTCTATTCTTGTTATAAAGTAATGCAGCCATAGAATCAATTTATTTCATAGATATTTGTTTATAAACAAGGTTAGGAAATCAAGTTAAAAATATATACATTTAATAATGGACCCCGTTAATGTAATTTTGCTGGAAAAAATTTGCGCCCTGCTGTTTTTTTTAACGCAGTCCAAAGCAGAATTTGAGATGGTTGCAGATGAAGTTGAAGATTGCAACCTGAAGACTGCCTTAAATGGTTTATCTACCGAAAGTGACCAATACGCAAATGAGATAACGGTACAATTAAAAACTTTGGGTATTAAAGGAATAGCTCCTAAAAATTTTGTGGAAGACTGCAATGAAGAAATTGAAAAAGCTGCTATGCAACAAAACGAGGCTGCAGGTAATGAATTAATGACCATATGTGAAGCCACTGAACAAGCCATTACCAAAGCCTATGGCGAAATTTTAAATGAATACTTTCCCTTCTCCAACCTTAAGGATATAATGACTTACCAGGTAAATTCTTTAAAGTTTGCCTTCATGAAAATAAAGACTTTAAACACCGCCCGTTTTTCTAACTAATACATACTTCTAAATGGTAAAGCCCGATATTGGAATAACTCCGCAGAATCTTAAAAAAGTAACAGGATCACTAAGTGAAGTTTTAGCAGATGCTGTTTTACTTTACACAAAAACAAGAAAATTTCACTGGAATGTTTCCGGAGATAGTTTTATGGAATTTCATAAACTTTTTGAACACCAATACAAAAAACTAGAAGAAGTTATTGACGAAGTTGCAGAACGGATAAACAAATTAGGCAGCCCCACCCCTGGCACAACTTCCGAGTTTGTGAAATCATCTCAAATAAAAGAAGCTCCCGGAAAGATCCCCTCTTCCATAGATATGGTAAAAGAACTTTTGGCTGACCATGAAAAGGTAATTAAATCCATCAGAAAAAAAATAGATGAATGTGACGATGAGTTAAAGGATAAAGGCACTGCAGATTTTCTCACCGCTATTATGGAAGATGAAGAAACTATTGCCTGGACACTTAGGCGCTATCTTAAGTAATAATCGTTACTGTTACAAAGTATACCCGGGGAAAAGTAAATGATATGATAAATTATAAAGAGCTTCCATTCTATATCCAATTTACTTTTAAGCTTTTACTCATATTGTGCCTGGGGATATTTATCACTTATGGGCAGACCTTATTTATACCTCTGGCATTTTCAATTCTTTTATCTATCCTTTTACTTCCGGTTACCAATTTTTTAGAAAAAAAATTAAAATTCCCTAAGTCACTTTCCAACCTGAGTGCTGTGTTATTTGCTATCGGAATAATCGTTGGGTTAATTTATTTTTTATCTCACCAGATTGCCAGTTTCCTTAAAGACATGCCCTCGCTCAAATCGCACCTGGAAGATCATTATGCAACGTTACAGCATTGGATACAGCAGAAATTTAATGTCAGCGAAAGACAACAGACGGTAATGATAAAAAATGCAACTGCAGATGTGAAGACTACTGGTACAGAAGTAATTGGGCAAACATTTTTTACTATCACACATATCTTATTTTATCTGATCCTGATTGCCATATATTCTTTTTTAATATTACATTACCGGCATACAATAAAAAGGTTTTTAATGGCAGTTTTTTCACAACAACATGCACCAACAGTGGGTGAAGTCTTGCAGGAGTCTAAAGG
>JBDSDN010000036.1:0-3280 GCA_039920545.1 Ferruginibacter sp. | reverse complement strand
TGCTTTTTTGCGGTGACGCCAGTACAATATGGCAATCGGCATTTACCAACACTGCTTTTCGGCTATTAAGATAATCTGCCTCGGGTTTTATTTTAAATCCTTCCAGGCTGCGGTGTTTCAGCATTTTTTCTTCTGCTATTTTTGGCGAAACATCTATGGCTTCGTCGCACTTCACAATAAGTGTAGGTGCATAAGTGTGGTATAAAATAGAATAATCATTAGCAAAACCTTCGGTACTAAATAATTGTTCTGAATATAAACTGCCATCAGGTTTGCGAAACTGTGTATGACGCTTATGTGGAATGGTTCCCGCTGTATGATAATATGGCATGGGTAAAATTTTATTTTAAAATAATAGATAAGCTGATAATTGGTTAGCTGTTTAAATGCTTTTGCTAATTATGGTATCCTTAACATAGAGCCAACACCTGAAATAATATTTCCAATTGCGCTTATCAAATATAATTTATAAAGTTGCGGTGAAAAGGCATATTTATTATGTAGTAAATTGCTAACTTCTTTAATTCAAATTTACATTTAAAAAATCATTTCCCCTTGACAAGAATCGGGCTTATCTCAGACACACATGGGTATTTAGATGAAACTGTTTTTGAGCATTTTAAAAACTGTGATGAAATTTGGCATGCCGGGGATTTTGGTAGTATAGATATAATAGAAAAATTAAAATCCTTGAAACCTTTAAAAGGTGTTTACGGCAATATTGACGATAAAGAAATACAAACTATTTTCCCTGAAAAAAATGTTTTTTCCTGCGAAGAGGTAAAAGTTTTTATACAGCATATTGGCGGCTATCCCGGCCGTTATGCTCCCGGTGTTAAAAAAGAAATTATTGCAAGCCAAAGCCAGCTTTTCATAAGCGGCCATTCGCATATATTAAAAGTAATGCATGATGATGCTTTGCAATGCCTGCATATAAATCCTGGTGCTGCAGGCCGGCAAGGCTGGCATACTGTTAGAACAATCATCCGTTTTGCCATTGATAAAAAAGAAATTAAAGACTGCGAAGTAATAGAATTGGGAAGTAAATAATTTTCACTTCCGTGTTTATCGGGAAACTTTCTCAAAATTATTATTGCCTGGGTAGTAGTAGAATGTTGCTGTTTTCTGCAACTTATTTTCCACCATTTGCTTTTAAATCGTTCCTGCAATTTGCATCAAGTGGAGGTACAGAAGATATTATACCTGACATTAGGTTTACCTGGGCTGCGTAATACATCAGGCAATTTGCATTATTACAATGATTTTTGTGAGAGGCATCTTCGTGGTTTACCTGCATGGGACTTCCCAGGTTTACTAATCCCAGAATGTGGCCAAATTCATGTTCTTCTACCAGGGTCTCAGCATCTGTCAGGCTGGGTTGTCTTATACCGCCGGCATTATCATGTACCGTTTTGCCAAATAAGGCCATTGAAGTATTTTTATATGATATACCCAAAATTTTAGGATCGGTATAAGCCGCATCTGTAAATAAAAAGTAGACCCCGATAGCTGTGCCGGTAGTAAACACCGTACGATTACTCTTTTCAATTTCATAAACCTGTGCCTGGGTGAGTGAAGTATTACCGGTGGAGGGTATCTGTTTTTGCGTGATATTTATGCCCCCCGGCTTATTAAGCAAACTGTTTAAAAATGTCGTAAGATTGCCTAGAGCTGCAGCATCCGGGGCATAGCCTGGCATGTATTGTATTTCCAGGTTTATGGATTGATATTTTGAGGTAGATAAAAAGTCGGCAGATGAGGCTCCAACCCCTAAGCTATTTAAACTCTTCTGTGCAGCGGAGGCAGCATCTTTCTTTGAGCATTCAGCCAACATCACAATAACCAGGAATGCCAGGAAGATGTTTTTAATCATATATTAAGTTACGAAAAAATACCAGTTAAAGGTTGCGGGTACAGGTACTGAGGGAAAATTTTATTTAAATCTGTTGCCCTTTCATAGCATCAGAGACGGCTTCATCCATAATACGTTCAGCATATGGCCGGGAAATATCATTCAATTCTTCATTTTTTTTATGAATCAAATCTTTATCGTTCATGGTTATGGATAATTGCAGAGCCTGCATAGCAGAGGCAGTTTGCAAAAGTTCTGCCGGTGATAATTTGCTGGAATTTTTCTGAAGAAAACGCTCCGTCGTTTTCAAAAGTTGTTCGGCGTCTGTCCTGGCTTCTACCAGTGCCCTGGTGGCAATGTCGTTTTTTGCATTGCTGATAGAATCCATCAGCATTTTTTCTACCTCAGCATCTGTAATACCGTATTGTGGGGTAACTTCTATACTTTGCTCTATACCGCTACGCAACTCTTTTGCAGTAACAGTTAATATACCATCTGCATTTATTAAAAAACTTACTTCTACTTTGGGCATGCCGGCGGGCATACCCGGTATACCGGTTAAATTAAATTCTGCCAGTTTACGGTTATCATCCACCATATCCCTTTCTCCCTGGTAAACACTTATACGCATGCCCGGTTGTCCATCTACCTGCGTGGTATATTGGCGGCTGGCCTTGGCGGGAATTTTAGCATTACGGGGAATCAACACATCCATCAACCCACCGGAGGTCTCTATTCCCAGGCTTAAAGGAGTAATGTCCAGCAATAAATAATCTTTATTATTCCCCGCTAAAATATCTGCCTGTATAGCTGCACCAAGAGCAACTACTTCATCTGGGTTTACGGAATCATTTACTGCTCTTCCAAAAAAATCGCCGACAATTTGTTTAACCAACGGAACCCGGGTGCTGCCGCCTACCATCACGACCGTATCAATATTACTGCTTTTTAATTCCGCATCTTTCAGGGCATTTTTGCAACAGGTAATGGTTATATCGATGAGCGGGTGAATTAAATGCTCAAACTCTTTTTTAGTAAGCTTTATTTCTTTGCCTTTTACTTCACCTATGTAACTCTCGTGAACGGATAAGTGCTTTTTGGCTTCCTCCGCTTTTAAACGAAGGCTTTGCGTTAAAGACTTATCGTTCTGCAATTCATCGTCAGTGATTCCAATCTGAAGTTTCCAGGCATTAACGATAACATTGTCCAGATCATCACCCCCAAGGTAAGTATCACCATTGGTGGAAAGTACTTCAAAAATACCCGCAGCTATCCGGAGTATAGAAATATCGAAAGTACCGCCCCCCAGGTCATAAACTGCAATTATTTTATTTTCGTCCTTATCCAACCCAAGCCCATAAGCCAGGCTGGCGGCCGTAGGCTCATTAATAATACGAAGCACATCAAGGCCGGCAAGCTTACCGGCGT
>JBDSDN010000035.1:0-5203 GCA_039920545.1 Ferruginibacter sp. | reverse complement strand
TCTGGCATGCCTTGGGTAAAAAAATATAAGGCTATTTTTTATTATTTATGGCCAGGGTTTTGCCGTAGAGTTGCACTGCTTCTGCAGCATTTTTTTTCCAGGAAAATGCAGTCAGCCTTAGTTTGCCGCTTGCTATTAACTTTGGCCGAAGCGTTTCATCAGCATAAAATTTTATGATGGCGTTTGCTATCTCTTCCGTCTTATAAGGGTTAAAATACAGTGCTGCATCTCCTGCAATTTCCGGCAGCGAAGTCATACTGGAACATAGCAAGGGTAAGTTATAATAGAAAGATTCCAGCACACCCAGTCCAAATCCTTCTGAAATAGAGGGAAAAATATATGCATCTGCCTGTTGAAAATATTTCTCCACGCAGGCTTGTGAAAGGTATCCTGTAAAAAAAACTCGTTTCCCATTTGCATTAATGGCATTAATTACCTCCCGGTCTTTTTCTTTAAGATATTTTTCACTTCCAATTACGACCAGTTTTTTATTTGTAGAAATATGCTCCATTGCTTTTAGAAAAGAAAGCAAAAGGTTTGAAATATTCTTGTGTATTCTAAAAGTTCCTACATACAACAAATAATCACTGATCACGGGCAAGTCCTCTTCACAGCCTTTATCATCAGCCGCAATTTCATGCACCAGGTGTTCCCAACCCTGGTGAATAACATTTATTTTATCAGCAGTTTTTTTATTTAGGAGATATGTATTTACGAGGTCATTTTTGGTGGATTGTGAAACAGTAATAATGGCCATTGCTTTTTTAAGCGCATTCCGTATTACCCTGTCCATATAAAATTGCGCCAGGTTAAAGGTAAATTTTGGACTATCAAAATATTTTTTAAAGGTGATATCATGAATGGTACAAATGCCTTTCTTTAGAGCAAAAGGAAAATTGTTTGAAGTGATATGTACCAGGTCGAAATGTTTTTGATATTTGCGTAAAAACCAAAACATATCCCAATCCCTTTTTGGCCCTATCGGGGCAATGTGAGCCTCAATCACCTTTATCCGTGAATCGGCTAAGACGCCTGTTATGGCATTACGATGCAGCCCTTTATTAATGAGTATACTAAAGTCAAAATGATTAAAGCTTTCCTCCGGCAGGTATTTAACTAAATTAAGTATATAATGCGACAAGCCATCCAGCTGAGAAGTTACAGTACTTGCATCAATCAATATCCTTTTTTTCATCCCCGATTTTTAATCAATTTAAAAATAATTTTCTATATGCATTAACCATACTTGCGTTCGAAAATTTCTCTTCAGCACATCTTCGGGCCGCTATAGACAACTCTTTTCTTTTACCGGCAGAATTTATTAATAGTTCTATTGCGGCACACATGGCGGCCGGGTTTTTCGCTGGCACCAAAATACCGTTGGTTCCATGGGATATCATATTATTGATCCCTCTTACATCAGAGGCTATTACCGGGAGACCACAAGCCATAGCCTGCATTATTGCAGTACTCATCGTTTCTCCCAGGGAAGCATGCACATAAATATCGAGCGTATGCAGGAATTGCAGTAATTCATTTTCCGGAAGCATGCCGGTAAATTCCACTACGTTGTTTAAGCCTAAAGATTCAGATTTAGCCTGCAACGCCTGCGAATAATCTCCGTCACCTGCAATTTTCAATAAATATTGATTTTGGCGGTATGCATCCTTTTTTATTAATAAAGAAAAAGCTTCGAGCAAAGTGAGATGATCTTTTATACGTACCAGTCGGCTTTGCATCCCAATAATTAGTTCCCCGGAATTGTTATTATTTACAGGTTTATAAAGATCGAGATCAAGTCCATTGGGGATGACAAAGATTTTTTTGGAGCGATATACCAATGACAGTTTTTTTGCAATTTCCAGGCGGTAAGCCTCACTCAAAAAAACAATGGCATCTGCCATAAGCATGGCAACAAAAAGCCATACCCATTCCATTTTTACTTTCAGATGATTGGCCTGCGTTTCCCTAACAATAATTTTTTTCTTTTTTTTACTAAAAACGCTGCCAAGCCAGGCCGGCATTATATAAGCACTACTATGTAAAAAAACGATATCTGCATCACTGTTCTTTATATTTTTTACCAGGTTAAGATAATATCTTAGATCTAAGCCGGGTCTTTTAGGAACAAAATTCCAGGGTATTGCGTATTCGTGGCAGATATTAATGTAGTCTGGTTTTACAGCTTCTATACCATTAAAAAGGGCTTCATACAGGAATTCGTTTTTACCAGTTCCTTTCACAAAAGAAAAGAAAACATTGCCATGCCCGCCCAAACCCGAATAAAGTACGTGTAATATTTTCATGGTTTCTCCGGAGTTTAATTTAAAGCGGCTTTTTGCATCTTGCCTCTACACCATTTCCCCCATACTCACACCAGACATTTATTGCACCTAATTTTTCCAGGGTTGTTCTGACCTGTTTTTTATTACGGATATGTTTGAACCAGTCTGTAAGCCCATCATGGGTATCCAGCAAGGCCCACTCTTCCTGCTGCTGATCGTTAAGTTGTGGAAATGCGCTATAATATGAAGTAACCGGCGATACCCTGTTCAGTAAAACACTCATTATTTTATTGCCAGCAAATTTTTTATGTAAGGGCAGGTATTTTTTTACCAGCTCACCTGTTGCCGGTATAGTAACGGCGGCAGGTTTTTTACGAAAGTACATGCGATAAAAATAATGCAACCTGAAAAGTCTTGATTTGGTGAAGGTATAATGATCAATAATAAGGATGCCTCCTTTTTTTACTAAGGCATATAAATTTTTAATGGTTTCTTCGGGTCTTGGTGTGTGTTGTATAACTCCCATACAGAGTACCACATCAAAAGTTTCATTGGCATAAGGCATGTCATTAATATCGGCCTGTATAATAATGTGTTTCTCAGAAACAGGAAAGTTTTCAATATTAACTTCTACAGCCGAACTCAGATCGGCTGATACAAGTGTAGCTTCTTTTTTCAATAAGACTTCTGTAAACCTGCCGGCACCGCAGCCTGCTTCCAAAACCAACTTACCCTTAAGGCCATCTTTCAGTTCACCGAGGCACCGGTTAATCCTGTCGGTGGTAATAGTTGCCCCGGTAAATGAATCCAACTGCGTTTTTTTATATTGCTTCCATTGGTCGCCGAAAAGTGATGCATAAGAACCCCCAGGTACAAAACGGGGAATGCCTGCAACTACATCTACAATTACGTCATCGCATTTAAAACTGTCATTATTCTTTGTATAAAACTTATTTTTTTTTCTGTGAAAAAATTCAGGAAACATTCTTAAAGGTTTAGGTAAATTATTTTTATTTAATTTATATCAGTAAAGTATAATTATAAGTATTAATTAAATACTATACTACATTTTTTTTCATCTTTAATATACTTTTGATATCGGCTGCATTAATTAATATAATTTCTAATAATGCCGTATCTCCCAAATTTCTTTTTACAAACCAAACGTGTATTAAAAAAGCAAGAATGGCTATGATCAGAAAGGTAATTGCACCACCGCTTATACCTATTAAAGGGACCAATACTATATTACTTACTATGGAGATGATCAATACAAAAACAGAAGTCACATTCACCTGCTTAAATATGCCCATAATATTCCATTGTGTTGCCAACACCATCGGCATGGAATAAAATACAATGGCCGGTAAAAAATATTTGAACAGCGGTATAGCTTCTTCAAAACTTTTTCCCCCAATTATATAAACCAATGGCCTGCTCAAGATCATTATACCTGCTGCACATATAAACATGACGGCAAAAGTAACACGGGAGTACTGTAAAAGAATTGTTTTTTGTTCTATAACTGGCTTACCTATTAAATTATGATAAAGCAGGTTTTGCATACTTAAAGGGATGATCAAAAGCATTTGTACAATTCCTACAGCCAGCCCGTACACTCCGGTTTGCTTTTCTGTTGAAAAATAATTAACGATCAAGATATCGGAACGACTTACAACAAAAGTAACAATTGCTCCAAAATGAGCAGCCAACGAGGTTTTGATTAAAAGACGAAGGATCGAATTACTATCACTTTTCTTTTTTATAAACGGCCACATAAAATATAAAGCAATTATACCTGTAAGGAGCCATGCCCCAAGATTTATCCAAATTAAGAGGTCTACAGATGTTTTGTGCAATAGCCAAACAACAATTATTCCGGCCAGGTTTAAAATGGAATAGGATGCGTATAACACATTAAATGCCTTAAAATTTCCTTTAACCTGCACTATAGCCATACTAAATTGCTGCAACATCATAAAGGGAATAGCCCCAAAGGCAACGCCAACGTATTTAAGATTAAGATTGTTAAAAAGGGCAGGATGAATATCATAAACCAGAAAAGACAGCAAAATAGAAGCTATCCCCAAAATAAATGCGGCTATTGCGGCTAAATAGGCAAGGTCATAAATATTTTCAACCCTTTTATGTGAGAGGTTTAAAATACCGGTAGCTAAACTACAATGAGTTAAAATAAAAAAAGTACTACTCCAGGTTATGGCTGCCAAAAAAATTCCGCGGCCTTCTGCCCCGATAATATGATTGGTAATGATGAGCGCAACAAACTGGCTTAATATTACTAATGCTTTCGACCCTATATTGTATACTAAACTCTTAAACATTTTTTTGGGATGTTATTTCCTCAAGGAAATTTTTAAAATATTTTGTTTCGTTCATAACATCAAAATGATCTAGAACATATTGCCTGGATTTTTTTCCGATAGTGCCAATTAATTCCTTATTATCAGTAAGCTGTTGAAGCCAATAACAAACCTGTTCCGGCGTGCAGGCATGGCACACGGGTGTTTGTTCTCCAGTAATTGCATCAAATATTTCGTGCCTGGCATTACCTATCAGGGGCCTGCCCATAAGCATAGCATATAACCCCCCGGAAATAAAATGAGTGCCTAACTGCTCAAAAACTACATCTGCTTGTATAATATGCTTTTGAAGATCTTTAAAGGGCATCTCCTTATGCCAGGTTATCATATCAGAAAATTCTAGCTCTTTAATAAGCTGTTTAGTTTCTGCAACATGAATTCCTTTTTCAATTAAATGGATATCTAAAGGTTTATTAAAGGTTTTAAGAAATAGGGCAATCCCTTGAATCATAATATCGTTGCCTTTATTTTCGAGTATATTTATACCGGGGGGAAATGGTGTTTTCCACATAAATCTGGTAAAGCTAAAAATCCTAA
>JBDSDN010000034.1:0-18856 GCA_039920545.1 Ferruginibacter sp. | reverse complement strand
TTATTTTTATTATTTTTTTCATTTTTTATTTCGGGGCTCGTTTTTTCTCAGGATAGCGCAGTAGTTAAATGGAGTGCCGAAGCAAAAAAAATTTCCGGTAATCAATACCAATTATCCCTAAAAGGTTTTATCAAAAAAGGCTGGCATGTGTATGACAGCAATAGAGCCCAGGATCTTGCTGGCCTGGTAGTTAGTTTTGATGATTCATTGGTTAATCCCGAAGCAATACATTTAAATACAAAAAGCAAAACCATTAACGATGTGGTTTTTGATAGTAAGGATATGCAGGTTACGACAGATAGTATTGTATTTACCCAAAAAATAAACCTTATTGGCCAGCCACTTGCAGTTGTAAAAATAAAACTGAATTATGAAACCGGGGATGCCGGTAATTTTTTACCCGAGGAGCAAAAGATTATAATAAACCTGGAGCCCGGAGCGGTAACGGCGAATACCAATCGTATTTTAATTCCTTCTATTAATCTTGATGAACCCTTGACGGAATGTGGTGCTGGCTCTGCATCTGCCCTCTCCGTCAAAAAATCCACAGGTCTCCTTTCTCTATTTGTGTTAGGTTTTTTAGGTGGGCTGGTAGCCTTGCTTACACCCTGTGTTTTCCCTATGATTCCCCTTACTGTTTCTTTTTTCACGAAAAAATCCGTAAACCGTAAAGCGGGAATAAAAAATGCGTTTATCTACGGCTTCTTTATACTTTTAATTTATATCTTCTTAAGCTTACCCTTCCATTTCCTGGATAAACTGAACCCGGAAATTTTAAATAATATTTCAACTAATGTCTACCTGAATATTTTATTTTTTATAATCTTCATCGTATTTGCTTTATCGTTTTTTGGTTTATATGAAATCACCCTTCCTGCAGCAATATCAAATTCCACCGATAGTAAAGCAGGGGTGGGTAACATTGCCGGCATATTTTTCATGGCCCTTACGCTGGCACTGGTGTCTTTTTCCTGCACTGGGCCTATTCTGGGGTCTTTACTTGCCGGTTCTTTATCTGCAGATGGGGGCGCCATGCAACTTACGGTCGGTATGGGTGGTTTTGGATTAGCCCTCGCTCTGCCTTTTGCCCTTTTTGCCCTTTTCCCTAACATGCTGGGTTCGCTACCAAAGTCTGGCGGGTGGCTCACTACCGTAAAAGTAGTGCTGGGCTTCCTGGAGCTGGGGTTGGCATTTAAATTTTTATCCAATGCAGACCTGGTAAAACATTGGGGCCTTTTAAAAAGGGAAATTTTTATAGGAATATGGGTTTTAGTAGGGGCAGGATTAACCTTGTATCTCTTTGGCCTGTTAAAATTTAAACACGATTCTCCCATCAAAAAATTATCAGTAATAAGAATTGGCCTGGGTATTTTAGCGGGCGTATTTACATTGTACTTAATTCCCGGGCTTACTAATACAAAGGCTGCCAATCTTTCACTCATAAGCGGTTTCCCCCCACCGCTATATTACTCTATCTATAAATCCGGCAATGATTGTGTCTTGGATTTAAACTGCACAAGAGATTATGAAGAAGGTCTCAAAATGGCCAGGGAGCAAAACAAGCCCATCTTACTTGATTTTACTGGTTACGCCTGTGTAAATTGCCGCCGTATGGAAGAAAATGTGTGGAGCAAGCCCGAAGTTTATAAATTAATGAAGGAAAAATTTATTGTAATTTCTTTGTATGTGGATGATAAAAAGAAATTGCTTTCCTCTCAGCAATTTACTTACAAATCAAAAAGCGGGGACCAAAAGGAAATAATAACAGTAGGGGATAAATGGGCCACTTTTGAAACTGAAAATTTTAAAAATAATGCCCAGCCTTTATATGCAATATTAAATAATGAGGAACAATTGCTTAGCCACCCTGTAGGCTATGTTCCCTCTGTAAAAGAATATGGAGAATGGTTGCAATGTGGGGTAAATGTTTTTTATAAGAAAGAGCAGAAATTTTCCCTTACCGCCGCACCGGAATGATATGAGCATTACTTACACACAAAAAAAATCTTCGCTGAAATTACTCAACGAAGATTTGGCTGTATTTCTTTGGGTTAAGAATACTACAGGGCAATTTGTTTTTCAGCCATCATCTTGCGGAGGTTTATAAGGCCATAGCGCATTCTGCCAAGAGCAGTATTGATGCTGCAGTTTGTTAAGGATGAAATTTCTTTAAAGCTTAAGTCTGCGTAATGACGCATAATAATTACTTCCCTTTGGTCTTCGGGTAGTAAATCAATCATTTTTCTTACTTTTTCATGGCTTTGTTCCGCCATCATTCGCTGGTCTACACCGGCTTCAGAAAAATTAAGCACTTCAAAAATGTCACGGTCATCACTGGTTTTAATAGACGGGCTGCGTTTCACTTTTCTAAAGTGGTCTACACATAAGTTATGTGCAATCCTCATAGCCCAGGGTAAAAATTTACCCTCATCAGTATAACGTCCTCCTCTTAAGGTATCTATTATACGGATAAATACATCCTGGAAAATATCTTCCGCCAGGTACTTGTCTTTTACAAGTAAATAAATTGAAGTAAAAATTTTGTCCTTGTAACGGACTACTAAAGTTGAGAGGGCCTCAGCGTCGCCATTCATATAGAGATGTACGAGCTGTTGATCAGTTAGATTGTTAAAGCATTTCATAACTTCTACAGTTTTGATGGTTTGGACTTTGATTAAGGTTCCAATAAAGAAGAATAGTGCGTAGAAGTCTGATTAGATAGGCTTATAACGGCTTTTCATTTTACTGGATATTGGACTGTGAAAGTAATGATAAAAAATAAAGAGCCAAATATTTTTAGCTTTATTTTTAAAAATAGAGTACTAATACAAAAGTCAGGTAATTATACGAAACGTAATACTACGTTTTTATATTTAACAATCGTGGCACAAACAAACAATAGTACTTGTGAAGCAGTAATTTTGCCTTAATGGATAATGCAACTAAACCTAAAAAAATTTCTAAAGCCCTTCCGGTGCGGGTGGTTAGTAACAATGATATTTTTATAAAAGGCGCAAGGGTACATAATTTAAAAAACGTAACGGTTACTATACCACGAAATAAATTGGTCGTGGTAACAGGCGTATCGGGTTCCGGAAAATCTTCCCTTACTATTGATACGTTATTTGCTGAAGGCCAGCGGCGGTATGCAGAAAGCCTTAGCGCTTATGCCCGGCAGTTTATGCAACGTATGAATAAGCCAGACGTGGATTATATAAAAGGATTGTGCCCCGCAATTGCAATAGAGCAAAAAGTAATTACCCGTACACCCCGGAGTACGGTCGGGAGCATGACAGAAATTTATGATTACCTGCGCCTTCTTTTTGCCAGGGCAGGTAAAACTATTTCCCCGGTTAGCGGGAGAGAGGTAAAAAAAGATGATGTTCCGGATGTAATAAAAGCAATCCAGGAATGCAAAGAAGGGGATAAAATTTTAATACTTTCTACTTTTAAAAATCATGCTAACAGGGATGTAAAAGAAGAGCTGAATATACTATTGCAAAAAGGTTTTTCACGGTTATATTTAAACGAGGAAATTATAAGAATAGAAGACTTGTTAGAAAATTCAAAATTCAAAGTTCAAAGTTCAAAATCGTTTATTCTTATAGACCGCTTACTTAAAAAGGAATTTGACGATGATGATTTGCACCGTATAGCTGATTCTGTTGGCACGGCATTTTATGAAGGGGAGGGTGTAATCCATTTGGAAATAAATGAAAAAAAGCGTTTGTATTTCAGCAATAAGTTTGAATTGGATGGAATACAATTTGAAGAACCTGTTCCAAATTTATTTTCTTTTAATAACCCTTATGGTGCCTGCCCCACCTGCGAAGGTTTTTCTATGATACTGGGGTTGGATGAAAGCCTGATTATACCAGACAAACGGTTAAGTGTATACGAAGGAGCAGTCGCTCCATGGAAAGGCGAAAAATTAGGGGAATGGAAAGAAGCTTTTATACGGGCAGCAAAGAAATTTGATTTTCCCGTGCACAAGCCCATTATGGATCTTACAGAAAAACAAATAAACGATTTGTGGAAAGGAAATAATTATGCAAACGGCATTGATGATTTTTTTAAAGAAGTAGAGCAAAATGTATATAAGGTTCAATACCGGGTTTTATTAAGCCGGTACAGGGGCCGCACATTGTGTAATGAGTGTGATGGATATAGATTACGCAAAGAAGCACTATATGTGCAGGTAAACGGGATGCACATAGGAGAACTCTGTAAAATGCCGGTGAAGGATCTGCAGGAATGGTTTAATAATTTAAAACTTAGTAAATATGATACGCAGGTAGCAAAAAGGATTTTGCTGGAAATTCATCATCGCCTTAAAACATTAATTGAAGTCGGCCTCGGTTACCTTACTTTAAATCGCCTGGCAAATTCATTAAGTGGGGGGGAGAGCCAGCGTATACAGCTTACCCGGAGCCTAGGCAGTAACCTTACTAATTCTTTGTATATACTGGATGAACCTTCAATTGGCCTGCACAGCCGGGACACTCAGCAGTTGATTAAAGTTTTAAAAGAGTTGCGGGATTTAGGCAATACCGTAGTGGTAGTAGAGCATGATGAAATGATGATGCGGGAAGCAGACCACATTATTGATATGGGGCCCCTGGCCAGCCACCTGGGTGGCGAAGTGGTAGCTGCAGGAAATTATGATGAGATAATTGAAGATAAAGATAGCCTTACCGGAAAATATCTATCGGGTATGCTAAATATAGATCCTCCAAAAAGTGTAAGAAAATGGAACCGTTCAATTACAATAAACGGGGCAAAGCAAAATAATTTACAAGACATCAGTATACGATTTCCTTTAAATGTTTTATGTGCTGTAAGTGGTGTTAGTGGAAGTGGTAAAACGACTTTGGTAAAACAGATCCTGTATCCTGCATTGCAAAAGCTAAAAGGCGAAACTGTAGATAAACCTGGCCTGTACCGCTCTTTAGCAGGGGACGTAGATTATATAAGTCAGGTAGAAATGGTAGACCAAAATCCCATTGGTAAATCGAGCCGCAGCAATCCCGTAACTTATATAAAAGCTTATGATGAAATAAGGGATCTGTTTGCCAAACAACCCCTGAGTAAAATGAGAGGATTTATGCCAAAGCATTTTTCTTTTAATGTAGATGGAGGCAGGTGCGATGCTTGTAAAGGCGAGGGCGAACAATTGGTAGAAATGCAGTTCTTGGCAGATGTACATTTGGTGTGCGATGTTTGCGCTGGAAAAAGATTTAAGGAAGAGGTATTGGATATTAAATACCATGAAAAAAATATTTACGATGTGCTGGAGATGAGTGTGGATGAAGCGATTGAATTCTTCTCATCTCCCGCCGGGGTAGGCCGGGAAGGGGCTAAAGAAGGGGCTGATGTGGCTAAAAAAATTCAGCCTTTAAGTGATGTAGGCCTCGGTTATGTAAAACTTGGGCAATCATCCAATACATTAAGTGGTGGCGAAGCTCAGCGGGTAAAACTGGCTTCGTTTTTAGGAAAAGGGAAGGCCCAGGGGCATATCTTATTTATTTTTGATGAGCCTACTACCGGCCTTCATTTTCACGATATAAAAAAATTGCTGGCTTCCTTTAATGCATTGGTAGAACAGGGCCATTCAATTTTAGTAATAGAGCACAATACTGATGTTATTAAAAGTGCTGATTGGGTTATAGATCTTGGCCCCGACTCGGGTGATAAGGGAGGGAACCTTGTTTTCGCCGGTAAGCCAATAGATTTAAAAAAATGTAAAGAAAGTTACACAGGAAAATTTTTATAATAATTACCACAAAGACGGAAAAGCAATGGTTAATTAATGTTAGCGGATTTATACTTTAGCACTGAATTATATTTTCAATAAAAATTCTTTTAATGCTTCCGCATTATTTTCCATTAACACTGATTTCTTTTCCAGTTTCAGTTGCTCATCTATAGCTATAGGTATTTTTATTTGCTCCTCAATAATTGGTTCTACTACATCAAAAAATTTAACGGGGTGGGCAGTCTCTATAACGATCCCTTTTTGTGTGGGATAAGCCTGCAGGTATTCTTCCAGTGCATGGTATCCCACGGCCCCGTGCGGATCCAATAGATAACGATATTGCCGGTAAACTTTTTTTAGGGTGTCAATTGTTTGTGCTTCGGAAATACTAAATGCCGATAGTTTATTTTTCAATGCATCTGTTTCTTTATTAAATATTTCCAGTATTCGGACAAAGTTGCTGGGATTGCCCACGTCCATGGCGTTTGAAATAGTAGCAACTGCTTTTTTTGGGGTGTAATTATTGGTTTTTAAAAACTCCGGCACCACATCATTGGCGTTGCAGGCAGCAATAAAATGTTTTACTTGCAAGCCTGATGCCTGTGCCAACAGCCCTGCACAAATATTTCCAAAATTTCCACTCGGCACAGAGATAACAGGCAGTCCGCTTTTGTATGTCCATTGTTTGCAGGCAAAGAAATAATAAAACTGTTGGGGCAGCCACCGTGCTACATTTATTGAATTGGCAGAGGTGAGAAAAATATCAGGGAACTGAGCCGCATTAGAAAAAATTTCTTTTACCATCTGTTGGCAGTCATCAAAAGAGCCATTCACTTCAAGGGCATGAATATTTTTACCGGGGGTAGTCAATTGCTTCTCCTGTACCGTGCTCACTTTCCCCGAAGGGTATAAAATAATTACATCTACATTAGGCACGCCGTAAAAGCCATTGGCAACGGCACCGCCGGTATCGCCGGAAGTGGCTACCAGCACAACAACTTTTTTTGGATTTTCTTTTACAAAATAACCCAGGCAGCGGCTCATAAACCTTGCCCCTACATCTTTAAAAGCCAGGGTAGGCCCATGAATCAATTCCAATGAAAAAATATCTTCAGTTATGGGCACCAGGGGCATTGGGAAGTTAACGGTTTCCTCCACAATATTCTTTAATATACCATCAGGAATACTATTTCCGGTATAAGGCTTTATAACTTCGTAAGCAATAGCTTCATTGGAAAATTGCTCAATATTTTTTATAAACTCACTGGTTAAAGAAGGTATTTTCTCAGGAAAATATAAACCCTTGTCCGGCGCTTGCCCGTTGACGGTTGCATCTTTAAAATTTACAGTTGGGGATATATTATTTGTGCTGAAATATTGCATGGGTATTAAAACAATTAGTAAATGATTTTTACGCCCTCCTGGTTTATAGTGGTTACATAACAATGGTGATCAAGGCCGATGCGTTCATAAATAATTTTCATTTCTTTTTCTACGGCATGAGCTACCGTTTCGCTTTTGCTCAACATAAAAATAGAAGGGCCGGAACCGCTAATACCTCCTCCTAGTGCACCTGACGCTTTGCATTGTTTTTTTACTTCATCAAATCCCGGGATTAAAATACTTCTCACCGGTTCTATTATCACATCTTCCAGGCTGCGTCCAATAAGATCGTAATCGTTTTTCATAAATCCGGCCACCAGTCCTCCAATGTTTCCCCATTGCCTGATGGCATCTTTTAATAAAACTTCTTTTCTTAAGATTTGCCTGGCATCAGAAGTGCGAACTTCTATTTGGGGATGCACAACCGTTACCCAAAGCGGGGGCGCTGGAATACTCACAATATCTAAAGGAAAAATGCTTCTTATTAAAGTGATGCCACCATAAATACAGGGTGCAACATTGTCGGCATGCTTTACTCCTGAGGCTACTTTTTCTCCACTCATGGCAAAACGCACCAAATCTTCTTTAGAAAAAACATTGCCGAGTAAATGATTGGCGGCTACCACAGCACCCGCTGCACTGGCAGCACTGGATCCAATACCACTCCCGGGTTTTATATTTTTTTTTATTAAAACCTCAAAGCCAATGTCGCTGTTCAGGTCTCCAAGCAAATCTATCAATGGGGCACCGGCCGTATTTTGCATTGGGTCAGTTGGTAAATTATAGCCGTCTGTACTTTTAATAATCACCTTTTTTTCAGGGAGCATGGTAACCTGCATTTCATCACAAGGCGCATCCAGGCAAAGACCCAGCACATCAAAGCCGCAAACCAGGTTTGCTACAGTACCAGGGGAGGCAACTTTTACTGATCTGTTTTCTTCAAAAAATATTTTCTCAGTCATTATTTTTTTATCTCAACATCATTATATATTATTAGCTATCGTTCATCTTAAAGAGTAATCAAGCCACTCAATACTTCGGTATCGCTCAGAATGGCAGCATCCTCGTACAGTTATGCTTTTGATGTTCTGATGATATCTGCAAATACGCCAGAAGCAGTTACGGCTGCGCCTGCACCGGCACCTTTAATTACTAAAGGTTGCTCTACATAACGATCAGTATAAAACAGTATGATATTATCTTTTCCATATAGATGGTAGAAATCATGTTGGGGCTCAATATGCTTTAAACCTACAGACGCTTTGCCATTCTTGTAACTGGCCACAAATTTAAGTTTGCATCCTGCCGCGGTCGCATCATCGTATATTTTTCGGAAATGAGTTTCATGGACTTCCATGGATTTGTAAAAATCATCTACAGTTCCCACCATACATGCTTCGGGCATAAAAGAATTATTCAGGATTTCTTCCATCTCCATTGTTTGTCCCGCTTCCCTGGCAAGAATCATTATTTTCCTCATTACATCCTTGCCACTCAGGTCAAGCCTTGGGTCTGGTTCTGTGTAACCTTCTTCCTGTGCCTGCCTGACAACAGAAGCAAAACTTTTTTTACCATCATAATTATTAAAAACAAAATTTAGTGTGCCGCTTAGTACAGCCTCCATGCTTTGTATATTATCACCACTTCGTAAAAGATCATTTAAAGTGCTGATGATTGGCAGACTTGCTCCCACATTGGTTTCAAACAAAAATTGGGTGTTGAATTCATTTGAAATATTTTTCAATTTTTTATAGTACTCAAAAGCAGATGAACATGCCACTTTATTACAGGCTACAACTGCAATGTTTTTTTCCAGTAGTTTGTCGTAAACGGTGGCTACGTTATCATTAGCAGTTACATCTGCAAAGACTGTGTTGCGCAGGTTTTTTTGTTGAATGGTTTCTATAAAATCATGGATTTCTGCCGACTGGCCATTTGCCAATAAACTCTCCCAGTTTTCAAGATTAATGCCTTCCTCATCTACCCAGTTTTTTTTGCTGTTTGCAATTCCTGCAATTTTTATTTTTAACCGCATATTTTTCAGCAGGTAATCCTGTTGCTGTTTTATCTGTGCTAAAAGTTTGGACCCCACATTGCCCACCCCCGCAAGAAACACATTAATCTCTTTAATCTCTTTTTCAAAAAACGCTTCATGCACTACGTTAATGGCTTTTTTTACGTCTTTAGCAGCAATTACTGCAGATATATTTCGTTCCGAAGATCCCTGGGAAATTGCCCGGATGTTTACCCCGTTTTTACCCAAAGCGCTAAAAAGCCTGCCGCTGATACCTGTGTGATTTTTCATTCTGTCGCCAACCAGAGCAATAATAGATAAATTCTTTTCTACGATTAGTGGGTCTACTTTTTTCTGTTCAATTTCGTAAGAGAAAGCCTCGTCAATAGCTTTTTTAGCTGCATTTGCATTCACTTCTTCTATCCCCACACATATAGCATGTTCCGAGGAACTCTGGGTGATGAGAATAACATTAATTTTTTTTGCTGCCAGGGCTGCAAATAACCTCTTGGAAAAACCCGGAATACCAATCATACCACTTCCTTCCAGGCTTATTAATACTATATTATTAATGCTTGATATTCCGGTAACACTGCTGGTATTTTCTGCCCCTTGTTTTTGTATGATGGTTCCGTTATCATCTGGGGAAAAAGTATTTTTTATCCAGACGGCTATCCCATTACTCATCACTGGTTGTATGGTGGGCGGATAAATTACTTTAGCTCCAAAATGAGAAAGTTCCATTGCCTCCTGGTAAGATATCTGTTCAATAATTTTAGCGTTTGCCACCAGCCTCGGATCTGCCGTCATCATACCGGAAACGTCAGTCCAGATTTCCAATACGTTTGCCTGTACTGCGGCGGCAAAAATAGCTGCAGTATAATCAGACCCGCCACGGCCCAACGTAGTATTGATACCTGCGGACGTAGCAGCAATAAACCCAGGAACAAGATATAAAGATGCAGGGTGAGCAGAAATATAATTGTTTATGTTGTGATTGGTAACTGCAAAATCCACCAGGGCATTTCCAAAGGCATCATTGGTAACGATAAGCTTACTGGCATCTACCCAATGCGTTTCTATATGCTCTGATTGAAGGCTGGATGTGATAATTTTTGAAGATAACAATTCTCCATAGCTCATTACCCGGTCTTTTGTTCGATCAGATAATTCTTTTAATAAAAAAATACCATTGCATATGTCCTCTATTTCGTTGCATTGCGTTTTTACAAAACTTAAAATACTGCTTTGGTTGTTAATTGGGATCAATTCTTTCACAGTTTGTAAATGCCTTTGTTCTATCACTGCCAGGTTTTCTTTATAGTCTTCATTGCCATCTGCCGCCCGCTGACTGCATTCCAGCAAAAGGTCAGTAATGCCGCCCAACGCAGAAACAACAACAATTGTAGAACCTGACGAAATTCTTTTTTTTAGAACTTCTAATACTTTTTTAATATTTTCTGCATTTGCAACAGAGCTGCCGCCGAATTTTAATACCTGCATTTTGTTATATTATGGTAAACGAAATTAAGAAATTGGAACAAAAAACTGTGTTTGGATAAAGCCGTAGCCCGGTGGATAATATAAGAATGTGTAACCCTTAACGGGTTACTGTAATAATAGTTGACGTGTAATAGTTAACTATAGAACGGCCGATAATAGTATGTGTAACAGCATTAATCACTTAAACGAAAATAAGGAATTTATTTTCATTCGAAGAAATTTGAGGTTTTAAACTCACTTCAAAATCACTTCACGCAAAGCTTATGCTGAGAATAGATATTTCAAGAAAAAAAGTCAGGCTATTTTCAATCAGACACAAAGCCTGCAGTTTCAAGCAATCTAAATAGTTTTATGAAACAGGTAAAGCGGAGCTAGCAAAATTTATCTTAGCCTGTTGCTTTCTTTTATAATTTTATTATCTCTTCGTATGCCCATTATGGCTAAAATTAAAAACAGTAAAGCTGCCGGTTGAAAAACCGCCCACAAGGCATATGTATTATAAGTAGAGGTTAGAAAAACTTTGTGAGAATAATGATAATAGAGATATATTAATCCTGCTTGCAGTACGGCTGCAGCAATGCCAAGTCTTAGTTGCACCGTCCTGTTTTTATACATAAAAATGGCAATCAATGAAAGCAGGCCTATACTCACTGTCAATAGCATGAATAAAATGTTTTCTGTGCCTTTTAATACATATTGCTGTTCTCCTGAGACATTAATACCGCTGTAAAAAGGGAAATTAAGGCCGGCAAAAACACAGGCCGTTGCCAATAATAACCATACAGATTGTATTCGTTGTAACATAATATACTTAACAGTTTATAAATTAATTTACCAGCATTAATTCTGTTCAATCAAGGAAATAACTTGTACTCATTAAAAAAAGATAATAGAATTTAAAACAATAACCATACAATAATTATTTTACAAATGATAAAACATAATACTTTTTTACATACAAAAGTCAGCGTCACGGTTTGCCGGTTTTCAATTCAGGATAAAGCGGAAACTCTTTCATAAATAATTTTACTTCTTCTCTTACAGCCTGAATAGTGGCCATGTCATCTATATTCATTAGTACTTTATCTATCAGGTCTACCACTTTTTGCATATGCTCCTCCCTCATACCCCGGGTAGTAATTGCGGCTACTCCTACCCGTATACCGCTGGTAACAAAAGGGCTTTTATCATCATAAGGGACTGCATTTTTATTTAAAGTTATGTGTGCTTTATCCAGAGTTTCCTGTGCTTTTTTGCCGGTAATATTTTTATTCCGCAAATCTATCAGCATTAAATGATTATCTGTTCCGCCGCTGGTGATATGGTATTCTTTAGCCGTAAATGCTTTAGCCATTGCCTGGGCATTACTTTGTACCTGCTTTATATACACGGTAAATTCATCAGTAAGTAATTCTCCAAATGCTATAGCCTTTGCAGCTATCACATGCTCCAGGGGCCCGCCCTGTGTACCCGGGAAAACGGCCATATCCAGTAGGTTACTCATCATACGGGTATTGCCTTTCAAATCTTTTAAACCAAAAGGGTTTTCAAAATCGGTTTTCATTAAAATCAGGCCGCCTCTTGGGCCCCGCAATGTTTTGTGGGTAGTACTGGTAACAAAATGGCAATCTTCAAATGGGGAACTCAATAACCCTTTAGCAATAAATCCTGCCGGGTGAGCCATATCGCATAATACGAATGCATTTATTTCATTTGCAACTTTTCTTATTCTTTTATAATCGATATCTCTGCTATATGCAGAGGCACCGCAAATAATTAATTTTGGTTTTTCGATACGTGCTTTTTCTTCCAGCATGTCATAATCAATAAGCCCGGTATCTTTTTTTACGCCATAAAAAAATGCTTTATATAATTTACCGGAAAAATTTACAGGCGAACCATGAGTCAGGTGCCCGCCCATATTTAAATCCAGCCCGAGGATTTTATCCCCCGGCTGCAAAATACCCAGCATTAGAGCAGCATTAGCCTGGGCTCCGCTATGAGGTTGCACATTTGCATATTCACAATTAAATACTTTTTTTATGCGGTCTATGGCCAACTGCTCTACCTGGTCTACAATTTCGCAGCCCCCGTAATAGCGCCTGCCTGGATAACCTTCAGCATATTTATTTGTAAGAGAAGTACCCATAGCCTCCATCACCTGCAGGCTGGTAAAATTCTCACTGGCTATCAGTTCTATTCCATTCCGCTGCCGCTCAAGCTCTTTATCAATCAACTCAAAAATCTCGCTATCTCTTTGCATGTTTTATTTTTAAAACGCAAATATAAGCAGCCCCGGCAACATTACTAAAGCCCTCTCCGCCGTTTATGCCTTTTATATCTTATTTGCCGGTTAGTCATTTATTCAAAAAGTATTACTTTCACTTTCCGTAAAAGAGTGACAGGATAATAGATTACACACAATAATCCGTTAGGGGCGGATAAGTATATTAATGAAGGCCATTATACCAGTTGCGGGCGCAGGCACCAAGCTTCGCCCACATACATATACTCAGCCAAAGGCGCTGATTCCTTTAGCAGGAAAAACGATTCTTAGTATTATTGTAGACCAGCTCAGGGATGCAGGAATTAAAGATTTTATTTTTATAATTGGGTACCTCGGCGATAAGATAAAAGATTATGTTACGAGTAACTATCCTGAACTCAACTGCAATTTTGTTACGCAAAGCGAAAGGCATGGTACAGGTCATGCTATTGAATTAACTAAAGAGCTTGTTGGCAGCGATGAAGTTTTAATTGTATTGGGCGATACCATAGCAGAATATGATTTAAATGAGATGTTGCAATCTCCATACTCAATGTTAGGAGTAAAAAAAGTAGACGACCCCCGAAATTTCGGCGTTGCAGAATTAGATGACACCGGCGGTTTTATAACCCGGGTAGTAGAAAAACCATCTATACCAAAAAGTAATATGGCGCTGGTAGGAGTTTACAAAATAAAAGAGACTGGTTTTTTATTTTCCTGCCTGCACAAAATACAGGATAGTAAAATACGCAGCTACGATGAGTTTAACCTCACTGATGCATTGGAATGTATGATACAGCAAGGTGCAAAATTCAAGTCTTTCAAAGTAGCAAATTGGTATGATTGCGGCAGAAAAGAATCCCTATTGGAATCAAATGCAATACTCCTTAAAAAATTTGGCGGCAATACTAAAAATGCACACGATTTTAAGAACAGCATAATCATTCCTCCCGTAAGCATTGGCGAAGGATGCGTCATCCAAAATTCTGTGTTGGGGCCTAATGTTGCTGTCGGTGACCATACGATTATTAATCATGCTATAGTAAAAGACTCTATCATTGGCGCATATTCTAATTTGTTTGAAATTGTACTCAATAATTCCCTGATAGGAAGCGATGCTGAAGTAAAAGGTGTGAGCCGAAATCTGAATATCGGTGATAACACTGCCATAGATTTAGGTGGCGGAGCCAAATAGTTTTTTAAATCTTTTTTTAAGGATTGATTGTGCTGTAACTGATTCCTTTTTTCTTTTATCGTGGCCATTTGCTTTCTTAATTTTTTTATTATATGCACGAATTTTCCAACCGGATTACCCAATTATTTAAAATAGAAAAGCCAATTATACAGGCCGGTATGATCTGGGCCAGTGGATGGAAACTGGCGAGTGCAGTAAGCAACGCCGGCGGACTGGGAATAATTGGCAGCGGGAGCATGTATCCCGAAATACTGAAACTTCATATTCAAAAATGTAAAGCCGCTACAGATAAACCATTTGCAGTAAATCTTCCATTGCTATATGCAGATATAGATAAGCATCTGCAAACTATTATTGAAGAAAAGGTACCAATAGTTTTTACAAGTGCCGGTAACCCTAAAGTCTTTAGTTCGCTTTTAAAGCAAAATAATATTACAGTGGTACACGTTGTAAGTAGCAGCAAATTTGCTTTAAAGGCGCAGGATGCGGGCTGCGATGCTGTTGTAGCAGAGGGTTTTGAGGCTGGCGGCCACAACGGACGGGAAGAAACTACCAGCTTTGTTTTAATTCCGGCAGTGTGTAAAGCAGTAAAGATTCCTGTTATAGCAGCGGGGGGTATTGCTACCGGCCGGCAGATGTTAGCCGCCATGATATTGGGTGCATCTGCAGTGCAGATAGGCAGCCGTTTTGTCGCCAGCCATGAAGCCAGCAGTCATATTAATTTTAAAAATGCGGTAATTAATACGGCTGAAGGAGACACTGTACTTACCTTAAAACAATTAACGCCGGTGAGATTGATAAAAAATAATTTTTATGAGCAGGTGCAGAAGGCAGAAATTGCAGGTGCGACAGTTAAAGAATTACAAAATTTATTAGGCAGGGCCAGGTCAAAAAAGGGGATGTTTGAAGGAGACCTAAATGAAGGGGAATTGGAAATAGGCCAGGTGAGCAGCCTGATTAAAGAAATAAAATCTGCAGGCCAAATCGTAACCGAAATATGGGATGAATACAACGGTGCTCTGCGGCTTCTGCAGGAATAAAACATTATATTTGCGCAATCCAAAAAAATTGTAAATCAACCCCCAGACAAATGCTAAGAGCGACACGGAGATTACTATGCAGGTATTTTGCTTTCACTTTAATTTTACTTACCAGTTTTTCTGCCTATTGCCAGCCTCCGGTGCAAGTTCCAAGTGCCCAGATTCCAACAGAATTAAATCCCAATCAACTGGATCCCAAGAATTTGTCTCAAACTCAACTATCCTCCCTTTTAAGCGATAAAAATAAAGAAACGGGTAAAGATAAAAATGCAGATTTAATTAAAAGAGACCGGATTGACAGGGATAGTGTTACCAAGGACGATATTAAGCGGAATGCGTACAGTCCAAATCAAACTTATGGTGCCAACGTTTTTTCCAACTCATCGGTTACAGACTTATCAGAGCTATCTACCCCACCGTTAGATTATCCGATTGGGGTAGGGGATCATATTATTGTAGCAATGTGGGGCGCAGCTGAATATCAGAACAGCTACGTAGTGGCGAGGGACGGTGCTATTTTTCCTCAGGGTTTAGGAAAGATTAATGTAGGAGGCTTAACTTTTGACAATGTAAGAGCAATAGTTTACTCCAGGTTTAGAAGTGTTGTGCCGCCGGGTACAAATATTTCCATAACCATAGGCGAGCCCAGGTCAATAAATGTAAATGTCGTGGGCGAAGTTGGAAATGGAGGGCCCGTAACTGTATCTGCATTCAGCAATGCTTTTAATGTAATTGCCAGGGCGGGTGGTGTTACTGAGTTTGGGGACCTACGAAATATTCAGATAAAAAGGAACGGAAGTGTAATAGACCAGATAGATGTTTATGAATACCTTACCTCCGGCGATTTTGGCAGGCATATTTATTTGCAGAATAATGATTTTGTCATTGTAGGCTTTGTGCAAAAGAAGGTGTTGGCAACAGGTCAGTTTAAAAGACCGATGTATTACCAATTAAAAAAAGAGGAAGGCGTTAAAGCACTTTTAAAATATACCGGTGGTTTAAATGCTGATGCGCTTGCTTCGGGGTTAAAAGTTATTCGCACCGAAAACGAAAAACAAGTGCAGAAAGATGTAAACGCAAATGCCATAACGAAAATTTCGGGGCAGGATTTTATGTTGCAGGATGGTGATATCGTAAAAGTTAATTTAATAAAAGCAGGCATTTCCAATAAAATAGAAATGCGTGGAGAAATCACTTATCCTGATTTCTATGAAGTTCGCCCGGGCGAGCGACTTTTTGATTTAATCAACCGTGCCGGTGGTGTAACCCGAAATACTTATTTACCCAGGGCATACATTTTTCGGGGTGCCGGCGATTCTACAAGTTTACAATCGGACCGGTTGGAAGTTGATTTATCTGGCATTAACACAAATGAAACGACCAGCAGTAGTAATGTATTGTTGCTCCCTAACGATATAGTTCAACTCTTTGCCCAAAGCGAATTTGGAGATCCTCAGTATGTTGAAATTTTTGGTGAAGTACGCAAAGAAGGTAAAGTGCGTAAATATGGCGGTATGACGCTTCAGGACCTGTTATATTTATCAGGAGGGATTAAACAGTCGGCAGAATTCGGACGTTTGGAAATTTCCAGCATAGTTGATGTAGATTCTGCAAAAAGAGGATTAAAACCTACCCGTACCATTGTAAATTCTTACGCTATACAATCTGATCTGCAATTAGATTCGGTATCATCTTCCATCAGGCTAAAACCTTATGACCAGATTTTTGTAAGAAAAAATCCCACCTTTGAATTGCAGGAAAATATTGAATTACAAGGCCTCGTTAAGTACCCTGGCCTTTATCCCAGGTTAAATAAATATGAAAGGCTTTCCTCTTACCTGGACCGAGCGGGGGGATTTAAAGATAATGCAAACCTGGCGGGGGCTGTTTTATTTCGTTCTAAAGTAGAAAATTACCGGGAGGTCGTAGTTAATAAAGGGTTACAGGATTCTATAAGTACTATTACAAAAGATACTTCAGATCAGCGATCACAATTGACAAAATTAGCCAAGACACCTGAAATAAAAAAGGTAATTGAAGAGCCCGTAAGTATTGATTTATATAAGGCATTAAAATATCGGAATTCTAAATACGATATCGTTTTGCAGGAACATGATATCGTTTTTGTGCCCGAAATTAATCCTTTTGTAAGTATCCAGGGTAGAGTGCAGTCTCCTTTAAAATTGGCTTTTGATAAAGAGCACACTAATTTATTATATTATATTGATAAGGCGGGTGGTTACGGAATTAAGCCATGGCGGCGGCGTATTTATGTGACTTATGCTAATGGAAAAAGCCGAAGAACCAAAAGTTTTTCTTTCTTCCATTTTTATCCCAGGGTGCAGGAAGGCTCAATTGTAACAGTGCCCGCAAAACCAGAAGGCCAGGAGGTGACAGATATTTTAAAATCAGTTGTACTAGCAGCAATACCTGTTATACTTACAGGCTTTATTTTTAAATATATAAAATAAAATATTATAGTGACAACGATTGAACTTACAAGAAAAGTTTTCAGACGATTAGGCAAAGTAAAATTACTTGTCATTGTATTGGGCGTTGCCCTTGGTGGGTTACTTTATATGTATGCTAAAAAGCAACCCATAATCTATACCTCACGGGCTTCAGTTTTTCCTTTAACAGCTTCCAACGAAAACTCCGGGGCAAGCAGTTTGTTAAGTTCACTAACCGGAATAGGAGAGGTGCCTAAAAGCTTTAGCCAGGAAGCATCAATAAATATTGTTGAACTTGCTACAAGTCGCAGTACCAGGGAGGCCGTAGCTATGCAAAGGCTTCCCCAAATTGGAAATAAATATATTGCCCAGTTGTTAATTGAAAGCGCCAATAAACATAAGTCAACTTTTGCAAAGGATATAAAAATGCCGAATAATGATACCATGCTTGCAGCCATAGGGGGTAATATTTTAAAGGCCTCCATAACTGCAAAAATTAACAAGAATGGCATATTGGAACTTACTTTTACAAACCCGGATTATAATTTAATTTCGCCGGTAAGCTATATTCTCATTGATAAAATTTCCCAGTTTTATTCAGATCTAAAAGTAAAAAAAGCCAGGTTCGATTATAATTTTACAGTAAGGAAAATGGATTCCCTGCAGCAGGTATTAAATATTTACGACAGGAGAGCAATTCATATGGCCAACACAACCTTATTTGTGCCTGCAGAAAGAATTGAATACACTATACCAAAAGAAAATTTAATCAGCGACAAAGAAAGAGTACTTAGTCAAAGAAACGGTGCTGCCAATAACCGGGAAGAAGCTCTGTGGCGCCTGCAAAAAGTAACACCTATAATTGAAATTCTCGATAAGCCAGATCCTCCCTTTGATCAAACAGCGACCCCTGCTTTAATATACTCCTTTGTAGGATTTTTATTGGGCTGTTTTTTGGGTGCCATGATTTTTGTTGCAGATATTTTATATAAGTACGTGAATGCAGGTATTAACGATGCGGTATTCGGCGACAAAGTCGTCGTAACAGAAACCGTTACCCAGTCTTCTGAGATAAGCACGACTTTATGATTTCCTAAATCCCCATTTTATCATTTCTTTCCAACTGGGTTTTTTCCCGTACATCAATATTCCGGTACGGTAAATTTTACCGGTAACCCAGGTAAAAAATAAAAAGCACCCTACCAGTAAAAGCATTGACAAAACTAATTGCCATCCGGGTATATCGTATG
>JBDSDN010000033.1:0-5159 GCA_039920545.1 Ferruginibacter sp. | reverse complement strand
TTACATCATAAATAATATATTATTTTAACCGGATTCAGCATTAATTTTTACGATTTTTAGGATGCTGTTTCGTCATTAAAAAATCACACTCAGTTATGGCACGGTACACAGGCCCAAAAACAAAGATCTCCCGCAGGTTTGGAGAACCCATCACCGGAAATGGTAAATGGTTAACCAAAAACAGTAACCCTCCAGGGCAGCATGGAGCACAGCGCAAACGTAAAACACTTGGCGAGTATGCTTTACAGTTATCAGAAAAGCAAAAAGCCAAATACACCTATGGTTTGCTGGAAAAGCAATTCCGTAAAACATTCGATGAAGCCAGCCGCAAAAAAGGTGTAACAGGCGAAAACCTTATTAAATTGCTGGAAGCTCGTTTAGATAATACCGTTTATAGAATGGGTATTTCTATCAGCCGGCAGGGAGCCCGCCAGTTGGTGAGCCATAAGCATGTAACCGTGAATGGTGATGTTATGAATATTCCTTCCTATAGCTGCAAGCCGGGTGATGTAATCGGCTTGAAAAATAAAAGCGCTGCTAACACAGCTATTACAGGTAACCTTAGAGGTAAAAATCCAAAATTTAATTGGGTAGATTGGAGTGAAAGTGAAATGAAAGGTACTTTTATTACCTGGCCCGAGCGGGAAAGTGTTCCCGAAAATATTAAGGAACAATTGATAGTGGAATTGTACAGTAAATAAAAACAGTCCCACCTATCCTCCTCAAAAGGAAGGGAAATGGAGGAGATTGTTGCGCAGATTAGCAAAAAATAATTAAAGCTGAGTTTTGCTGAAACTGTACAAGTCCCGATTCGAATGTAAGATCGGGATGCCGATAAAATCGGCAAGTGACACAACGAAGTTGAATAGAATTACAATAGTTGGTTCAAAAAAAATATTTATAAAACATCCTTACTCCCTTTAGGGTAGGGGCAAAACAACAAAATACAAATGGCCATTTTCAATTTTGTTAAACCAGATAAAATTGTTCTTCAAAAAGCTACAGAATTTGAAGCCCAGTTTGAGTTTCGCCCGTTAGAACCAGGTTATGGTGTAACTATCGGGAACGCCCTGCGCCGGGTATTGCTTAATTCTTTAGAGGGTTATGCAATTGTAGGCATTAACATAGCAGGTGCCGATCATGAGTTTGCTACTATTAAAGGAGTTACAGAAGATGTAACTGAAATAATCCTTAACCTGAAGCAGGTTCGGTTTAAAGCCAAGATAGAGCATGATATCAGCACAGAAAAAGTGATGCTTTCTCTTAAAAACAAAACAGAATTCACAGCCGGCATGATCGGGGAAGCTTCACCTGCCTTTGAAGTGATGAACCCCGAGTTACTTATCTGCACTTTAGACAGCAGCGCTAAACTTGATATTGAAATATCCATTGGCCGTGGCCGTGGTTATGTACCTGCAGAAGAGCACAAAGAAAAAAGTTCTCATTTTGGTTATATTCCTGTTGATGCTATTTATACCCCTATCAAAAATGTAAAATACCTGATAGAAAACACAAGGGTGGAACAGCGTACAGATTTCGAGAAATTGATCATGGATGTGGTTACCGATGGTACTATTCACCCGGAAGAAGCAGTAAAACAAGCCAGCCGTATATTAATACAGCACCTGATGATTATTACCGATGAGAATATAACTTTTGACACAAAAGAAGATAAGAAAGAAGATTTAGTTGATGAACAAACTTTGCAGTTACGCAAAATGCTTAAAACTCCACTGGAAGATTTAGATTTATCCGTACGTGCATTTAACTGTTTGAAAGCTGCAAAAATTAACTCATTAAGCGAACTGGTTCAATACGAACAGGAGGACCTGATGAAATTCAGAAACTTCGGACAGAAATCATTAAGCGAAATAGATTCAGTTTTACATGAAAGAGGTTTAAGCTTTGGCATGGATCTTAGCAAACTGAAATTAGACGACGAGTAATTTGCAGATGTGATAATTAGCTAATGTGCTAATAAAAACAATTTAGCAATACAACAATTAAACAATAACAATTCCGAAAGGATAGCCTGTAATTCCTGACACGGTACAGGTAATTAAAAAACTAAATGTCATGCGTCACGGAAATAAAAATAATAATTTAAGCAGGACAGCATCGCATAGAAGGGCTCTGTTGATGAACCTTGGTTGCCAGCTGATCACTTACAAAAGAATAACCACAACCCTGGCCAAAGCCAAAGCATTACGTACTTACATTGAGCCTCTAATTACGAAGACTAAAGCTACTGATAGCAAAGAGTCCATCACCCATAATCATAGGATAGTCTTCAGTTACTTAAACGATAAACTTGCGGTTAAGGAATTGTTTACCGTTGTAGGCCCAAAAGTAGCAAGCCGCCCGGGAGGGTATACCCGCATCATAAAACTTGGTGCCAGGGTAGGTGATAATGCAGAAATTGCTATGATAGAACTGGTAGATTTTAACGAGGTATATGGTAAAGGCATAAACCAGGCTACAAGCGCTGAACCTGCTAAGAAAACACGTCGGAGCGGTGTTGCTAAGAAGAAGGCTGACGATACAACTGCTCCAGTAGCTACTGAAGCAAAAACTGCTGCTCCTAAAAAAACAAAAGCAGATGATCTTAAACTGATAGAAGGTATTGGCCCAAAGGGTGCTGAAGTATTGAATGAAGCAGGCATAGTAACCTTTGCTGATTTAGCAAATGCTACACCTGAAAAAATAAAAGAAATTTTAGAAGCTTCCGAAGGCCATTTTAATGCGGCTGATACTACAACATGGCCTGAGCAGGCTCAGTTAGCTGCGGATGGTAAAATGGATGAGTTAAAAGTTTTGCAGGATAAATTAAACGGCGGAAGAGAAGCATAGTGTTAATCTCATTTAAATATATAAAAGCAAACTTTTTAAGGTTTGCTTTTTTTTTGAGATAAATTTTCAGAAACAAATTGTTTTCTTTGCAACATATTTTTAAAAACAGATGGATAATAAAGCAATACTGATTTTAGAAGATGGTACAATAATAAATGGTAAAGCCTTTGGCAAAAAAGGTATTGCCACCGGAGAAATTTGTTTTAATACCGGGATGACGGGTTACCAGGAAGTATTTACTGACCCGAGTTATTACGGCCAGGTGGTGATTATGAATAGCGTACATACTGGTAATTATGGAGTAAAAAAAGAAGATGTGGAAAGCAACAGTGTAAAAGTAAAAGCTGTTATTGGCAGAAACCTGGAAGAAAAATTCAGCCGCTTTATGGCTGATGATTCCCTGCAAAATTATTTAGAAGCACAAAATATAATAGCTATTGATGGGGTAGATACCAGGGCATTGGTGGCGCACGTACGCACCCAGGGAGCAATGAACTGCATCATTTCATCTGATGAAACGGATATTGAAAAATTGAAAGGGCAATTGCAAAAGACTCCTTCTATGCAGGGACTGGAGCTTGCTTCTGTAGTAAGTACTAAAGAAAGCTATACAGCAGGAAATGAGGCAGGCAGGTTTCGGGTAGCTGTACTCGATTTAGGTATAAAAGAAAATATATTGAATTGCCTGGTAGAGAGGGGCGCTTATGTAAAAGTATTTAATGCAAAAACTCCGTTCCAGGAATTAGAAAAATTTAACCCCTCAGGATATTTTATCAGTAACGGCCCTGGGGATCCTGCTTCTATGAACTATGCTATAAAAACCGTTAGAGATATTTTATCCGTACAAAAGCCTTTATTTGGAATCTGTTTAGGGCACCAGTTGTTGGCGCTTGCAAATGATATTCCTACCTTTAAAATGCATCATGGGCACCGGGGGCTAAACCATCCTGTAAAAAATATTATTACCGGTAAAAGTGAAATCACTACCCAAAATCATGGGTTTGGAGTAGATCCGGCAGCAGTAAGAGCAAATGAGGCAGTAGAGATAACTCATGTAAATCTGAATGACAACAGTATTGAAGGTATAAGACTAAAAAATAAAAATGCTTTCTCTGTTCAATACCATCCTGAAGCTACGCCCGGCCCGCATGACAGCCGGTATTTGTTTGATGAGTTTATAAAACTGATGGGGATTTAAAATAGGTTATGCAATTATTAAGACTTACACAAAGAGTCAAAGTTTTTTGTATAACAATAATCCACCTAAAATAATATATTAAATCTGTAGTTAATTTTTTTATGAAAATAGCAATCATTAACGGCCCTAATTTAAATTTACTTGGCAAACGTGAAGTAGATATTTATGGAAATGAATCTTTTGACGGATACCTTCAAAAATTAAAAGATAAATATCCTGCGGTAGAATTCAGTTATTTTCAAAGCAATATAGAAGGCGAACTGATAGATGAAATTCAGCGACTTGGTTTTTCATTGGATGGCATTATTCTTAACCCCGGCGGCTACACACACACGTCAGTAGCATTGGGCGATGCAATTGCCGCCATTACAACTAAAGTAGTAGAAGTACATATTTCCAATATTTTCGGGCGGGAAGATTTTAGAAAACTTTCTTATGTATCCGGTAAAAGCAAAGGTGTTATTAGTGGGCTTGGTTTAAAAGGATATGAGCTGGCGCTGCAATATTTTTTAGATTAATTTAGTTTTCAATCTCCACGTTTATTTCTTAAAATTCCCACATGCAATACAGAAAATTTGGAAACACAAGTTTACTGGTAAGCGAAATAGGTTTCGGGGCCTGGGCTATTGGCGGCGGCGCTATGATTGGTGGTACTGCTATCGGCTGGGGAGATGCAAATGATAGCATATCAAAAAAGGCGATTCATCATTCGCTTGACCTTGGTGTCAATTTTTTTGACACAGCAGATATTTATGGCTTGGGACATTCAGAAAAGCTAGTTGGTGAAGTTTGCGGAAAAGTAAAAGATGTAATTATTGCAACTAAAGTGGGGAATGTATCCCGGGACAAAAAATTTACAGTTGATTATTCAAAAAAATATATTTTAAAGGCCTGCGAAGATAGCCTGCAAAGATTAAACAGGGGGATTATAGATTATTACCAGTTGCATTCTGCACGCCTTCAACACCTGCAGCAGGGTGAATGTATAGAAGCCATGAATCTTCTTCAGAAACAGGGAAAAATCCGCTACTGGGGTATTTCACTAAACAGTTTTGACCCGGTACCCGAAGCTGATTTTTTTGTTGAGAACAAAATTGGAAATGGATTTCAA
>JBDSDN010000032.1:0-21455 GCA_039920545.1 Ferruginibacter sp. | reverse complement strand
ACCGGATTTAATACATTATTAAGTTGAGAAAGATATCAGGGTGTAAAAAAATTCAAAATCAAAATTTAAAATTCCACGTTACTGAAGGAATAATTGGGAATAAAGAAACCTGCTTCGCCTGAACTTTTAAGGACCCATCTAAGGGGCTTCCGGATTGGTCGAAATAAATAAAATAGGGATTTTTTCGGCTATACACATTGTAAATACTAAACACCCATTCCGTTTTTAATTTTCGATTTTCATTTTTGTTTGGTGTAAGTATGGCTGAGATATCTATGCGGTGGTAAGGAGGTAAACGGTATTGATTAATGCGGCTATACTCCTGCGTTAGTACACCGCTTACTATATAAAACCGCTGAGGTAAGGTTGCAGCATTGCCTGTGCCATACACAAATGTGCCGGAGAGTTTCCATTTTTTGTTTAGATCATACAAGGCTACGACACTCATGTCATTTCTACGATCATATTTTGCAGGATATTTTTCTCCGAAATTTAATGCGGCAAATTTTCGCCAGGTATAACTGAAAGTATAACCTACCCATCCGGTAAGCCTGCCTTTTACTTTGTTCACAAATAATTCAGTGCCATAACTCCAACCCTTACCAAAAGTAAAATCATCTTCCGTGTCACTCAGCGTATTAGGCGTATACCCTTCCCTGTACTCTATTTGGTTTTGCATCTGTTTATAATAAAATTCAACAGATGTTTCGTAGGTATTGTTTTTCAAATTTTTAAAAAAACCTGCTGCATATAACCAGCTAAGCTGCGGTTTTACCTTATAAGTACTGGGCACCCACAAATCTGTTGGCAGCGTGGTGCCGGAATTACTCACCAGGTGAATATATTGTAAGTTTCGGGTTAAAGAAGTTTTTACAGAGGTTTCTCCATTAAGAGCATACCTTACCGTTAGCCTGGGCTCTGCGCCTCCATAATTTTTAACTCCCGTACCAGATTTGTAAACCGTACTATCCAAACGGTTGCCATTTACATCAGCAGAATATTTTTTGTATGGGCCAACTTGTTGAAAAGCACTATAGCGCAGGCCGGCATTTATCTGTATTTTAGGGCTCAGTTCCCAGTCATCCTGCACATATACGGCAGCTTCATTGGCAAATTTTGTTTGAGCGTTAAGAGGATTAAAAATAACAGAATCCTGTCTGCCACTGACTACTGAAGGTGTAAAGCGATGGTACGTGTATAAAAATCCAAATTTTAATTTATGTTTTGAATAGGGATAAAAATCATAATCCTGTTTAAGACTCACATCTCTTATACCTGAGGCAAGTTTCAAATCAAAATTATTCTGAGAAGCATTGAAGGTGAAATTATAGTCGTTGTAAACGGCGGTGGTATTTGCAAATAATTTATTATTGAAAACATGGTTCCAGCGAAGGGTCCCGGTGGCATTTCCCCAGGGAATATTTACATTAAGGCTTTGCCTGCCGTTTACAAAATCAAAAACATCCCGGCCAAAATAGCCACTTAAATAAACCCTGTCTTTTTCGGTGAATTTGTAATTTAATTTTGCATTTAAATCGTAAAAATAATATCCCGAGCCATAAAATTGGCTGCTCTTTTTTATGAATAATTTTGCAAGGGCATCTACATAAGTACGGCGGGCAGAAATAATAAAAGAGGCTTTATCTTTTTTAATTGGCCCTTGTATGGACAATCTTGAGGCAATAAGGCCAAGGCCCCCTTCCACCTGCATCTTCTGATTATTACCTTCTTTCATTGATATATCAAGCACGCTGGATAAACGGCCACCATATTGCGCAGGCATTCCTCCTTTTATGAGTGCGACATTTTTAATAGCATCGGCATTAAAAATTGAAAAAAAACCGAACAGGTGACCTGTATTATACACCACTGCATCGTCCAGCAAAATTAAATTTTGATCAGGACCCCCGCCCCGTACATATATCCCTGCGCTTCCCTCACCAGCGTTGCGTACACCAGGAAGTAATTGTACCACTTTTAATAAATCTACTTCGCCTAAAAAAGCGGGAACAGCCCTGATCTGTTCTATAGGCAAACTGATTTTTCCCATCTGGGGGTTCTTTACATTGTTATCCCTTTTTTTTGCTGTGACTACTACGGCTTCCGATAGTGCTATACCTGTCTGCAATGAAATATTCATCAAAGTATCGGCCGTAAGATTTACTGCTATAATCTCCGCCTTATATCCTACATGAGTGCAGACAAGTGTATAATTGCTCTGGTTGAGCGTGAGGGAATAAAAACCATATTGGTTGCTATTTATACCACGGGAATTATTCCTTACAGTAATTGTTGCGCCAATAATTGTTTCCCCTGTTTCCAAATCTTTTACATACCCGCTGATTGTATAATTTTTTTGCGCACCGGCCACGATAAATAATAACAGGCAGGTAAGGAATAAAAAATATTTTTTCATTTATAAATTGTGAGAAGATAAATTGAGAATATCAGGGAATTTAGGGAGAATAATACATCAACTGAAAATTGGTTATGAAATAAAATGATTATCGTAGGTTCCCAGGTCTGGAAAAAATAAAACTATTCGGCCTCGATTGAATCCTTTATTTCCCCGCAATTAATCATGGCGCCTTTATACTTCGGGTGATTTTTGCCAAGGTAGGGGTTTACGATTTTTTCGCTATTGCTTATCCAGTTTCCTGGTTGGTCGTCATTAAAAGCCATAGGACAATTCTCCAGGTACAATTTTGGGCCTTCATAAGAAATTGCTTTGAAAAATGTGGGATACATCATATCAGTCAGGTTGCTAAAATCCTTCCTCATTTCTGTAATATCTGTTTGTTTATAAAGAGATTCTGCGTTAGATCTTATATCTAATATGCTGGTAACTACGGTTTCAAAAACCAGGGCCTTGTCTTTTTTTAATTCTGCAGTATCAATATTACCGAGTGAAGCAATAAAATCATTTGTCTTCTGCTTTACTAATGCAATATTGTCTTCTGTAAAGGCATCTTTTATACCCAGGTAATTTGTAACAACGGAATTTATAGTATTATTGAAAACGTCTGAGTGCTTTTTTAAAGTAATAGGCGCAACTTTTGCATTCTTGGTAGCAGGTTGCTTTGTTTTTAGCATGTACCAATAAGTACTGAAAGCAGCTAATATAACAACCAGGATAGCAATATTCTTCTTCATAGTTTTATTAAAGAGTGTTTCATCAAAGTTACTATATACTTTTTAGTCTGCCTTACCGGCTATATAACAACATAATGAAACAAATACGCATCAGGCGATTATTTGGTTTAACTCTAAATTAAATTTCCTGAAAGATTAATAAAAGTTGTATTGCTGTATTTGTAAATTTCTTGTAAAATGATTGCACTAAAGGAGCAACATATTTTCGATAAAGCACCAAAATTCTTAAAAATTATAAACTTTAATAACATAGTTGGGGGTTAAAAGTTTGATGATTAGATTAGCTTTGCCGGAATTTTAAATAAAATATATACATAGCGATGTTGTTAGGCTTACAGAATGTGACTTTTGAATTTGGTGCAAGAACAATTGTGGAAGATGCAACCTGGCATATACAGCCCAATGAACGTATAGGTTTAATTGGGTATAATGGTACGGGAAAATCTACTTTGTTAAAGGTACTAACGGGACAATATAGCCCTGCAAAGGGTGCTGTAGAAAAAGGAAAAGAAACAACGATTGGGTTTTTGCACCAGGACTTACTAGGATTTGATACTGAAGACTCTATCCTGGAGGTAGCATTGGGGGCATTTGAAAGGATAAAAGAATTGGAAAAAGAAATGGACCGGGTTGGAAAGGAATTGGAGAAAACTGGTGATGAAACCCTGGCTAATGACTATGCAGATTTATTACACGAAATGGATGTTTTGGATGGGTACAGTATCCATCACAAAACAGAAGAAATATTGCAGGGGCTGGGTTTTAGCAATGCAGAACTAAATAAACCTTATAAAAATTTTAGCGGCGGGTGGCGAATGAGGGTTTTACTTGCAAAAATGATTCTGCAACATCCCGATGTTTTATTAATGGATGAACCGACAAACCATCTTGATTTGCCCAGCATTGAATGGCTGGAAAAATATTTAATTCATTATCCCGGGGCTGTAGTTATTGTAAGCCATGATCGGTTTTTCCTGGACAGGATGGTAACAAAAGTGGTGGAGCTTTACCAGCAGGAACTGCATTTTTATACCGGGAATTATTCTTATTACGAAACAGAAAAGGCCTTGCGGATTGATATGCAAAAGAAAGCATTTGACAACCAGCAGGATTATATAAGGCAGCAGGAAAAATTTGTGGAACGCTTTAAAGCTAAAGCCAGTAAAGCTGCGGCTGCCCAAAGTATTGTAAAAAGGCTTGATAAAATTGAAAGGATAGAAGATGTAAATTTAGAAAGGCCCAATATGAAAATAAATTTTGCCGTGGAAAAACAACCTGGCAAAATTATCTGCACACTCAAACATGTTACCAAAAGTTTTAAAGAAGTGCACATTGTTGAAAACACTGGGGCAGAAATAGATCGTGGCGACAAAATTGCACTGATCGGCGCTAATGGAAAGGGTAAATCTACTATGTTGCGTATTATAGCCGGCACCGAAAAATTTGAAGGGCAAAGGGAATGGGGTCATAATGTAATTGAATCTTTTTATGCTCAGCATCAGTTGGAAGCTTTAAACCAGGATAATGATGTATTGGAAGAATTAAAAGATGCTGGAAGTGGTAAAAATGACCTGGAATTAAGAAGCTTACTGGGTGCATTCTTATTTAGCGGCGATACTGTAGAAAAGAAAATTAAAGTGTTGAGTGGTGGTGAAAAAGCAAGGGTGGCTCTTGCAAAAACAATTGCCAGTAAAGCAAATTTTCTAATGCTGGATGAACCGACCAATCACTTGGATATACACTCTGTTGATCTGTTGGTAGAATCATTAAATAAATATGAGGGCAGCCTTATACTGGTTAGCCACGACCGGTATTTTATCAGTCGATTGGCAAACAAGATTTGGGAAATAGAAGATCATAAAATACGGGAGTTTAAAGGAACTTATACAGAATGGGAAGATTGGAAAGAACGGCGGATTAAAACAGAAGCAGAATTTAAAAAAAATGCAAAGGCCAGCCAGAAAGTGGAGAAACAACAAAAGATAACTGAAAAACCTGTGCCACAGCAACCCGTAAATAATGATCAAAAAAAGGAGCTGCAAAAAATAAAGTCTCACCTGAAAAAGCTGGAAGATCAAATTCCCATGCTGCAAAAAGCAAAAATCGATTTAGAAAATTCGCTAGCTTCTCCTGAAATTTATAATGATAAAAATAAATTCTTAAGGGTAGAAACTGATTACAATAAAGCTCTTAGGGAGTTGGAAGCCGCCAATAATGAGTATGAAGAAATTTTTGAGAAGATGATGGAAATTGAAGAAAGGGTCTAACTTTTCATTTTTTATGAGAGATGATCAGCATTTGAAACCCGGTATTGGCGATACCCAATGCCTTCTATTTTACTTTGTATCCATGCATAAAAGTCGAAATAAGCAAAATGGAGTTTTTTGGATTTGTCATCTTTATAGCTATCTAATTTTTGTAAAAACAATTCCATTTTCTGTATCCCATTATCTTTAATAATTATAAAAGGCATTTTTTTTATAAACAATAACATATCTTTTTCGAAAGGCATCAGGCTTTTATGGCTATACAAAAAGTGATATTCTGAATTGATGAGGCTGTTTAACCTGTTCCATTCTTTCTTTTCAAATAGTATGAGGCAATGGAATATAAAAGTAAAATATAAAGTATCTACCCTGTTTACTTTTAAATTGATTTCTTTAGATTCCTGGATGTAATTTTCAGCATGTTGAAGGTCCCCCAAAACAAAAAACGTTATACTTGCCGTAACCAATAAATCCAGCTTTTCTGCAGCCCGAAGTACCCGGATTGAATGATAAATACCATCCCAGTTTTTTGCAAAATAAATTGTCAATTCATCATACCGGAATGTTTTATGCAAAATTTTTGTAAGGGTATGGAACTCCACAATTAAAAACCATTGTTTGTAAAAAGGAATATTTAAATGTTTTTCAGCCAGTTGCCTGTAAGAATCTGCATAGCTTTTAGCTACAGAAATTTCTTTTAATAAAAAATTGGTATATGCTTGTACTGAAACAGAACGGATAAATAATTCCGGATAAGCATTGATCTGGTGCGGCTTTTGAATCCAGCAATTTAATAACTGTAAATTCAATTTTATAGTGCTGTCGGTGGTGCCCATCATAAACTCTGCTAATAGAGAGGCCTGATAATAATATATAAGACTGATGGTATGATTTAATTTGGCTGGTAAATAATGTATAAGATTTCGTTGCAACAAGGTGATTTCCTGTTGCTGTAAAACTGTTGTACGCAATGCCACAGTATACCGTAAATTTAAAAGCCGTGTGTAAATAATATATAAATGTGTACAAACTTCCCGCTGATCCGAAAATGATTTAATTCTTTTTAGAATTTCTGCTCTTACAACATCTGCATTCTCATAGGGTAAAAAGCTATTATTTTTTAATTGCTTTTCTAATAAAAAAATCAACCGGTTTAAGTCTTCATATTGTGCTGATGTTTCCAGTTCTTTTTTTAAAATCTTTTCTGTTTCATCATGCAGTCCTCTCTCTATATGTAATTCTATTAATCGATCATCAATGAAATGGTTTACATTTTTATTATCTAATTCCCAGGTCTTCTTTTGTAATAAATATCCAAGAGTGGCAGTGTATATGATGTTGCACTTTTGTCGGTATAAGTAATCGGAAAGTTTTAAATTCCGGGACATTATACCTGCGGTAGCATTTTTATCAAGGGCAAGTGCACAAAATATCTTAGTAATAAATTTTTGCCCGGTATTCTGCCTGATGAACTCCTTTTTTTCTAAACTATCCATAGAATGTATCAGTACCCGTATATCATTGTGGCGATGCATGAAGGCTATTTTGCTTTATAAAGTATTAAAAAAACTAACTTTTTTCAGAATTACCTAAAACAATAAACGGATAATTCTTTGAAAATCAAAGCAAAAAAAATGTAAAAGCCAACTACCTGGCTAAAACTTGTTTACTAATGTATTAATTAAATAATTGCCTGATGGTTTTACAAAATGTATTTTTAATTCTTTAAAGATTGAATAAAAAAAACACCTTAAAATCTATAAAAACAATCATTATGAAGTATTTACCTTACAAAATTTTAATCTTAGTATTCTGTGCAGCAGTATTAATTAGCTGTAAAAAAGAAACTTCAGCTCCCCCGACCAGCGATACTTCCGTAACCGCTTTGTCTTTAAACAGTTCACATAATTCCCAAACATTTTATGGTCCTGCAGTTTCTATAGGAAAGGGTGTAGGAAGAGCGTGGGTTAGTGTAAATACCACAGGGAAACCGATTGCTATGGGTGTGAATTTATCCGCCACTGCATTATTAAATCAAGGAACACAACAAATGGATTATGTTTTTGAATTTCCCCATCAAATTGATGTGACTCCCTTCGATCACGTCGAAATCGGGTGGAATCCACAAGGCCATGAGCCGGTGGGAATATATAATGTTCCACACTTTGATGCTCATTTTTACATGATTACAAAAGAATACCAGGCTACTATTCCTTTTTTAGCACCACCTGCTTTCAACCTGGCACCCCTGGCCAAATATATGCCTCCTGCATACATACAGACTCCAGGCTTAGTACCTAACATGGGAGCTCACTGGGTGGATGTTTTATCAAGTGAATTTCAACCTCAGGGAAGCTTTACAAAAACTTTTATCTTTGGTTCTTATAACGGCCAGGTAACATTTTATGAACCTATGTTTACTAAGAATTATCTTCAGTTTCTTTCTGATGGGGTAAGCACTACTACTACTCCCGTCCGGCAGCCACAGGCTTTCCAACGAGCCGGTTATTACCCAACCAGCTATTCTATCGGGTACGATACAAACCCTAAAGAATTTACTTTATCATTAAACAACCTGACTTATCATGCTGCAAATTAAATTTTTTTAATAAGGGCGATAAAGTAAAACTTTGATAGTGTATCACAAATAAACATGGCAACGAGGATCCTTGCCCTGGATCCGGCAACAAAATGTTTACATTTTAATTCTACCTAATAGTGCAATTTACATTGCACTATTTTTTTTAAATTTCTGGTAGAAAACGTGTTATTTAAAAAGCTCCCCCTGACTTCCCTTCTGTTCAACTGGCTTTTCCCACTCCATTTCCACCGATTTTGAATAATCTACCAGCCTGGTACCGATCGCCTTCCAACCCATAACTTCTACTAGTTTTTCAACTTTAAATTTAGCTTTATTTATTTGCTGTCCCCGCCCTGTCTGCACTTTTAATATAGGCATATCAGCTGTTGTGACTGTTTCCAGCCTGTTGTCTTTTCCATCTTTTATAAAAGAAAATTTATTGTGTAACGTAGTAGTTTCTATTTTAAAACGCTTGATATTAAATTGCATTTTTTCATTGTCAAGATAAACTGCCGTTATAATTTTACCGGAATCAAATTTTTCAATCAGTAAGATTTTATCCGGTTCAAACCGTTGGGTGAGCTCCTGGTCTATAATCTCGTAAATCCCTTCAGCGTAAATGACCAGTAACCTATCTTCGGCTTCAAATTTGCCCAGGTATTCACCTTTTTCATCGGTATTCAACCTCCCGAATTTATTATCAAACCAAAGCTTTTTTGCATCCAATGTAGATTTCCCTGCTTCTTTAAATTTTACGGTTTTAACGGGATATTTAGTGACCTGGTTGCCTATGCTGTTTCGGCCTTTTATCTCCAGTTCTTCAAAATAAAATTCCAATTCTTTTTTTTTGGCACTGCAATTAGGACTCAAAATAATTTTTACCACTTCCGCTTCTCCATTTGCATTCGTGCTAAAATAATGCAGCTTGCTTCTTTCAGATCCCTTAGTAAGATCATACTCCTTATCCCTTGTTACACCAGTAACATTAAAGCGTTTAGCATAGCTAACACCTGTTTTACCATCCAGGTAAATCATATTATATGTCGTACGCTCATCAGCTTTTTGAAAGACAGCTACATGCATAATATCTTTTCCAATAAAAGTTTTTTCAGAAACCTTTACTACTTTCATAATTCCACCTTTTGTAAAAGCTACAATATCATCCAGCGCTGAAACCTCGGCAATTAATTCATCTTTCTTTAAACCGGTTCCAATAAAGCCATCTGCAAAATTTACATAAAGTTTTACATTTGCTATGGCTACATTCCGGGCCTGGATTACATCAAACTGCTTTCGCTCCGTTTTACGTTCTCTTCCCTTGCCATACTTTTTTAAAAGATTTTCATAATAGGCAACCGCAAAATCTACCAGGTTAGCCAAATCTTTTTTTACGGCCTTTATTTCAATTTCTAAATTTTTTATCTGTGCATTTAATTCATCAATATCCAGTTTATAAATACGGCGGACGGGCTTTTCAGTCAGTTTTATAATATCTTCCCTGGATATATCTCTTTTTAATAATTTTTTAAATGGATTGAATGCCTTGTCAATTGAAGTAAGAACCTTTTCCCAGGTTTCATGTTTTTTTTCTAATTCTTTATAAATCTTTTCTTCAAAAAATATTTTTTCCAGTGAAGTAAAATGCCATTTTTCCTGTAACTCTGCCAATTTAATTTCCAGTTCCTGCTTTAAAAGTTCCCTGGTATTATCGGCTGAAGTTTTCAGCAATTCTGAGGCGCTTAAAAACTGTGGTTTCTTATTTACAATTACACATGCATTTGGAGAGATACTCACTTCGCAATCTGTAAAAGCATATAATGCATCAATAGTTATATCGGGTGAAATGCCTGGCGCCAGTTCGATAAAAATTTCAACATCGGCTGCTGTATGGTCGGTAACTTTTTTTATTTTTATTTTACCCTGGTCATTGGCCCTCACAATAGTTTCTATTAATTGGGTTGTGGTAACTCCATAAGGCACGCTTTTGATCAAAAGGGTTTTTTTATCTTGTTCCTCTATTACTGCACGAACCCTTATTTTTCCGCCCCTTCTCCCCTCAGTATACATGGTATCATCCATTGTACCTCCGGTTTGAAAGTCTGGGAATATTTCAAATTTTTTACCACGCAAATGTTTAACAGAAGCCTCAATCAGTTCACAAAAGTTATGTGGTAAAATTTTTGTAGCCAGCCCTACGGCTATTCCTTCTGCTCCCTGTGCCAGCAGAAGTGGAAATTTCATTGGTAATGTTACCGGTTCATTTTTTCTACCATCATAACTCAATTGCCAGTTTGTAGTTTTAGGATTAAATGCCACTTCCAGGGCAAATTTGCTGGGCCTGGCTTCAATATATCTGGCGGCGGCGGCTTCATCACCTGTGCGAACGTCTCCCCAGTTCCCTTGCGTTTCTATCAACAATTCTTTTTGACCCATATTCACCATTGCATCTCCAATACTTGCATCCCCATGTGGATGATATTGCATACTTTGCCCAATAATGTTAGCCACTTTATTAAACCGCCCATCATCCATTTCTTTCATGGCATGCAGAATGCGGCGTTGAACCGGTTTTAGGCCATCTTCAATGGCCGGCACTGCTCGTTCCAGAATTACATAACTGGCATAATCCAGGAACCATGTTTTATATTGTCCGCTTACCCCCGTATCACTATGCTGGTATGCTTCCTTATGCTCTTTAGCCATATTTTAATTTCTTTCGGGCTTTAGCCCCAGGGTTCTATTATTATTATATCAATTTAAATATTTTGGCGTCAAAAAACCATCAAAGAAATAAATGGATAAATAAGGCAATTATGTATTCGTTTTTAGATACCATATTTTAGTGATAGATTTCGAGTTGAGCATTACACTTTTGTTTTCAATTCAAAATCTTTCATGTTACCGACCGTACCCTGTACATCAAACAATTCCTGGGAAATCATTAATTTTAAACGCCACAAAAGGTATGCGTCACCGGTAGTATGGCTTGCTTTACTTAAAAACTGGTAAATAATTTTAAATGCTTTTTGCCAATCACCGGTAATATATTTTTTTAGCTCATCGTCATAAAAATTATACCCTTTATCTGTCAATTTTTTACCTCCGTCTAAAATACGTACCCCACTATCAGTATTGCACAATCTCTCCCACTCATCCGGATCCACTTCAAATTCGCTTAAAGTAATTTCCCTCGCAAGTTTTTTTGCTTTTAAAAATTCCTTTGGAGGTATTTTATGCAGCCATTCCGGATAAAATATATTTCCCTTTTCATTAATGAAGGGAAGGTTATTAAGGTAGAGGATAAAGACCCGGCCGTGGAATGGCTTTACAAAATGCAACAGCCAGTAATACCCGGAAACATCATGTTTATTTTGGGCAGCCCAAATCCAAATAACTTCTGTTTCATTATGGCGCATTGTTTCTTCCAAAGCTGCAGTAGTTTTATAATCATCAACTTCCCCGCTTTTTGCTTTGCCGTCATAATCGCCCCCGGCTAAAACAGCATTCCACCATTCTCGTCGCTCCTTTATCCCTTCGGCTTCATAAATATTTCTTAATGGCCCTACTGCATAGTCATCCTTTATTTGTATTACTTCACCCTTCAGCATTTCATCTAAGGCAATTGCATCTGTCAGTACTTTTACATCAGCTTCGTTAAATACTATATGGATCATATTTTTTGTTTCACTGGTTAAATGGATCAACGAATTCCTTTATTTCTTTTGTATTAAATAATAAACACAAGTTGTAAAAAAATTCCGTACCCACGGGAGGCCTCTTATAAAACTAAACTGTTCTTTTGGTTTCCATCCAAACTTGTACTGATAAATTGGATTAATTAAATAAAATTTCTTATTGAGAATTTTATACCCGGCGGTGTGGGTAATCTTTTCAAAGCGTTCAATAGAAATACCGGTTTCTTTTATTTCTGCCATTTCCTCCACATTTTCATTTGCAATTTTTAATACCCATTTGTAAACCCGCATCGGCAAAAGGTGGTAATAAGGAATTTTAGAAAGCAACTTATTTTTTAATATCTGTTGATGTCCACCCAATGGCATTTGCCAGGGTGGGAAGCCAAAAAATATTACGCCTCCAGGAAGAAGAAAAGTTTGCATATATGCCATGATCCTGGACTGATCGTGAATATGCTCGATCACATCCTTAAGCAGTATAATATTAAACCGTTCACCCAGCACTTCCTCTACATCTGTATCGTAAATATTTTTTGATATAAAATTAATTTTGTTTTGTGCAATTTCATCCGCTAAAAATTTCCTGGCTTCTATTAGCCTCACTTCATCTAATTCTACTCCTACACCAAGCAGGCCCCGGTCTAAAAATGGTTTTAAGACCCCGCCTTCCCCACAGCCTATTTCCAATACACGCATCCCCGGCCGCACAGAAAATTTTGATTCAATAAACGGTAATATGTGTTGTTCAACATTCGTTACATTTATATCAAAATATTTTTTTTTATCAAGATGAAATTCAAACATATCGGATATCAATTATGGTTTCCGCCAGACACTCCATAATAATTAAAGTTGTATTTCTAATAGTTATATTAATTGTGCCTATTGCCCCTCTTCAACTAAATCTAATTCTATTTTAAGGTTATCAATAATAAAATCCTGGCGTTGAGGAGTATTTTTACCCATATAATATTCCAGTAAATTCTGTACATGTTCGCCCTGCTCCATAATCACCGGTTGCAATTTCATATCGGAGCCAATAAACCTGGCAAATTCATCAGGGCTTATTTCTCCTAACCCTTTAAATCTTGTTATTTCGGGTTTTGTACCTAACTTTTTTATAGCCGCCTGCTTCTCATGCTCGTCATAACAATAAATAGTTTCCTGTTTATTTCTTACCCGGAATAATGGTGTTTCTAAAATATAAACGTGTTGATTTTTTACCAGGTCTGGAAAAAACTGCAGAAAAAAAGTCATCAGTAATAGCCGTATATGCATGCCATCTACATCCGCATCTGTAGCCACTACAATATTATTATAGCGTAACCCTTCATACCCTTCTTCAATATTAAGGGCATGTTGCAGCAGGTTAAATTCTTCATTCTCGTAAACAATTTTTTTAGTAAGGCTAAAACAATTTAAAGGCTTGCCCCGTAAACTAAACACTGCCTGGGTATTTACATTCCTGGCTTTTGTAATGGAACCGCTGGCACTATCACCCTCAGTAATAAAGATGGTGCTTTCTTTTTGCTTTTCTATTATGCTGTCTTTATCTTTTCCAGTGGGTTCATCGTTATAATGAAACTTACAGTCCCGTAACTTTTTATTATGAAGGTTGGCTTTTTTTGCCCTTTCATTGGCCAATTTTTTTATCCCGGCAAGTTCTTTCCGCTCTCTTTCATTCTGTTCTATACGACGTTTTAAAGCCTCTGCAACTGAGGTATTACGATGTAAAAAATTATTAAGTTCTTTTCCTAAAAAATCACCAATAAAGTTTTTCATGCTTGGGCCACCTTCATAAACAGTTTGGGAACCCAGTTTAGTTTTAGTTTGGCTTTCGAAAACGGGTTCCTGCACCCGCACAGAAATAGCAGCACAAATACTTCCCCGTATGTCGGAAGCATCATAATCTTTTTTATAAAAATCCCTTATTGTTTTTACGTATCCTTCTCTAAAAGCAGATAAATGAGTGCCCCCCTGCGTAGTAAACTGGCCGTTAACGAAGCTGTAATATTCTTCACCATACGCACTCTCATGAGTTAAAGCCAATTCTATATCTTCCCCTATCAAATGGATTATCGGGTACCTGATTTCATCTTCATTTGTTTTACGTTGCAACAGGTCCAGTAGGCCATTCTTACTCACAAATCTTTTATTATTAAGATTCATTACCAGCCCGGTATTAAGGTAACAATAATTCCAAAATTGATTATCCAGGTATTCGCTTACAAAATGAAAATTTTTGAAAATCTTTTCATCAGGAATGAATGTTACATAGGTTCCGTTTTCTTCTTTCGTTGCGGTTTCTTTGTATTCCCTGGTTAATATACCCCGTTCAAATTCCGCAGTCTTTTCTTTTCCTTCCCTGTACGAGGATACTTTAAAATAATGGCTGAGCGCATTTACGGCCTTTGTACCGACCCCATTCAGCCCTACGCTTTTCTGAAAAGCTTTACTATCGTACTTAGCGCCGGTATTCATCTTGCTCACGACATCTACAACTTTACCTAAAGGGATACCTCGGCCATAGTCTCTTACGGTAAGTGTTTTACCATCGATCTTTACATCTACATGTTTGCCGTGACCCATCGTATGCTCATCAATACAGTTGTCAATCACTTCTTTTAACAGTACATAAATACCATCATCAGGGCTGCTGCCATCCCCTAATTTGCCTATGTACATGCCGGGGCGAAGGCGGATGTGTTCCTGCCATTCAAGACTGCGGATATTATCTTCAGTATAATCGAATAAGTCTTTTGCTGCCATTACGTTTTTGATATTTCCCGTTTATAAATTATTTCATGCTCAAGCTCTAATGAAATACCTATAGCCGCAAATATAATTAAACTGACCCTTAGATCATTTTACCTTTTTAAACACCTGTGAATAAAGTAAATAGTGTTTCCAGTTTTTAGCATATTGATTTTTAATTACTGTTTGGTGTTATTTTTTCTTATTTTTTTCTTTGAGAACCCCAAAACAATTTGGGGTTGGTAGAGCATTTTTTTAGCGCATTTTTAATGGGGGAAGTTCATTTTTAAATAGTGGTAAAACCGGTTGTCTGAATAATCATTTTCAGTTCGGGAGTATTGTAGCATTATATTTGATAAATAAATAATTCAATCACCAAAAAACACATACATGAAAATTTTTAAATTATTACCAGCCCTGGCTCTTATTACGGCAATCAGTTTTACCAGCTGTACTCCAAAAGATGCCGACATTAAAGCTTCTGTAGAAAAAAGTTTGAAAGATAATCCAGCTACGGCGGGAGTATTAGTTATGGTAAATGATGGTGTAGCTACCTTAAGCGGCGAGGTTACTGACGATGCAGCCAAAGCAGAAAGTGCTACAAAGGCAGGCGCAGTAAAAGGCGTAAAATCAGTTGTAAATAATACTACCACCCCAGCCCCAATGGTGGCGCCTGTAGTTGTTTCTCCGGATGATGCCCTCAATTCCAGTGTAAAAGATGCTACCAAAGATTTCCCTACTGTCATGGCATCAGTTGTTGATGGTGTGGTAACCTTAACAGGTTCCATCACTAAGGCATCGTTACCTAAATTGATGATGGGTTTAAGCAGCCTGCATCCCAAAAAAATAGATAATCAATTAACCGTTAAATAAAAACTGGAGGAACCAAATTATGGCTTTACAAGATAAATATATGACACTCACCGAAGCTGCTACCGCCGCAGGTGTATCAAATCTACAGGTAAGAGAGCAGGATGGCATAATGTACTTAGATGGGACTGCACCTTCAGGCGCAGTAAAAGACCAGTTGTGGAATAAGTATGGCGAGTTGGATCCCAACTTTAGCAGCGGAGACCTGGTGATGAACATTAATGTAGCGATGGATGCTTCGGTTACAAAAGTAAAAGTGATGACAGACAGCAGCAACCTGAACATAAGAAAAGGCCCCGGCACAGACCAGCCAATTGTTGGCAAAGCTGCACATGGCGAAACTATTACTTTGGTTAGTAAGAGTAATGACCAATGGTGGCTGGTGCGTACTGATGATGGTGAAGAAGGATATGCATACGCACGATACCTTTCAGCAGAATAATGATTATGATTTAAACAAGAAATGCCACCCTAAAAAGTGGCATTTTTTATAGGGGTATTATCATTCATAAAATTTCACACAGTTGTATTTGCCTTAATAAAATCACTCACCAGGTAACTTATTAATTTCCCGGTGTTATCATTCTTAGAACCATCTGCAAGTTGACAGGCTCCCTCAGTTATGTGCAGGTAGGCAACTTTTGCATCGGTAGCAGTAAAATTTATGTATTGTCTTGCATGTAATACACTAAGCCCTGTCGGACTTTGGGCACTGCAAAGGGAATTCTGTATACTATCTAAATCCAGTTCTATCCCAGTGTAGGTATCCTCAGTAAAACCGGTTGCGTGTGCGATGGCTTGAATAAAATTCTTTTTTTCATGTATAAAAATTTCTTCGTAGGTAATGTATTGTATAAATGGATTTGCATGAATATCCGTTAATACATTTTGTTGAATGTAATTTTCGTGCAGACCAACGATACAATATTTTCCGAGGTAACCATCAGCTTCAGCATATCTGAATCCATTGCCACTATGCCGGCCTTCTATGGTACGATAGTCAGTGTGGGCATCCAGGTTTATGCAGTTGATTTGTGCCAGCGGCAGCACTTCTGCTTTGTGCAATCCTTTAGAAACTCCTTTTATTATCGGGTAGGCATTGTTATGCCCGCCACCAATAACAACGGGTATTTTTTTACAGGAGGCTATCAGCTTCATCATAACTTCTACCTCCTCATCAATAATATTTACGGCATGCCGGTAAGCAAGTATTAGTTCTTCCTGGTTGTAGGCATTATTTTCTACCAGGTATTTAATATCACCAAAGTCAAAATGACCTAGTAATAAAATATTTTCACCCGTTAAAAAATCATTGCTCTGAGTATTTAAAAATGAGTGTAAAAAGGGGTACCAGGTCGTATCGGCACCACCTACACCATAATTTGCTTTCACCCCAATATCTTCAGGAATACCTACCAACACATACTTTGCTGATGATTGCTGCAATACCTCCGGCCAGTCCATTTCATTTTGTAAATGCTTTACCCTTTCTCCTAATTTCGTTTCAAAACGGCGCACTTTAGTTAGAGAAAGAATATCATTTTTAGAGTAAAACTTAAAATGCTTCATGCAGATGGGATTTAAAAAAATTATGCCTCCAAATTTTAATCAAAGAAATAAAACTGACTTAGTTTCCCGATTTAATATGGATTTCCGGTTCAAAAAAGTGTTTTAATAAAAAAATCAATTTGCTCTCCAGGTGTTATTTGAAAAATTAATATCAGGAAAATTTTTCCCTTCATCAATTGTTACATATTTTAACTCCTCTTTTGTCTCCAGTTTTACTTTAAAAGAAGATGTATTATTCCATATTTCCACCGGCAATTCTTTTTTCCCTTTTACCCCTGATTTTGTTTCATAACTGAGGAATACCGGCATAGCCATTTCCTGGAGATTTTGCAGGGTGATTACCGCTCCATTTGCAGGGATATTTCTTTCATAAGTTACTGAAGATATTGCCTGGTCTAATTTATAATTTTCCAAGAACCAGCCTTTCCAAAACCAGCTGAGATCTTCACCGGAAACATTTTCCATGGTTCGGAAAAAATCCCAGGGTGTTGGGTGCTTGTATGCCCAACGGTTAATGTAGGCTCTAAAGGCATAATCAAAGCGGTCCGGTCCAAGAATATAATTTCTTAATAACTGCAAACCATAACCCGGCTTAAAATAAAGGGCTGTTCCTATATTTCCTTCCTTCATGGCGTCGGGAGTATTAAAAATACTTTCGCTGCCAGGCCCGAATATATACGGTATAATATTTTCTTTAGAATCATTTTGTTTGTACTCCCCGTTATTAAAATCATCATCAGCAAGAGAATTAATAAAAGTATTAAAGCCTTCGTCCATCCACCCATATTTTCTTTCATTGCTGCCCACAATCATCGGAAACCAGGTATGGCCAAACTCATGATCAGTTACGCCGAATAAACTTTCTTTTTGTGCATTGGAACCACAGAAAACAATGCCTGGATATTCCATGCCCCCAACATTAGAAGCAACGTTTGTGGCTACCGGGTAGGGATATGCGAACCATCGTTTGCTATAATTCTCTATGCTGCCTTTTGTATATTCCGTTGCCCTGCCCCAACGGTCTGCTCCTTTACTTTCTATAGGGTATACGCTTTGAGCAAGTGCTTTTTTACCCCCAGGTAAATTTACTTTTGCCGCATCCCATATAAAAGCTTTCGACGAAGCCCACGCAATATCTCTTGCATTATTTATTTTAAATTTCCAGGTAAGTGTACCGGGTTGTGTAACGGACAAACCGGCTGTAACTTCCTGTTCTCCCCGGATGGTAATCGTTCTATCACTGTTCTTCGCTTCTTCCAATCTTTTTAATTGCGTGGCTGTGAGCACCTCGGCAGCATTTTGTAATTCTCCGCTGGCTACAACTGTATGAGAAGCCGGAGCTGTAATGCTAAAATCAAAATCGCCATACTCCAGGTAAAATTCGCTCGGGCCGAGGTAAGGATTTGTATTCCAGCCCTGCACATCATCGAAAACACACATGCGTGGATACCATTGGGCAACGGCGTAAATATTGCCATTTTTTGTTTTTAAAATTCCACACCTGTCGGCCCCATATTTTGGCAGGATAAAGGAGTAATCAATCCTTATTTTTATCAGGTCTCCGCCTGGTCTAACGGCTTTGGGTAAACGAATCTGCATCCTGGTATCCGAAATAATATAATCTCCCTGTGTTCCTTCATCACCGGTTTTTACACTGCTGATTTTATAGCCTCCATTAAATTCGCTGCTGGCATCTCCATAACGGCTTCTACTGCCAACGGGCATACGGGCCTGACCCCGGCTTTCTTTGTCAAAAAGATTCTGATCTAATTGAAGCCAAAGAAAAGGCAAGGCATGAGGACTGTTATTTTTATAGGAAATAATTACAAATCCTTTTATTTCATTTGTTGTATCGTTTAATGAAACACTTACCTGGTAATCTGCCTTGTTTTGCCAATAACCGACATTAGGCTCGCCAGTTGCTGCCCGGCTAATTGTGCCGCCCGAGGGATAAAATAACGGAGAAAATAAGTTGTGAGGGTTATACCTGGTCAGAGAATCCTTTTCCTGGGCTATGGTACTGTTATAATGGAAACAAAAAACGGCAATCAGGCAAATCTGGATTTTCATTTAATTAATATTTGCCCCGAAGATAAATATTTACCTAAGAAAACAAGCAGCGTATTTTGTTGTATTATTTTAGTTACGTCCTGTCTAACTCCAGCTTTTAATCAGCTTTTGTGCCTCCACTTTTATACGTGGGTCGTCTTCTGAAAGTGAGGGAAGAGTTAATAACTTTTTTAGTTGAACAAGGGCCTTATTTTTATCACCGTTTCGGTTATACGCCCTTGCAAGTTCTATATAGTTAAGAAGAAATGAAGGGCTTATTGTTTTTGCTTTTTCATAAGATGCAATCGCATTTGATAAGGAAGCCGGGGGGAGCCCACCAAAAAATACTTTGGCTGCAGCTTTTTCCATCATATTAAGGTTACTCACTTCATAATTCCATTTACCCAGAATATGCCAGGCTTTAAAATTATGTGGGTTGGTAAGCAGAGCAATGTCAGCATAATGTTTAATATCTTTTACCGCACTGATTTTTTCCTTGCCGCTCTTAATCAGTACTGTTCGCCCCACCGCAATAGCCATGGCGGTATTTGCTTCATCATCAGCCGGACTAAGTTTTAAAGCAGTCTTTGCATAAATTACTGCTGCTGAATAATAATTATCCCTGGATTTTGTATCCGCCTCACGGTTCCCTATCCTGCTGCAGAGTTCACTACTTTTACTGAGTGCATAAAGATTACCAGGTTGAAGTTTCAAAACTTCTTTAAATTTTTTTAAAGCTCCTTTCTCATCAGGAAGCGCCTCTAATCTTTTTCCTTCATTAAGAAAATAATTTATATCCTGGGATGAACTATTTAAAAATACGAACCCAAAGAAAATCAGGAAAGAGAGAACTTTCATTACTAATAAGTTTTACAAAAAGATACGCCGACACTTCCTGTAAAATTACCAATGGGAGGATTTAATTTATGAATAGTAATGTTAATTTTTTTAATGCGCTGATCTGATGCGTGGATTCCTTCGCAGATATCTGTCGCCAAAGTCTCCAATAATTTAGCAGGATGTATGAATATTTTTTTAATAATATTGTACAACGAAACATAATTTACGGTTTGGCTTAATGCACTTATTTCTGCCGTTACTTCAAAACTAACGGCTACAGAAACTTCAAAATCGTTCCCAACAATCTCTTCTTCCGCATGTATCCCATGATGCGCAAAAAAGCGGAGGTTAGTAAGGTGAATGGTGTACAAATTTATATTTTAAAAGTTGGCAAATCCGCTTAATGAAACCCCATCTCTCCTAAATACCTTTCAGCATCAAGTGCTGCCATACAGCCACTTCCTGCTGCTGTAACAGCCTGCCGGTATATTTTATCCTGCACATCGCCGGAAGCAAATACTCCCGGCACATTTGTTTTGCTGGTTCCCGGTACAGTTTTCAGGTAACCTGCTTCATCCATATCCAGCCACCCCTTAAAAATATTACTGTTAGGTTCGTGCCCGATCGCAACAAAAAATGCACTTACGGGAATATCGATTTTTTCACCTGATAAGGTATTCTTTATCCGTACGGCTTCCACTTTGCTTTCTCCCAGCACTTCATCTGTTTCACTATTCCAGTAAATTTTTATATTTTCTGTTTTTAAGACCCGGTCCTGCATTACTTTACTGGCACGCATAGCATCCTTTCTCACAATCATGTGAACCTTTGTACATAGTTTACTTAAATACAGTGCTTCTTCAGCGGCTGTATCACCTGCTCCTACTATGGCAACCTCTTTACCCTTAAAGAAAAAACCGTCACAAACTGCACAGGCACTAACACCATAACCATTTAGTCTTTGTTCGCTTGGCAAACCCAGCCATTTTGCAGAGGCCCCTGTACTGATGATGACGGCGTCTGCTTCTATCCATTTTTCCTCATCAATTTCTACCTTCAAAGGATGGCCGGAGAACTCTACATTTGTTGCCAGCCCATAACGGATCTCTGTGCCCATACGGGCGGCCTGTTTTTCAAAGTGTTCCATCATTTCAGGCCCCTGCACACCATCAGCATAACCCGGATAGTTTTCTACCTCGGTTGTAATAGTAAGTTGCCCGCCTGGTTGAATGCCCTGGTATAAAAGAGGAAACAAATTAGCCCTGGCTGCGTAAATTGCAGCAGTATATCCTGCAGGTCCAGACCCTATAATTAAACATTTCACTTTTTCGGCTGCTGTGTTGTCCATTTTTTTTTATCCTTTTCTAATTTTATTTTATAGATAATATTTGTTATTTCCGCTGTTGAATGGTATTCATAATTTTTCTGACATATCAAATTTTACAATAGCTTTTTGCAAACTAAAATAGTACAGATCCCTTAAAATTTACCGTGCAATTATCGTTCTGTAGAATGCAGCATATCCACTAAATGACCCAAGAGCCCCATTACTGATGTTTCCTAGCACTTTGTTTGGCTGTGCAAAGGGATTGCCAATACTTTGATAGGCAAATTCCCAGGTACTCCAAAAAAGATACACCGGTTTCTGAATATTACAAAATTTTAAAGTGACAGTAT
>JBDSDN010000031.1:0-8489 GCA_039920545.1 Ferruginibacter sp. | reverse complement strand
TAAGGTTTTTGATTTTTGATGCAATATTCCCTTACTCCTTTTATAGTATCATATACAGCTAGGATATTGTTTCCATCAATCTGCACTCCCTCCATACCATACCCTGCAGCTTTTTGTACCAGGCTTGTGCAACTGTATTGTTCGTTTACAGGGGTACTTAAGCCATAGCCATTATTTTCGATAATGAATATTACAGGAAGGTTCCACACGGCAGCCGTATTGAGTGCTTCATGAAAATCACCTTCGCTGGTACCGCCCTCACCGGTAAATGCTACTGCTACTTTTTTTTCGTTTCTTAATTTGTACGCCAGGGCTGCACCATCTGCAATGGCGAGTTGGGGCCCCAAATGAGAGATCATGCCGCAGATATAATGTTCCCGGCTCCCAAAATGAAAGCTTCTTTCCCGGCCTTTGCTATACCCTTCTTTGTTACCCTGCCATTGCATAAATAATTTGCTGAGCGGCATCTTGCGCCCGGTAAAAACGCCCAGGTTTCGGTGAAGAGGCATTATCCATTCATCAGGTTGCAAGGCTGCGGTAACCCCTACAGAAATCGCCTCCTGGCCTATGCCGCTAAACCATTTGGAAATTTTCCCCTGCCTCAATAATACCAGCATTTTCTCTTCTATCATGCGGGGCAATAAGAGACTTTTATATAAATGAACAAGCTGTTCTGTTGTAATATCTTTCCGGGAAAATTGCATGCTGCGAATTTCTACTTTATAACTCAAACAAACAAAGTGTAATTCTTTTATTTGTCTCCTATTAATTCAATGGGTTAGAGAGCTAGAAGTAAAATTTTAAATGAATTTATTTTGCAGGCAGTTTTTCAGCTACTACCATAAATGTATCAAAGGCATAAGTTAAACGTGGATATATGTGGGTTGCCCGGAAGCCGCAGAGTTGTAAAAACAATATAATTTCATCTTTTGTAAATGCCCTGATGGTGGACTGGTCTTCTCCTATCCTTAATAACGAGCCGTCAGGAGATTCTTCATAAAAAACGGAACGCCAGTCGAAGCTCCAACCATTACTGGCATTGAGAGACCAAAAACTTTCCCGTTTAAAAGTTTTCTTGTTTACAGATGCAGTATGCCAGACCGCATCTTTTTTTATAAGCGGGATAAATTTATTGGCGTCTATAAAATCAAAACATATTATACCAGCCGGAAGTAGATTTTTAGCTATGCACGCAAAACTCGCTGTTACATCTTTATTTGTAAGCAGGTAACTGATCGAGCGCCCGGTAATTATAGATGCATCTACCAGGTGGGGTAATTGAAAATCCTGCATGCCGGCCTGCAAAAAATTACCTCCCGGAATATTTCTTTTTGCAATAGCAAGCATTTCAGCACTTATGTCCAGGCCGGTATAGTCGAATTTATTTTTAATAAATAGCCCTGCTAAATTTCCGGTACCGCATCCGATCTCAACAACAGAATTGCAATTATTTTTAAGCAACACATCTTTATAAAGCTCAAACTCTGCAGGATAATCTATAAAGGATTTGTACATAGCCTCATACACCCCAGCTAAACTATTATAGAGATGGTTCATAATTGTTAACCATATAATGGAGTCCGGCTTTACCCTATCCCCAAGAGATTTAGAGCCTAAGGTAACTTAAACTTAATAATAATTATTGCCGTTAATCTCTCCAGTATTACCACACTGTTGTTAAACGGTAACCTTCATTTTTGGTAAAAGAAAAATGATCATTTTCCGATACCAAACGTATGCTTTCAAAATCTGCTGTTGGAAAATAAATTGCGGTCATGCAGCTCAAGCCATCATCTGCAAAAACTTCTATTGATGACTTATCTGTGAAAATATGTAAACGTATTGTTTTTGAATTGGTGAGCCTGGGAGCTATTTCTTTTACTGCAAAAACAGGGCTGAAGGAAGTATTTCCGACATGGGTTCTGTCGATAAAATAACTATGATCATTATCATTATAACCGACGATCAATTTTTCCAAATTCCCATTGGAGAATTCAATGGAAAAGGAATTATTTTTTTTGTTTTCCAGGTCTGCTTCCAGGATAATTTCTGATAATGGTCCAAATTTTACCGGCCACTTATTTAAAGAAAACGGTTTACTATTTCCCCGTATTTTTTGAACGTTGGCAATCGGTTCACTTCTCAGAAAATAACCGTTTTTTATTTTTTCCAGGCGCAGGAGCCGGGGCAATGTCATAGCGCTTCGCCATTTTTGAGTAGGTACTTGCGTTGCATATTTCCAGTTACTCATCCAGCCTAAAAATATTTTTTCTCCCTCAGCGGTATTGCTCCAGGTAACACCGGCATAATTATCCGTACCATAATCTATCCATCTTTCTATTTGTGCTGTCTGCGAATTTTTAAAATTACTGCCGTCAAAATCACCCACAAAATATTGCGTACCACTGCCACCGTTAGGTGCACCATTCCCGATACTCACAATGAGCACCCATTTTTTTTCAGTGCTTCCAGTTATTGGTAATGAAAACAGGTCCGGGCATTCCCAAACACCGCCATGGCTCCCTTCCTTCATTCCAAACTCACCGGTAAGACCCCAGTTTTTTAAATCCTTTGAGTGGTAAAACTGTATCCGGTCCCCAACCGCCAGGCTCATTACCCAATGCTTTGTTGGCTCATGCCAAAATACCTTTGGATCCCGGAAATCCTTATGACCCGGATTTTTAATAACCGGGTTAGCAGAATATTTGTTCCAGTGCCTTCCTTTATCTGTACTATATGCAATGCCCTGGGTTTGAAATTTATCAGTGCCTGCTTTTTCCCCCGCCATATTATGGTAAGTGAAAATGGCTATTAAAGGCGCTTCTATTCCTTTTTTAAACCCGCTGGTATTTTTTATATCCACCACCACGCTACCAGAGAAAATATAACCCATCGAATCAGGATATAAAGCAATAGGTAAATGTTGCCAGTGTAGTTTGTCTTTACTTACTGCATGTCCCCAATGCATTGGGCCCCACACGGTACTATCAGGGTAGTATTGGTAAAATAAATGATACTCGCCTTTATAATAAACCATTCCGTTAGGATCATTCATCCATTTCTCCTTTGGTGAAAAATGATATTGCGGGCGGTGGGGCTCAGTATATTTTTGTCCGGCACATTGAGCAGTAAAAATTACCAGGGTTAAAAAAAATATATAAAATCTATTTGCCATTTACTAATGAAGATAAAATAAAACCTGTAAAAAAACTAAAAGGAATATCACTGTGGAGGCTGTATTAAACATTATCAATAAACATGAATTGCCCATTATAAAAAATTAGATTTTTTTTGGGCTAAAGAAAACCCTGGCGACTTGGTTGAATTATAATAATCTCTTACCTTTCTGTAAAAAGTTTCCGTTGTTTAAATATTTAAATGAAACCTGTTATCTATATCATGGGCGTTTCGGGGTCAGGTAAAACCACTATAGGTAAATTGTTAGCCCAACAAACCGGCATACCTTTTTTTGACGGGGATGATTTTCACAGTCTGCCCAATAAAAAAAAGATGGCCGCAGGGCAGCCACTTGATGATGAAGACCGCAAAGAATGGTTACTGGCTTTAAACAGCCTGGCACTGGAGCAAACTTTTTCTGATGGCGCCATAATTGCCTGCTCTGCTTTAAAAGAAAAATACCGCCGGGTTTTGCAACAAGGCCTCCTGCAAACCATCTGGGTTTTTTTACAGGGTACATTTGAGCAGGTAAAAAACCGCCTTCAATCCCGTTCCGATCATTTTATGCCCGCAACTTTATTGCAGTCCCAGTTTGACATTTTAGAAATTCCGGAATATGCTATCCCCGTTAATATCAGCCTTTCGACTGAAGATGCGGTACACCTGATTCTGCAGCAGCTATAAAAAACTTTTCAACAGCATTACGCCTGCCAGCCCCATTACTGATACAATTGTTTCCATCACCGACCAGGAACGCAGCGTATCTTTTATAGAGAGATTAAAATATTCTTTAAACATCCAGAAGCCGGAATCATTCACATGAGAAAACAGCAGGCTGCCTGCACCGATAGATAATACCATCAGGTTAGGATCGGCCGAGGTTTGCATTAGTACAGGGGCCATAATTCCTGCTGCCGTTAGGCCAGCTACCGTTGCCGACCCCACGCAAATGCGGATAGTGCCCGATATCAGCCAGCCTAATACCAATGGGTCTACGGCTAATATTTTTATCTGAGCACCGATTATGGTGCTTACCCCGCTATCTACAAGCACCTGCTTTAAAGCTCCTGCCCCTGCGATAATCAGCAGGATAACGGAAATATCTTTGATGGCTTCGCCATACAACTCCATAAGTTTTTTTATTGAAAAACCGTTTGTCCACCCGAGGGCATAAGTAGCGTACAGGAGTGATATCATCAATACCATTACCGGGTCGCCCCAAAAAGCCAATTGTTTTTGCCCTGTTTCACCGGGATGAAAAAAGTAGGTAGCTGTGTTAAATAAAATAAGCAACAGTGCTGGCAATAAGGCTGTAAAAAAACTATTGAGGCCGCCAGGTAAGGCCTCTGCCTGTATAACGGCCGGTTTAAAAAGTTGCAAAGCTGGTGTTTTAAGATGCTTTATCGTTTGTGCAAATAATGGCCCCGCCACAAGTATTGCCGGAATGGCAATTACAATTCCATACAGCAGTACCTTACCAATATTGGCATGTAACTGTGCGGCCAAAGCCACCGGGGAAGGGTGGGGTGGCAGAAAACCATGGGTTACTGAGAGGGCGGCAAGCATAGGCAAAGCCGTATACACCGCCGGCATCCCGGTACGGTAAATAACTGCAAAAATGAGCGGCACCAGCAAGACAAAACCCACATTATAAAAAAGCGGGATACCTACAATAAAGCCAGTGAGCATCATTGCCCACTGCAGGTTTTTTTCTCCAAACAAACGGATAAGGCTATCCGAAATTTTTTGTGCCGCACCAGTATGGGCAATAAGCTTACCGAGCATAGCACCTATGCAGATGGTTATGGAGAGGTCGCCAAGGATGCTCCCTATACCGGCTTTTACCGAGGCTGCCAGTTTCTCTATCGGTATCCCCAGCCACCAGCCCAGAAGTAAAGACACAATAATAAAAGCCAGAAAAGGGTGAAACTTTGCACCCGCAATTAATATTACAAGCAAAAGCAGGCCGCATAATACAATAAGGATAGACATATTATAATTGCCGTTGAAGAAGTAAAGTAATAAAAAAATTGAGTCCGCACTCCGGCTCACCGTTTTTAATAAAAGCTTCCGGTTAGTTTTTATTAAAAATATACATTTTCATTTTTCCCCAGGGGTAAATCTCTTTTCAGTTCACGCTGTTTTCTATCTTTGCTTTATGAACAATGAATACATAAATTCGGGAGTAGATAAACAGGGTAATAAGTTGCCTGGCAATTACAATTACAAGAAAAAACTGGCTATCGTTCTGGATGAAACTGCTGCAGAGGTGCTACGGGCAAAACAATTGTTCCCCGTAGATTTTCATAATCAACATGAAGCTTACGCTGTAATACTGGAGGAGATTGATGAATTATGGGATGAGATTAAAAAGAATCATAAACTTTATGACCTGGAAGCCCAACGCAAAGAAGCAAAGCAGGCTGCTGCAATGCTGGTAAGGATGATGGTGGAATTACTTTGAGATGATAATGGTATCACTTTTTACCTGCTGCAGCTACTGGTATCATCCATTATAAAAAGTTAATCTCTGATTAGGTCGGAACGCAATAATTAACTTCTAACAATAATTTGTTGTATGAAAAAAGTCTGCATATTTCTAAGCCTTTTCATATCATTAACTGGTTTTGCTCAAAGGAATTATATTCTGGAGTCTCCGGATAAAAATATCCGGTTTACATTTCGACTGGAGGACGGCCAGGCCTTTTACACTATCATGTATAGGGGTAAAAAAATAGTTGATAAAAGTTTACTAAGTGTTTCTTTTGAGCATGATAATGGCTTAAAAAAATATTCACTTGCCTATAAACCGGTATTCCGGGATACAACGGAAACATACCAGCTTGTAATTGGTAAAACTAAAAATGTTCAACAGCACTATACTGAAATCACGCTTGCTTTGAAAAACAGATTAAATGAAAAAGGCAGTATCAATATAGTCGTACGGGCTTTTGATGATGGGGTAGCTTTCCGGTATGTTTTTCCTGAACACAATAAAAATGAAACCCTGGTACTAACTGACGAACACAGCAGTTTTAATATTACCGGCAATCCCACCGTGCATGCACTTATGTTACCTAATTACACATCATCCCATGAAGGTTATTACACCAAGTTGCCATTAAGTGAAATAAAACCGGGTGAACTAATGGATATGCCGGCCTTATTTGAACTTCCCCAAAAAGTATTTATCGGCATTACAGAAGCAGCTCTCCTTGATTATGCTGGTATGTACCTTGCAAAAGAAAATAACCAGGTAATAAGTAAACTTTCGCCCCTCCCAGGGCAAACAGCAATAAAAGTAAAAGCAGTTCTGCCTCATGCCAGCCCCTGGCGGGTTTTGCTTATCGGGGATAATATGGGTACTTTAATACAATCTGATATTCTCACTACCCTGAGCCCCGCCAGTAAAATAAAAGACCTGGGCTGGATACATCCCGGAAAAACAACTTTCCCCTGGTGGAACGGGAACGTGGTACCAGATACTTTAAATGCACCAGGTAATAATTTTGTTACCAATCAATACTACATTGATTTTTGTGCCCGCAATAAAATTGATTATCATACCGTGGTGGAGTATGGTTTGCACCAGTGGTATACTGATGATGGGGTTGGCTTTCAGCCCGGACCGCATTCAGATGTAACGACTCCGGTGCCCGGTCTGGATATGAAAGAGATTTGTGATTATGCCAGGTCAAAAGGAGTAGGTGTAAGGGTGTGGGTCCATTGGGCAGCATTATATCCTAAACTCGATTCAGCGTTTGCAATTTTCGAGAAATGGGGTCTCCAGGGCATGATGGTAGATTTCATGGACAGGGACGATCAGGAGATGGTAAACATACAGACAGAAATTTTAGAAAAAGCTGCGGCTCATCATTTGCACATTCAATTTCATGGTGCATATAAACCGACAGGCCTGCTGAGAACTTATCCCAATGAATTTACGAGAGAAGGCACGCTTAATTACGAAACAAACAAATGGAACGAGAAAGGCCTTTCGCCGGATCATGATATTAATATGCCATTTATTAGAATGCTGGCGGGGCCCACAGATTATCACCTGGGCGGTTTCCGGGCTGTGACAGGGGAAAAATTTAAAAGACAATATACAAAGCCTCTTATGCTGGGCACCCGCTGCCACATGCTGGCCATGTATATAGTGCTGGAAAATTACCTGCAGATGATCTGCGATTACCCGGCAGCGTATGAAGGGCAGCCGGGGTTTGAATTTATTACACAGGTACCCGCCACCTGGGACGAAATAAAAGTTATTGCTTCCCAACTAAATGAATATATCGTTATTGCACGGCGTAAAAATGATGATTGGTTTGTTGGCGCCATTACAAATACTACAGCCCGGGAAATAAATGTGCCGTTAAATATTTTGAAAAAAGATAATTACAGCGCCGTTATTTATACTGATGCTTTGGATGCAGGGGCCTGGCCCGATCATCTTTTAAAACAGGAGAAAGAGGTGAGCAGCAAAGACATTATTTCTTTAAAGCTGGTTCCCGGCGGGGGTGCGGTAGTTCGGTTAATAAAAAAATAATTATATAATAAAAAATTTATCGTTTATAACCAACCTGATTTACGAAAAAGAAAATACAGGCATACACAGCTGGCTACCGTAAATAATATTACTGTATAGAAACCATATTCCCATTCTGACTCCGGCAGGAACTTAAAGTTCATCCCATAAAAGCCCGCTACCATCGTCGGCACCGCAATAATGGCAGCCCAGCCGGCGAATTTTTTGGAGACATCATTTTGCGAAATGGATATGAGGGAGAAGTTTGCTTCCAGCGCTGTATTCAATAATTCCCGGGTGTTTTCTACCATTTCATTTATGCGGAGAACATGGTCGTAAACATCCCTGAAGTAAGGTCTTGTTTCTTCTGAGATGCACTTAATATCCAACCGCATCAGCCTGTTACAAATGTCTACCAGGGGCGATACTGCTCGTCTTATTTCCAGCAGTTCCCTCTTTAACTGGTATATCTGTTCCGTAGTTTCCCGGCTGGGCTTTTCTTTAAAGATTTTTTCTTCTATAGCCTGCAGTTCCTGTTCCATATCATGCACCACCGGATAAAACTGGTCTACAATAAAATCCATAACAGAATATAAAGCAAAGCCCTGCCCTTTGCTTAATAAGTGCGGTGTACTTTCGCACCGGGATCTAACTTCAGCATACGAAATGCCGGAGCCATGGCGAACAGTAACTATAAAATTAGGGCCTACAAAGAAATGCGTTTCGCCAAATTCTGTGTGATGCTGCCTGTTCATTTGTGCCGTACGCAACACCACAAAAACTG
>JBDSDN010000030.1:0-7243 GCA_039920545.1 Ferruginibacter sp. | reverse complement strand
GGTATAATTTTCGGTGCGTGGATGCAGATGCAGTTGTATTAATAAATGGAAAAACATTTATTAAGGTTTATAAAATACAAATGATTCCTGAGATAGCCCCGGCGGGCTTTAGTTTTACGCCTACCGGAGAAATTCATACCATGTACTATGCTAAAGGTATAGGGCTAATTTATGCTGAGTTTTATAATGGCATTTTAAGTCACCCCGTTTTGCAACTCCGGAAATGGCTTGTGAATTAAAATCTCAGATTACAAAAAAGGTATAAAATATAAGTTTTGACAGGGTAAATTATCTACAAAGAAATTATCATCAAGAAGCCCCCATATTAAAAAAATTTATAGGAAAGTATAAAGAAGTAGTATTTAATAATGATTATTTTTTTTGAAGAGAATCTTTTAAACCAACAATGTTTGCCGGTGAGTAATTACTGAACATCATTTGTGCGATTTTATTATCATTTGCATAAATATCATCCCTAAAATTAAGCTGACCGGCCTCGTCCACCCAGGCAGTGTAATAAGTTATAGACACATGCATTGCGGGTGTTAAAGCTACAAATTGTTCTTTGCCGGAATTCATAGCCGCATTCACTTTTTCCGGTGTCCAGGAAGGATTGTTCCGTAGTAGATAATTAGCAAGTTTTTCTGCATCAGCTAGCCTTATGCATCCATGACTAACGGCCCGTTTGTCCCGGCTAAAAATATCTTTTGCATAGCTATCATGGAAATAAATATCATAGCGGTTCGGAAACAAAAATTTTACTTTTCCCAACGCATTATCCAGGCCTGGCAATTGCCGGATCACCGGCAATGAATCATTTTTCCCCACGATTTCCATATGCCTGGATTTTAAATAATTCGGATCTGCTTTTATCTTTGGTAATATTTCCCTTTTGACAATACTCGCCGGAATATTCCAGTAAGGGCTAAAAACAACCTGGTTCAATTTTCCGCTAAATATCGTAGTGTTTGTTCCTTCTTTACCGACGGCCACAGGGATGTCAAAACTTTTTTGATTGTTCTCAAAAACAGATAGCGTAAAGTCGGGAATATTAACCGCTATATAATTTACTGCTGTAGAAACGGGTAACCATTGTACCCTCTTAAGATTAATGATAATTTGTTGTATACGTTTTTCTACATTTACGTTAAGGGAACGTATCAACGTATCCGTAATTAACCCTGTCGGTACAAGCCCATTATGTAACTGGTAATTTTTTATGGCCATTAACAAGCTGTCATTAAAAATTGCAGTTGTGTCCAGGCCACTAAATTCACGGGTTATCAATAATCGTTTTTTTAAAAGTGTTACTCCTGGAGAAGCGCTGCCTTTTTTAATTTTTTTCGAAGTAAGAGAAACCGGTGCCCACCCTCCATCTTTTGCAATGGTTAAATATGATTGTAACTTCTGTTGCAATGCCAGGTAAGGAGCATTGGTTTTATGACCTGATGTGTCAAGTCGGCGATGTAAAATAGTATCCGCCAATACAAGGGTATTTTCTTTTTTTACCGGCAAAACTTTTTCCGGACTCATATCTGAAAACTGGGTTTTCTCCCGGTTTGCTGAATAAAATTTTAGGTACTCATAAGTTAAAGCAAGTTCCATTTTTATAATGCCGGTATCAAATCGGCTAATGCTGAGTGTATCCTGGTTGAGCAACGTATCCATTTTGTTCCTCAAAGATTTTTCAGCTTTATATTCCAGTTCATCCTGCAAATTCCAGAAACCTTTCGCCTCCTCTGTAAAACCTAAAGAAGTAAACCACGCAAATTGATAATTCCGGTAATTATAAAAACTTCTTAAGTTTTTTTCTTCCCCCTCAGATAGATTATGTGTTTTTATAAATAAGTCAACCGCCATTGGATCAACAAATAGGTCGCTGTAAGAATTAGCTGGAGTAATGCCGGCATTTCTCGTAACATAAACGGTATCAGTACGATTGATGGTCCCCTGCTGCACTTTATTGCTTTCAACTTTATCAGTTTGTTGCTGAGTATTGCAGCCGTAAAATAAAATAACTGAAAGAAGGCTTAGAAAATTTTTCATGACTGAAGTATTACAAATCATGTGCCTGTAAATAATCTTTAAAAGTTTAAGGGATAACCAAGGCTACAATACCCTTAATTTTTATAAAGTAAGATTTTTAAAAATTTGGAAGGTGACTCGGGAGAAAATTACCAATGTACCAGGCTGAGTTATGTATTAATGGCAATTATAAAAATGCGTCAATCATTAAGAAAGTAAGCACTGAAAAAAAATTATTTGCCCAGGGCAAAATAATAAAGAGGGAAAGATAAAGTGTAACCTAAAACTTTAAAAATATTGGCTAATAAAAAAGAGTAATCGATGTAGCCAATTACTCGTAAAAAAATATTGTAAAAATAAAATTCAACAATTTAAAGCGTCACTGCACAATTAATTTTATAAGCCCGGAGCATTGAAGGTATCACCCTGGGCTACGTCGCCAGTCTCAAATCCTTTTTTAAACCAATACATTCGTTGAGCCGACGTGCCGTGGGTAAAAGCATCGGGTACTATTTCTCCCGTAGATTGTTTTTGCAGCCTGTCGTCACCAATGGCATTGGCTGCATTGAGTGCCTCGTCAATATCGCCGGCATCCAGGATATTCTTCATTTTTTGGTCGTGGTACGCCCATACGCCCGCATAAAAATCCGCCTGTAATTCCATCATTACAGAATATCGGTTTGATTGAGCCTCTCCTGCCTGCTGGCGGAGACGGGTTATTTTTGCAGCCGTGCCGTTCAGGTTTTGTATGTGATGGCCTACTTCGTGTGCCACAACATAAGCCATGGCAAAGTCACCTGGGGCATTAAATCTTTCCTGCAGTTCCTGGTAAAAAGAGAGGTCAATATATAGTTTGGCATCTTCAGGACAATAAAAAGGGCCGGACGCAGAACTGGCATTGCCGCAGGCAGAGGTAACGCCATCCCTGAATAAGACCAGCGTAGGTTCAACGTACTTCTGCCCGTTTTCTGAAAATAATTTATTCCACACATCTTCTGTATCGGCAAGTACGACTTTTACAAATTGTGCCCGGTCATCATCTGCTTTTTGTTGCTCGGGTGAAAGTTCAGTTTGATTGGTACCAGGCGCCAATTGCCGTAGTTGGGAGGGATCGATATCTCCGCCACCTAAGAAAGAATATACCACATAAATGATTATGCCCAGTACACCACCACCGGCGGCCAGGCCCCCACCAGAAATACCCCGGCGGTCGTCTACATTTGAACTACCTCTTCTACCAAGCCATTGCATAATAATATTATTTAAAGATTAAAATAGGCTGCAATAAAAAAATACGCAATCTGTGAATTTTTTAAGGCAGGGGCGAAACTTCATTTCATCAACATAATACGTACCAAATATACTTCATGCATTAACATGAATTATAAAATAATTTTTGCATGCCTTTTAAAAAACCTTGTGATTAAATTCCAGAAAAGGGGATTGATGTGAATGTAGGTATTACAACTTATTGATCAGGAAGAATGTGCTCAACTTTTTCATTTATAAAAAAATGAATATCAACAAAAGAAACCGGCAGTATGTACTCTATAAGTTTCTTTCATTTGTCTCCACTTCAAAATTGTAGCTAACCAGCTGATGGCAATTTAATACCTGTTGCAATTTTATATTAACCGGCTCATCATTCCTGGTGATCAATTCCAGTTTATATTGATCAAATTCTACTGCTGTAATTTGATAAACGTTAAAATGGTTGTCTTCCTTTTCCCTTATTTTAGAATGAAGGGTAAGCTGTTTGCCGCAATCTTTAATAATGGTCCACATCATGAATTAATTTTATTATGAAAATTAAAATGGTAAGGTAATAAGAATTAAAGATGCGTTAATAATTATACTTTCTACTGGCTAACTATTTTATTATCACTCCTTAGAATGAAAAATCCGGCACTGACATGTAGGCTACAAAGCCTCCATAGTTTTATGATTGATAAAACGATACCTGAAACTCCGGCAATTGATCTACTTTTATTCTGCTTAAAATTTTACTATAACTTAACTGCACATGCACCAGTTAGCCTCAACTGTTTTATCTTTCTTTTTAGCCCCGGTAAACTGGATCGTCCTTTTAGTTATTGCCAGTTTTGTCATACGGAAACAACGTGTAAAAAAGATTTGCAGAATCCTGGCGGTGATCCTTTTCCTGGTATTTAGCAATAGCTGGTTACTGGGTTGGTATGCCCGTAAATTTCAACCGGCCCCATTAGCGCTTACTACCGGCACGGTATATAGTTGCGGTATCGTACTCGGAGGCTTTGGTAGCCCGGATGCAGAAGGTAACGGTGTGTTTAACGGGAGTGCAGATCGGTTTATTCAGGTATTGAAATTATACAAACAGGGTTACATCTCTCATATTATCCTGAGCGGCGGCAATGGGAAAAATGAAATGAAAGCTTTTAGAGAGGGCGATTGGGCTAAAAAAGAACTCATTACAATGGAAGTGCCCGGGCCGGTTATTTTCGTAGAAGATAAATCCGGCAATACTGCAGAAAATGCAGTTAATACAAAAACAATCCTGGATAGCAATCAACTTAAGCCGCCTTACCTTTTGATCAGCTCGGCACATCATTTACCCCGGGCATCAATGTTATTTAAAAAAGCGGGTGTATCTACCGTTCCCTTTCCATGCAATTTTATTGCAGGGCGGGGCATACCAACTCTGTCGGATCTAATACCTGATATTGGGACACTTTTTACCTGGCAAATTTATTTGAAAGAAACAGCCGGGTATTGGTGGTACCGGTAAAACATTGCTACCTGAACTAAATATGGCAGCATTAATTTCATATAAACTTTATTTATATCGCCCCCACAATCCTTCTAAAAAGGCATTGGCTTTAATTAACTATTTCCAGCAGGGTATTTGTAATAACCCAGCTGTCTAAAAATTAATTGATAAGTATTTAAAAATTCAAACCAATGATCAGGAAAACCTTTTTTATCATTTATGCTTTCATGTTATGTATCCCTACATTAAAGGCGCAGCTTAAGAGAACTGCTGTTTGCCCCGTCTTTACCGTGGATGTTTTAAATGCTGTATTAAATGATGGCCTCAATCCGCAATCTACGATCGGGGAAATAAATAAAAGTTTTCCTTGTAGCAGTGAAATACAGGAGCAGGCTTCCGCAAACAAATGCGCAGGTATTTTTTTTAGCGATAAGGGTATTTATTTTTTTACCGACAGAGATTATATTGAAATAAAAGAAAATTTCACAGGCCGTTTATCTTTGCCACTCATGGGCGCCAAGCGAAATAGCTTATTTAAATTGCTGGGAAATCCAAAAATAAAAGACATTAGCTGGGATGCTTACCAGACAGCTTATGGTACTTTGGTTTTATATTACAATAAACTAGGCAAAATAAATAAATTGCAGTTGAGCAGTAAAAACACCGAGGCCTTAAAGCTTTGTGATTAGCATTTGAATAAGCTACAAAGTCTTTATTTGTATTGGACCGTGCGCAATTAACCTGCTGTTTTTACTAATCCGGGAAACCAATCTTTTGCAACAATTTTTGAAAGCGGTAATCAGCCCTGAGGGTGGGCGTAACCCAATGTTGGTATTTAAGTAAGATAATGAGCGGGTCCTTGTCATTAAACGCTTTTTCCAGGTAATCAAAAGCTTCGTCAAGATTACCGAGGTAAGCTGCAGATATACCTGTAAGGGTATTGGCTATATATTCCGTTACAGCTCTTTCCCTCAATTCATTCATCAACTTAATGGCTTTTTCAGCTTGCCCGGAAAGGCAATAAGTCCATATAAGTCCATTTACCGGGAAAGGATGCCGGTTAGATAGTTTTACTGCAACCTTGTAGGAAGAAATGGATTCTTCATATTGCTGTAAACTCATTTGTGAGGATGCTAAATATACATGACAGGCAAATGAATTTGCATCAAGTTCGATACCGGTTTTTGAAGCAGTAATTGCTTCTTTAAATTTACCCGCACTCTGAAGCACAAGAGCATAATTCGCATAACATATTGAACTGAGCGGTTCAAGTTTTATGGCTGTTTCCCCATGTTTTATGGCTGCTTCAAAATTGCCTTCCACACAGGCAAGATAATTCCACGCATACCTTACATGGCCTTCGGCATATTTTGGATTTAGTTCAATGCATTTAAGAAAATTTTCCTTTGCCTTTGGCCAGTTCCAGTCTACGCAGGTATAATAATATCCAAGGGAGCAATAAGGTTGAGAAAGGTCAGGATCCAGTTGTAATGCCTTTTCAGCAGATTCTTTGGCACGGGCCATCACTTTTGTGGGGATTACGAGGGCATACGTTGCAATTAATAAATTCGCCTCTGCATATGCGGAGTGAGCTAGTGCAAAATCAGGATCAATATGAATGGCTTTTATAAAACATTCCATACTGGTAAGCATAGACGCTCCACGCCTGGTTAAGTAAAACTTTCCTTTCAAATACAATTCATATGCTTCGGTATTTTGGGTGTAACTCTTGGTTATGAGGTCCCGGTCTTTTTTCAGTAACGTTACCTGCAGTTTTTCTGTAATAGCTAATGCAATCTCATCCTGTATCGCAAACACGTCATTAATATCCCGGTCATATTTTTCTGACCACAAATGATACCCGTCGTCTACCTTAATTAACTGGGCCGTTATGCGAAGCCGGTTACCTTGTTTGCGTACACTCCCTTCCAGCACACAGGTCACACTTAACTTTTTACCGACTTCCCGTAAATCAATATTTTTACCTTTAAATTGAAAAGAAGAAGTTCGCCCGGCAACATTCAGATCCTTTAAATGGGTTAAAGAGTTGATTATCTCCTCTGCCATACCATCACTAAAATATTCCTGTTCGGGGTCGTTACTCATATTTACAAATGGTAAAACGGCAATAGACTGAATCGTACTTCTTTCTTTAAATTTTCCATTTAAATCAGCCCGGCTTATGGCCGGTAAATTACCCATTGTCAGTGCAAATATTTCCATTGGGTCAGTTACATTTTTAAATTCAAACTCCCCTAATGACGTAAACAGAATCTCCGGTTTATTTTTTATTTGTTCCTTCACGGGTTCAGAGAGCAGCACACTTCCCGGCAGGCCCATACTTTCTATCCGGGAGGTAATATTTACGCAGTTACCAAAAATATTTCCATCTTTTTTAATGATATCACCCAGGTGGATGCCTATTCGTACCGGTACTTTGGGCTCTGCATTAAAAATTTCCTGTAAAGTTTT
>JBDSDN010000029.1:0-5040 GCA_039920545.1 Ferruginibacter sp. | reverse complement strand
CGTGGATTCATTTGCAAAAGATCTGCTACCATCTGCCCTATATCTTCCGGTTGTATTTTCCAGGCATCACTTTCGCCAGGTACATGATTATTAAATTCTGTTGCAACAGAACCTGGCATAATCGTACTAACCTTTATACCATGTTTGCGAAGATCTAACATTATCGCTTGCGTAAAACCCACCAGCCCAAATTTACTGGCATTGTATGCAGCGCCATTTTCAAAAAAGTTTGCGCCAGCTAAGCTGGCAATGGTAATGATATAGCCTTTCGTTTTTTTGAGCGCTTCCACACTTGCCTTTACACTATTAAAAACACCCGTAAGATTTGTATCGATTGTGTTTTTCCAATCTTCCTCCCCCAGGGATTCAATAGACCCAAAATGACCAACACCTGCATTAGCTACCAACACATCCAGGCAACCAAAATGATCCGTCACAGCCTGCACTGCTTTTACCTCTGAAGCCATTGATCTTACATCTGACTCAACGGCAAAAACAGTTGAAGGATCATTACTTAACAACATTGCAGCATCCTGTGCTGCCTTTAGCGTACGGGCCGTAATAGCAACTTTCATCCCATTGCTCAACAAAATTTTTGCAATACCATATCCTATCCCTTTACTGCCGCCGGTTATGTAGGCAACTTTATCTTTTATCATTTCCATATTATAATATTTAATTTTTATGTTTTTTAAAGGTAACAAAGGAAGATGGTTTTTGTTTTAAACAGTTAGAGGGAAAATTTACTGACCTACATTTTACCCATTGCTAAAGCCATTTAAAATATTTTAATGATCAATCCTATCGGCCAGGATTCGTAAAAATAATAAAGCCCTCAAATCTGAAGGCTTTAATATTCCGTAATAATTTAAGTACTAAAACGGTGTTTACATAGAGAATAATTATTAGTCACATTGAAGCATGTTGTTGCTTTTAAAATTTCTTCCTGTTCTCTACTGTTATTTTAAGGGCAGGTGCATTTAATTTTTCATTGCCGGCCGTTACTGCGTAATTTTCAATGTACGCTTTAGGAGCCGTGGTAGTCTGGTAAGTGCCGGTAGTGATATTTTTTATTGCGCTGGCCAGGCAGTTTTCGGTTTCATCTCCCCAGTCTTTATCGAGCCCGTCGGGTACCTGTGCATTAAGGGCAAGGCCACTAAAATAATTTCCTTCGCCATTCTTATTTATGGTTTTAAAAGATACCGGGAAAATATACCACTCTCCAACAGGTATTGGAAAAAATCCAACAGGTTTACCATGTGTGGGGTTTGGGCCTATCAATTTAATATCCATATAGGGCTTAAGATTATTAATCAACAATTCACTTGCTGATGCGGTACCCTTGCTCACAATAAAATAGATACTTGTGGGATTGAGTGAACCGGCTTTTCGGAAATTAGTTACGGTATTATTTTGAGCATTCTGGCTGTTATACAATTGGGTCATCATAAGACTACCGGTTGCTGCAGGTTTTACCAAGTAATTACTCAGTTGTTCTGCCAGGGAAACATAGCCTCCGCCATTGTACCTTAAATCTACCACCACATTGGTAACCTGCTCACTTGCAAAATGGTTGAACACTCTTTGAAATTCTGCATTGACCTGGGCAGTATTTCCTAAAAAAGAATTGTAGACCAGGTATCCAATTTTCTTTCCCCCGATATTATAGACCGTATCAAGATATACCGGCTTTTCTGTGTAATGCCCGGCGGTTAAAGTTACTGAGGTAGTACTGCCGTCTGGCTTTACGAAATTAAATGAGCCGTTGGTACCGGAGTAAACTGACTTAACAATAAAATCAGCATTAGCCGTGGTAATATTACTGTTACCATTTATACTGGTAATACGCCAGCCCCTATGAACACCGGCTAAGCCTGCGGGCCCATTAGGCTCCACCAATCTTACCCTTAAATCTCCTTCTGTTTTAAAAAAAACAGAGAAGCCGAAATCACCTTCTGTTGAGGGCGTAGTTGTAGAACTCATCCCCGCACTTAATAGGTCCCACTCCGTTTTTTTCATGGCAAAGCTCCATCGGTCTACCGGGCCATTGAAACCGGCTTCAATACTAAAAGGGTGGATACCCGTCATTATTGCGGCTGGGTCTGCAAATCCCTGCACATCAAAATTGCCAGGTATCTGGCTGTTCCATAGGTAAATATCTTTGCTTACGAGTAAGACTGAATCTTTAATAACCTGCGGAGAAACAGTACTAACAGGGCCTGCACCAGCACCCGGGGGCGGGGGTGGGGTAACTGCAAGTTCATCAACATTTTTTTTACAGGCTGATAAAAATAAAGTACCTGACATTAAAAACAGGAATAAACTGTTTTGTATTTTCTGCATTAATGGAAATTTTAATTTCTAATATCCCATTTACGGCAAAATACCTGCGCAATATTGTTAAGCAAAATGAATTAACAAGGCTTTAAAAGATGAGTGAAAAGCGTAGTAGAAAGAAGTTAGAGAAACGTAAATATTGAAAGCAAAAAAATAAAAAAGTTAACCCACAACTTAATTTGAGCCGTTATTTACCAAAAACTTTTTTAAGTAAATCAGTTACCTGTGCAGCGGGGTCTTTTCGGATTTTTTGTTCTTCCTGCCCGATAGAGTAAAAAATTCCTGACATTGATTTCTCGGTTACGTAGCTGGATAAATCGGTGTTAACAGGTTGTTTTGAAAATGATAGGCGGTTGTAATTTGTAAATACTTCTTTCCAGTAATTAGTGGCATTTACTTTAGATAAGGAAGCCTCAATAATGGGGCGCATTTTTTCAGTTAACGCAGCCGTTGTTGTTTTCTTTAAATAATCGGTAGCAGCAAAGTCTCCTCCTCTCAAAATATTTAAACCATCAGTAATAGTCATTTGTTTAATGGCATCAATGAATATCGCAGATATGCCCCCGGCCGCATCTTCGGCTGCACGGTTCATAGACAAAACGGCTTTATCTACCAGGTTTCCCATCCCAAACTGGCGCAAAGTTTTTTCAGCTTTTTGAGCTTCTGCCGGCATTAATATTTTTAATGCCGCATCTTTAAAAAAGCCATCCGTCTTATTAAGTTTTGTCCCGGTATTTTCTGCAGCTACACTTAAAGCCTGTTTAAGGCCGTTAATAATTTCCTCACTGCTTAAACTTTTTTTGCCTCCAACAGAATTACCGATGCCCGTAAAAATTTTATTGCTACTGTCTTTGTTAAGGGCTTTATTTATTTTCCCAAACACGCCCTGCCCGTTTACGAAAGAAACAATGATTAAGGCCGGTATACAAAAGAAAATTTTTTTCATATAAAGTATAAAGAGGTACCTGGCAAAAATAAGATGAAACAGTATATTAATTACGTTAAAAAATCTTAACAAAAATCAGTACTATTGCGCCAACAAAAAATCAGTTATGAATATAGCAGTTTTGGGAGCTGGAATGGTTGGTCGTACAATTGCATTAGACCTGGCTCGTAATTTTGAGGTAACTTCTTTTGATTTAAATGACTCTAATCTTTTAAGATTAAAGAGCAGCAAAATAACTACTGTGAATGCGGATTTGCAGCAATACAGCGTTTACCCTGAGCTGTTAGCCGGGTTTGATATTGTCGTAAACGCCGTGCCTGGTTTTATGGGATATAGTACTTTAGAAGCAATCATTCGGGCCCATAAAAATGTCGTGGATATTTCCTTTTTTCCGGAAGATGCGCTGGCGCTGGACGCCCTGGCAAAGCAATTAAATATTACAGCCATTGTAGATTGTGGGGTAGCACCCGGTATGAGTAACCTTATATTAGGATATTACAATGAAATTATGGAGATTAACAGCTTTGAGTGTTTGGTAGGTGGGCTGCCGAAACATAGGGTAAAACCGTTTGAATATAAAGCCCCGTTTTCCCCCATAGATGTCATCGAAGAATACACCCGGCCTGCCAGGTACGTAGAAAATGGATGCATCGTTACTAAGCCTGCCCTGAGTGATGCAGAATTAATAGATTTTGAACATGCCGGCACCCTTGAGTCATTTAACAGTGACGGCTTAAGGAGTATATTATTTACCATGGGCCACATACCCAATATGAAAGAAAAAACGCTGCGCTACCCGGGGCATATAGATTTGATTATAGCCTTGCAGCAGGCGGGTTTTTTTGATGAAAAAGAAATTACGCTTAAAGGGAACAAAATAAGGCCAGTAGATTTTACGGCTGCTCTTTTATTTAAACAATGGAAACTACAGCCCGGTGAAGCAGAATTTACCATAATGAAAATTACTATCAAGGGTAAAATGAATGGTAAAGAAACTACAGTTGAATATTTTTTGTATGATGAATTGGATGTTGCTTCCCAGGCTTCATCCATGAGCAGGACAACGGGTTATACTTGTACGGCGGCAGTAAACCTGCTCGCAAATAATTTATTTACTGAGAAAGGAGTATTCCCCCCGGAGTTGGTAGGGCGGCATAAAAACTGTTTTGAATTTGTAGTTACTTACCTGGCAGAAAGAAAAGTGATATACCGAAAAACCATTACTTAAAGGATCAGCGTTTTATAATTTTGAAAATATTACTGTTCTTACCTTCCCCGATTTTTAGAAAATAAATACCGGCAGGCATAAAACCAAGGTTTATTTTTGATTGAGATGATTGTAAAATTTGTTGTACCATAATTTTTCCGGTGGTTGTAAAAAGTATTGCCGTTTTCCCCTGAAGGGTACCAATATTATTAGCAGTGATGTTTAATATATCAGTTACAGGGTTGGGAAATACTTTTATCTCATCACTGGTAGTCACTTTTATCACCGGTATAGTATCTGATGGCAAAGGTCCCTCTCCCACCAGGGATGCGTTGCAGGCAACAGAATTTAAAAAAGAATTTTTGCTCCCGTTTGTTCCAAACAATGATCGCATTTTTATTTTTTGCCCCTGGCTAAACATACTCATGCAGGCATCATCGGTAAAGTCCATATAATTCATAAACATGTCCCCGTTGCCGTTAGGTGAGCAACTGGTAACATGCGGAAAACTGGGACAATTAAAATTGCTAAATCTTTGGCTGGGTGTGTC
>JBDSDN010000028.1:0-3334 GCA_039920545.1 Ferruginibacter sp. | reverse complement strand
TGCTGCCGATGGGGAGCATGAAGCAGAAATAGACAACAACGGTTTAATTCGTTTGAAAATGCAGAATGTTGATGCAGTAGAAGAACATTCTTCCTTTGCAATTTTAAACACCGGGTCCCCACACCTGGTAAAATTTGCCAACGATATCCGCAACATAGATGTGGTAGAAACGGGAAGGGATATACGCTATAGTAAAAAACATGAAAAAGAGGGCATTAATGTAAATTTTGTTGAAGGCACAGGGGAAGATTCTATTTATGTACGCACTTATGAACGTGGAGTAGAAGATGAAACCCTGAGTTGTGGAACCGGCGTTACTGCTGCAGCCCTGGTGAGCGCCCATAACTCCCGTGGTTTTAACCGGGTAGAAGTAAAGACACCTTGTGGAAATTTAAGCGTGGAATTCAATAAAGTGGATGACACCCATTTTGATAATATCTGGCTGTGTGGGCCGGCTGAACTTTCATTTAAAGGTGAAATTGAAATAAGCTAATACATGATTCAGTATTTTAAAATTGTAGAGCACCAGACTATTTCTATAGACAAACCTGCCACCGGGAGTTGGGTAAATGTACTGCCACCTCTGAAGCAGGAAGAATTTTCCGAATTAAGTACTGCCCTGAATATACCCCTCGATTTTTTAAAAGATTCCCTGGATATAGATGAGCGAAGCCGGTATGAGGTAGAAGATGAGGTGAAATTGATTGTAATTAAAACGCCTACAGAAAATAATTCATTTAATGAAAGTGATGCTTTTTATATTACTATTCCTATTTGTATCATCATAACAGCGGGGCAGATTGTAACAGTAAATTCTTTTGAAAACGAAGCCATAAAAAAATTTCTTACCAGTTTTCAAAACCGCCATCCTGATAAAAAAAATATGATGGTGTTAAAAATATTTGAAAAGATAACGACCAATTTCCAGGAGCATCTTAAAGAAATAAACCAGCGGCGCAATGCGCTGGAACAGAAATTATATGATGCCAACCGGAACGAAGAATTGCTTCAACTTATGCGTATACAAAAAAGCCTTGTGTATTTTGTTACGGCCCTGCGTAGCAATGAATTGCTGATGATAAAACTTGCACGTACTAATTTCCTGAATCTTAATGAAGAGGAAAAAGATTTCCTGGATGATCTGATCATTGAAACATCCCAGGGGCTGGAGACGGCCAATACTTATACCAATATTTTAAGCAGCACGCTGGATGCCTTTGCCAGTATCATCAGCAATAACCAAAATGAAGTACTCAAGCGCCTTACAACACTCACGCTGTTTTTAAGTATCCCGGTTTTAATAGCCAGTATTTATGGTATGAATGTGCCGCTGCCTTTCAGCCATTCCCCCTGGGCCTTCTGGCTGCCGGTAAGCATTTCACTGATCATACTGGCCTTTGTAATGTTTAATTATTTACGCAGGGCAAAAAAATAAACTGATGTTTAATATCCGGGTGTATGGCATTTTAATCAATGAACTAAAACAAGTACTGGTTAGTGATGAATTGATCAGAGGAATGTATATTACGAAATTTTGTGGCGGCGGTTTAGAGCAGGGGGAAGGTACTATTGATTGTCTCAAACGGGAATTTTTAGAAGAAATGAATCTCGCCATCGAGGTAAAGGGACATTTGTATACTACCGATTTTTATCAGCAGAGTGCATTCAATCCTGCACATCAGCTTATCTCCATTTATTATTATGTAAAAGCCGTGGAGCAAATTAATGTGCCTTTACGCACCGCTCCCTTTCAGTTTGATGAAGCGCAAATAAAAATGTATGAGGCCACCGGCGAAACCGAAACTTTTCGTTTTATTAATTGGGAGCATTTTAATGAAGATGCTGTCACACTGCCTATTGACAAAGTGGTAGCCAGGATGATAAAAAATAAATAACTATTTGTACGGATTTTTTTGAGGCCCGTGTAAAGCTGATTTAAAATTGTTGCTGAATTTATCCTGAAAAAGCAACAGAACTTTTATACTTTATGTACTTTATCTGAACACACTAATTATGCTTCAGATGAAGGAAAATACCAGGATTTTAAAATAAAAAAATACAAATGAGTAATTTTTTTGAAACAGGAATTATTTTAGAAAATGAAAAAGCTCGGCTGGAGCCCTTACAGGAATCGCATTTTGAAGCCTTGAATGAAATCGCCATGAATAATGAACTCTGGAAATTCACTTCAGTAAATATTAAGTCAAGGGCTGATTTTAGAAAATATTTTAATGAAGCATTATCAGAAAAGGAAAAAAGAAATGCTTATCCCTTCGCCATTTTTGATAAGCAGGAAAACCGTTATGGGGGTTGCACCCGGTTTGGTAATATCAGTTTTGAACATAAACGCATGGAGATCGGCTGGACCTGGTATCACCCCCAACTGCAACGCACAGGATTGAATCGCAATTGCAAATTTTTATTACTCAGTTATGCTTTTGAAACAATAGATTTAAACCGGGTTGAATTAAAAACCAGCCACACAAACCTGCGTTCTCAAAATGCTATGGAACAAATTGGTGCTGTAAAAGAAGGTATTTTAAGAAAGCATATGATCAATCCGGATGGGTCTTTAAGAGATTCTGTTATTTACAGTTTTATAAAAGAAGAATGGCCGGAAATAAAGCAGCGGATATTTAAGAATTATTTTTAGATAGTCTCATACTATTACCAAAAACTAAAAAATGAAAAATCTATTTTTTGTAACTGCCGCATTATTTACAATTGTCTCATGTAATAATACGCCAGAACAGGATAAACAAAAAATGGCCGGGAGCTATTTTACAATTGCTGATTCTGGTATGCAGACAGGAGGAGTAAAAATAATCCCGATACAAACGCCAAAAGGAAAATTTAATGTCTGGACAAAAAAGTTTGGCAATAACCCGAAAATAAAACTGCTCTTACTGAATGGCGGACCTGGCGCAACCCATGAATATTTCGAATGCATGGAAAACTTTTTACCTGCAGAAGGCATTGAATTTATTTATTACGATCAATTGGGTTGCGGCAATTCAGATAACCCCAAAGACACCAGTATGTGGGACCTCGCCCGTTTTGTAGAAGAAGTGGAACAGGTGAGAACAGCATTGCATCTGGATAAAAATAATTTTTATCTTTTAGGTCATTCCTGGGGTGGTATACTTGCCATGCAATATGCATTAAAATACCAGGACAATTTAAAAGGCCTTATCATTTCCAATATGATGAGCAGCTGCCCGGATTATGGAAAGTATGGAGAAGAAGTATTAGCAAAACAATTTGATCCGAAAATATTAGACAGCATCCGAACAATTGAAACAAAAAAGGATTTTGAAAACCCCAAATACATGGA
>JBDSDN010000027.1:0-3310 GCA_039920545.1 Ferruginibacter sp. | reverse complement strand
TGTTGAATGAATTTGGATTAAATGACACCGTAAAAAACAGGTTGAAAAAATATGGCAACCTGGCGGCAGATTTACATACCGATATGCACGAATGCATTGGCCATGCAAGCGGTCAAATAAACCCAGGCATAGAAACTACTGACAAGACTTTAAAAAATTATGCCTCATGCCTTGAAGAAGCACGGGCAGATCTCGTTGGCCTCTATTATATTATGGATAAAAAATTAGTTGAAATCGGAGTGGCCCCAACCACAGAAGTAGGCAAGGCAGCGTATGATAATTACATGATGAACGGTTTAATGACGCAGCTTACGAGGTTAAAACCAGGAGCAGATATACAGGAAGCACATATGCGTAACCGTCAGCTAAACGCAAAATGGGTTTATGTGCAGGGTAAAGCAGAAAATGTCGTGGAATTTGTAAAAAAAGCCGGGAAAACCTATGTGCAGATAAATGATTATAACAAACTACGATCTTTATTTGGTCAATTGCTGAGAGAAATACAGCGGATAAAATCAGAAGGAGATTATGAAGCTGGTAAAAACCTGGTGGAAGGGTATGGGGTAAAAGTTGATCCTGTTTTGCACAAAGAAGTGCTGGAACGTTTTGCGGTGCTTAACGTTAAGCCCTACCGTGGTTTTATTCAGCCCAAACTGGTTGCTGTGATGAATGAAGATAAAATAATCGATGTAAAAATTGAATACCCAACGAGTTTCTTTGCACAAATGATGGAATATGGAAAAAATTATTCTTACCTGCCGGTGAAAAATTAAAAAGGCTTGTTACACGGATGAAACGAATAAAACGGGTTTCCAACACTAAATAATCATCACAACTTATTATTTATTTGAGTCATTGCGGGGAATGAATCAACTTTATTGTCAGTAACTAGATTGCTTCGCTCATCACAATGACTTTACCGTTCCCAAAAAATGTGTTTTAATCTTTCCAATTCGTGCCTTCCGTGTCTCTCTCATTAATCAAAGGCAAATAATGTTGCTGTGAAAATCCCCCTTTCTCTTTTTTTGGTAATGGCTTTCCAATTACCGTTATAACGTATCAAAGCCGGTACTGTTAAGCCTTTAAACGTAGTCATCTGCACCTCCATATCCACTTTAAAATCATATACAGCCGCATCATAACTTAAGGAATATTTCCTGGCAACTACTTCATAAGTCTCCTGGTTAAACCAGGTGATCATTTCATCTACAACTACTCCATAAGTATGCCCGGGCTTTACTTTTTGAGTAAATATGAAACAGTTAGTCTTGTTGTAAATATCCATATCAATATTCATGTCGTATTCATCCGCCATATTATCTTCATAAATCGCCGTTTTATTACTGATAAAAGGCAAACCATTTATTTTTTTCCCGGGATTAAAAAAAAGCATCTTCAATTGTTCTTTGTGTTTATCCATGCCACTTTTTCCGCTGGTAGAAAATTCTCTTCCCTTTACGATATTATCTTCGCCACATACCGATCCTTTTGTAAAAAACAGCGAAGCATACATTTGAGCCGTGTAGTAATTATATTGAAGGTCATGGGTATAAAAATCTCCCGTTACCGTTTCTTCCAGGGTTTGCATCGTTCTGCAATTTCCCTTTCTTTGCTGCCGGGTTTTACTTTGCAAAGAAGCCTGGAGATTCCCTTTTTTATCCACCATTCTTATATCATTAAGGGAAGAGAAGCCGATGATGTGAAGATTACGAAAAGCCTTATAAAAGCTACTGTCGTTTTGAATCCTTTTAATGAAAGCTGGTACATTCAGTTTGTTATCTAAAACGATATTGCTGAGCGTTATCGTTTTTTTTCCAACCATGGCAGTGTCAAGCCTTTCCTGTGCCCATATTGGGTTTGCGGTTAGTGAAAATAAAAGAGGTATGAAAAGTTTTTTCATACCTGCAAATTATTATAAATGTTTTTAAACGAAATCACAATAAATATTTATCCTTTCGGAAAAACCATACGGTAATCTACTTTTATTTTGCCCTTACGGATATCATCGAGTTTGCGTTTCATTAAGGTGCGCTTTAAGGGATTAATATAATCAATAAATAATTTTCCATCGGTATGGTCATACTCATGCAGAATTACTCTTCCGGTAATTCCATTAAAAGTTTTGGTATGAGGAATAAAGTTTTCATCCATAAAACTGAGGCTAACAATTTCCTGGCGTAATATATCTTCTCTTATTTTTGGGATGCTCAGGCATCCTTCGTTATAACTCCAGTGCTTACCATCAAAGCCTGTGATATGTGCATTTATAAATACACCCTTAAAACCAGGCTCGTCAGGGTAATCCCCTTTTTCATCTTCCTCCTGGTTTGCAAAAATCTGTTCGCTGTCCATAACAAAAAGGCGGATGTCTTTATTTATTTGAGGCGCTGCCAGGCCCACACCATTGCTGTTGTACATTGTTTCCCACATGTCTGCAATAAGTTTGTCCAACCCGGGGTAATCCGGCATAATATTTTTTGCGACTCTTCGCAAAACAGGTGAACCGTAGGCTACAATGGGTAAAATCATAATTCGTTAATTATACAAAAGAAAATGGCCATCAATGTATTTAGTACAAATGTAAATGATAAGCCTGAATAGAGAAAACAGCCTCAGCATAAATGAAATGCTCAAACAAAATATAATTTTTTTAATTTTTACAAATACAATGAATCTTAGGCCGTTTAAGATAGAAGGTGCTGCTTCAAGATTGTTGGCTTTGCATATATTCCTGTAGCATTATTGTTGCCGCAATTTCATCTACAATTTTCTTGTCCCGGCGGTCCTTTTTCTTCATGCCCATCTGCAGCATTGCGTCTTTTGCCATTTTGGAAGTATAGCGTTCATCTACCGTTTTAAGCGGCATTAAAGGAAATTCTTTTTGAAGTTTTTTAATAGCCGCTTCAGCCAAAGGGGTGCCATGTGTCGCTGATTCATCCCAATTTTTTGGCAGGCCGATAATAATTAATTCTACTGTCTCCTGCTGAAAATATTTTCGTAAATATGGGATTAGTTCGGGTGAGGCAATAGTGATAAGGCCGGTTGCTATTATCTGCAAAGGATCAGTAACGGCCAGGCCTGTGCGCTTTCCGCCATAATCTATTGCCAGTATTCTTGCCATAATAATAATGAATTTACTCCTCTGTGAGGATACAAAAATCCTGCTGCAATCCTTTGGAATTTGCATACAGCATATCAATAAATTCTTTTCCGTACACGCTGTAAAAAGGGAGAATATTGTCCACCCGCTCCTGCAGGTTACCGCCAGGAAAAAGTGAACCATTTATTTTTTTTATCTGCCGTTGCTGCG
>JBDSDN010000026.1:0-3094 GCA_039920545.1 Ferruginibacter sp. | reverse complement strand
AAAAAGCCACTCCGGAGAACCAGAGCGGCTTATACGATTGCTTGCCTATAAAAATATTAAAGGGTAAATGGTCGGCAAACTCATTTACCGTTTTAAGGGATACTTATTATTTCTTAATAGTATCAGTTGTAGTAGTCATTTTCACAGTTGTATCTTTTACTACCATAGTAGTATCCGGAGCAGCTGTTACCATTGTTGTGTCAGAAGATGTAGTTTCTTCTACTTTTTTAGAAGAATCGTCGCAAGAAGTAAAAGAAGCTGCGATAAGGGCAATTGCTAATAATTTTTTCATTGTTGTTGTTTGTTAAGTTTAAAATTATAATTTGATGTTAATACCCGTATTGAAAAAAGGTAACCCAACTTTTTTAAAAAAAATAATTGTCGTTGCTTTGGGTTACTTAACCGCTTAAAAAGTATTAATACAAAGACCGGTGAACACAATAGAAGAAGAAAAGATTTTACTGGAAGGCCTGGCAAACGATGATAAAAACTCGATAGAACGGATATACCTGGAACATTATACCATGGTTCAGTCCCTGGTGATAAATAATACGGGCACAGAAGATGATGCGGCTGATGTGTTCCAGGAAATGATAATGGTGCTTTTTGAAAAGGCTAAGGCTGGCAACCTGGAGTTGCATTGCCAGTTAAAAACATTTATTTATTCAATAAGTAAACGGCTTTGGCTTAAAAAATTGCAATATTTACAGCGCTTTACCGCACAAAATGAATCGCTGGAAGAAACCATACCGGTGGAGGAAGAGATAGAAAGTCATGAAAAGAAGCAAAATGATTTTACTATTATGGAAAATGCCATGAGTAAAATAGGGGAACCTTGTAAAAGCCTGCTGGAAGCATACTATGTTCAGAGAAAACAAATGCAGCAGATAGCGGCCGATTTTGGATATACTAATGCTGACAATGCCAAAACCCAAAAATATAAGTGCCTGGTGAGGCTGAAAAAATTATTTTTTGCACAATATAAAAATGTAGAATAGATGGAAGATACTTTACTCATAGATGCTGTTGAAAGGTTCGTAAAGGGAGAAATGAGCCCCCAGGAAAAAATTTATTTTGAAGATTTAAGAAAAAATAATGCTGAACTGGACCAGGCAGTAGTAGAACAGTTGTTTTTTTTAAATGAACTGGATAATTATGGGCAAACTAAGCATTTTAAACAGCAGCTTTACGAAGTAAGTGCCAAGCTTACCCACGAAGGATTTATAACCAAAGCTCCCGTTAAAGTTCAGGGCAAAGTAGTACAGCTCTGGAACAGGTACAAAAGGACTATAGCTGTAGCAGCTTCTATTGCAGGGCTTGTATCTATTTTTATCGCCAGCATTGTTTCAGTAAACAATAAAGCTACTAATATAAAGCCCCTTGTAGAAAAATTAAACCAGCAGGACAATAAAACCCGGCAGCTTGAAAATAAAATAAACCTGCTGGCAGCTGCATCTCCCGTAATAATCCAACCCAGGCTGGATGCTACTTTCAGAGCCACTGGCTTTTTAATAGATGCCGGTAATAACTACATTGTTACCAATGCTCATGTTGTTTCTGAAGCAAAAAATCATTTGATTATTGAAAATAATAAAGGAGATCAATACACTGCTAAAGTAGTTTATGTAAATAAACAAAACGACCTGGCCATCCTTAAAGTAACAGACAGCAATTTTAAAAAACTTCCATTATTACCTTATTCTATAAAAAAGACAAATGCAGATTTGGGTGAGCAGGTTTTTATACTTGGCTTTCCGAAAGCAGAAATAGTTTATGGGGAAGGATACGTAAGCGCAAAAAATGGTTATAAAATGGATACTTTATATTGCCAGCTTACTACGAGTGCCAATGAAGGAAACAGTGGCTCACCTGTTGTAACAAAAAACGGAGAACTCGTGGGAATTATTACCAGTACTGAGACAAATGCTGCCGGTGTTGTATTTGCCATAAAATCTTCTAATATTTTGAGTGCAGTAGAAGAAGTGAAGAAGATGGATGATTATAGTAGTATAAAAATTTCCTCTTCGGCATCTCTAAAAGGTATGGACCGAGTAAGCCAGATAAAGAAAATGCAGGATTACGTTTTTATGATAAAAGGAAATTAACAGGGACATCGAAGTAAAATAAAGTTTATAAAATAAGAGGCATTTCAAGTAAATTGAAACGCCTCATTTTTATTAAGGCCAGTCTTTACTTTTTCTGCTTTATACACTTTTCACCCCCTCCCACAATAATGCAGGGTACTCGCCTCCATCAATCAATTTATGCAGGCTGGCTTTTACATCAGGCGCATCTTCTTTATAAGTAACTCCAAACCATTGGGCATCCGTAGGGATTACTTTAATAACACAACCTTCCTGTTTAATAAAATACTCGCCAATAAGGGGAATAAAAAATTCGGCTTTTATGTTATCGAAATTATTCCTTGGGAAAACAGAAAACATTGTATTAATAACTTCAAAAACCGAGGGATGAAAGCACCAAAAGTTCATAGATACACTTGAAGACTCACTAACCTCAATATTTTTACCCCCTTCCTCATAAATTACTTTCCCCCTATCATCTTTGTAAATCTTCAATCTTTCATTAATGTCTACCAGGTTGTTATTATCATCAACATCGCAAACTCCACGGCTCACCGTTCCATTATCACTCAACGTATGATTTAAAGTATACCCAATTATGGCATATGTTTTTTCATTACATCCGTTTTTTAAAAAAGCTGCGGCTTTTACAAAACCATCCCGGCCATAAAAATCATCAGCATTAATCACTGCGAATGGTTCCTTTATAGCATCCAAAGCACATAAGACAGCATGGCCCGTGCCCCATGGTTTTGTTCTGCCTGGCGGAATGTCCTCAGCGTTCACACATGAATCCATTTCCTGGTACACATAATCAACAGCAATTTTGCCTTTTAGTTTTGTATCAAAAATTTCTTTAAAATTTTGTGCAAATTCTTTCCGAATAATAAAAACAACTTTACCGAAGCCAGCTTCTATGGCATCATAAATAGAATAATCCATAATCGTTTCACCACCTGGGCCAAAACCTTCTGTTTGTTTCATACTGCCATAGCGGCTCGCCATACCAG
>JBDSDN010000025.1:0-3459 GCA_039920545.1 Ferruginibacter sp. | reverse complement strand
CGAAATATTTTGAGCCTTCAACGAAAGACTTTATGATTAATTATAGAGTTGAAAACCTGGAAGCACTTATTAGCCAGCTTAGAAAAGACAGTGTAATAATCGTGGACAAAATTGAAACCGCTGAGTACGGAAAGTTCATTCATATCATGGACATAGAAGGCAATAAAATTGAGTTATGGGAGCCCAATGACCTGGAATTTGAAAAGCTTGGCGATAAAATTGGTGCTAAGACAACAAAATAAATAAAAAAACATTTTGAGAAAAAACGATAACCGCCATTCGCTAACAGGTGCTTTGCAATCTGTGTCGTCGTTGCTGTTTAATTAGTGGCTCGTCTTTAAATTGGTTGGCTATAAAAATAATTATCCCTCTTGCCTTCGTTGCTGCTCCACAAACCTGTCTCTCACCCATGCTCACCGATGTTTGGTGTTTTCACCAACATCGTATGGTAAAATATAAAAAATACTAAGTTTTTTTTTGGGATAATCTTTGCTTTAAAAAAGCATAATAATCTTTTAAAGGAAAAGCAATCCTCAAAAATTATTTTAAACTTTCCACTTCTTCTTGTCGTTAATAAAGCATGAAGAAAATATTAATACTAATAGCCATTAGCATTCTATCTCAACAGGCATTCTGCCAACAGGCAACAATTGATAATGTTAATTTAAAAAAACAGAAAATAAATAAAAGCGGTTTTCTTATCCTGGGTAGCTGGTCGGCAGCAAATGTTATTTATGGCAGTATTGCAACTTCGCAAACACAGGGCTCCAATAAATACTTTCACCAGATGAATGCCATCTGGAATGGAATAACGCTGGCATTTGTTGCAGCCGGTTATTTGGGTGCAAAAAAAGAAAACGGCCTTAGCTATGATCAGTCTTTAAAAAAACAAGCGACTATAGAGAAAATATTTCTCTTTAATGCCGGCCTGGATGTGGCCTATATTGCCGGTGGCTTTTACCTGAAAGAAAGATCAAAGACAACTACAAAAAATCCCGATAGGTTAAAAGGCTACGGCGAAAGCGTGGTGCTGCAGGGTGGTGCATTGTTATTATTTGATGCTATTATGTACAGCATTCATAACAGGCATGGCAAACAATTGTATAATATGGCCAATAAAGTTCAATTGGCTACAACCGAAAATGGCATTGGGCTGGTAATGAAATTGTAGAAATTTTAAGCGAGCACTGTTTAGAATGTAAAGAATAATATCCGAAAAAAAAATATTTAAAAACCCACAGACACTTACGCTAGCTCATCTTTCAGTTGCTTTATTTTCTCAATAATTGCTTTAGTCTTTTCATGTTCTTTTTTTATACTTCGCTTGCCCAGCCAAAGCGTGGCTACCAACATCCAGGCTATGTACATAATAATAATAACAATCTTCCAGGTGCCGGTAACTGGCGCCACCGCCACTGTTTCATAAAAGTATAAGGCAAACGCTAAATTTAAAAAAAAGGTATACCACGCCACACCGGTTGTATTTATCCATTTTTGTTTTTCATGAAATGCTTCAAACTTACGGAGTAATACCGAAGGTGATTGCGAAAAATCTGCACGGTTTAAAAACACGGACTGCCTGAACCTGAGATATGCAAAAACAATTACACATGCACTCATAATTGCCAACCCGATATAAGTAACGAGATATTGGAAGCGTACTGTGTACACCACATATATGATGGCTGCAATAGCCAGGAACATACAGGTAGACTGCAAAAAAATTCTCCGGGAAAGCTGTTTTTTTTCTTCAGCAGCTTTTTGTATAATAGCTGCGGCTGCAGGTATGGACAGGCTTTGCGGTGCTTTCCAGATGGCTTCTATATCATCAAAGTTGTTCATACTTAAAAAATATTTTAGTAAGTTCCTGTTTTATGCGGTGAATTTTTACCCGCAGGTTTCCTTCAGTAATGTTTATGGTAGCCGCTATTTCTTCGTAAGTGATTTCTTCCAGCACCATAGAAATAATCAACCGGTCTGTTTCAGGCAATTGATGAATGGCTTTATACAAATTCGTAATGTGCTGTTCTTTAAACCCACTACAATTGTCGTCAGCAGTGTCAAAATGTGGGTTTAATTCTTCGGGCATTTTATTTTTTGCTGAGCGGATATTGGAGAGGCAGGTATTAACGGCAATGCGATATATCCAGGTGCTGATCTTTGCATCTCCCCGGTATTGATGTGTGTGCTGCCACACTTTTATAAAAGTTTCCTGCAGGTAATCTTTTGCCTGCGCTTCATTGTCAGTATATGCCATGCACATTCTTAAAACCTGCTGAGCATGTTTATTATATATTTCAGTAAAATTATTCTGCGCTGTTGTTTCCTGTTTCAATAGATGTATATTTCAAATACTCCTGCTCGGTTACCAAAAAACAGGAAGATTTTTTGCCGGATATATATAATTAATTTTTGCCCTTATTCTGCATTGTTTACTTCCGTTACTCAACAATTTATTTATATTAAGATGCAGTAAATGAAAGTTTGTTACGCTGAATTTAAAACCCGGTACAATACCTGGTTTATTTATTTAATCTAAAAGGTCAATTTAAGAACAAGCAATTGCAATTTTAGAAAATAAATTTTAACTTCCTCATCATTTGGGTGTTGGCCTTTAGTTAAAAACCTGGGTTTAATTATGAAGGGGCACTAAACAGTTATATAACAGGAATCGAATGAGTAAAAAGCAGCAGCTTAAAAAAGCTAAAAGAGAAGGTGGTATCCCGGGAGAAATCGCTTTGTCCACTTCACAAATTAAGCAAGACCCTTTAAATTTTAAAAAGGTCAGGCTTGTAATGGCAATAACACTTGCCGCATTTGCATTTGTATTGTATGCCCAAACTATTGGGTTTGATTATACGCTTGATGACCGTGCATCTATTAGTGAAAACCGGATTGTAAAACAAGGCTTACAGGGCATTCCGACTTTATTCACCACCGATTATTGGTATGGGTATTCTGAAAAGCTAAGAGGAACACAATATCGCCCGGTCTCATTGGTAATGTTTGCAATAGAATGGCAAATGTTTCCACAAAATGCCGGGGTAAGTCATTTCATAAATGTGCTATTGTATGCACTTACCGGCCTCTTCTTATTTTTTCTGTTAAGTAAATTATTTAGTGCCCAAAATCTACTTTTACCGTTTTTATGTACGATCCTTTTTATTGGCCACCCCATACATACCGAAGTAGTGAGTAACATTAAAAGCCGGGATGAGATAATGTGCCTTCTCTTTAGTATTGCTGCCATGCTTTCCTCCTTTAAATATTATTCAGGCAAAAACCTTCTTTGGCTCATACTTACAGGGGTATTTTTTTTCCTGTCTATTTTGTCTAAAGAAACCGGCATTGCGTTTTTACTGGTAATTCCTTTAATTGTTTTTGTTGTCCGGCCCACGGATATTAAAAAACTTTTTCTTCTTTTTATTACCCTGGCTGCATTTTCCGGCCTTTACTTTC
>JBDSDN010000024.1:0-14436 GCA_039920545.1 Ferruginibacter sp. | reverse complement strand
TCAGTGAGTACGTCCTGTAAACGGTTAGCGACTGCGAGTGCCTTTACCAGGTAGGCTGGCGCTTCTTTTTCCCCGGGTTTTAAAACATATGCCAGTTGCTGCACATCAGTATTTAATCCAAGATAGGTTATCCCGAAATCTACATGCAACAGATCACCCGGCAGTATAATTTCTTTACCGGGCTGGGTAGAAAATGAACGCTCCGAATCCCCTGCCCCAGGGTTACTTCTCTGTACATCTACTGTCGGATGAAACCAGGTTTGCAATTTTAATTCTGCTACACGTTCCCTTAACCACCACACGACATCCTCAGTACTCGTAACGCCCGGCTGTACAACCTTGCCCGAGAAGGCATCTGAAATAATGTTGTGCCCGATGTTACAGATATTTTCATACAACAGCAATTCTTTTTCTGTACGCAATTGCAACCAGTTTACCGACAGATTTTCTGCACTTACCACGATATTTTTAAATGGATTTGGGATGTACTGCATTAGACTATCCCATTCACCCTTAGTAAGTCCGTCAGCATGAGCAAAGTCCGACGAAATATTTATCCCAATTTTTTTTGGAGACTTTTGCTTAATAATTTCAGCCAAACGCTTCCATTGATTGGGTTCCTTCTCAGGCTCCCATGCAGCTTTAAATAAAGTGCCTATATCGTAGCGTGCAACTGCCAGCCGTTCTACGCCATCTTTAATTCCTTTATCAGTAAATAAAAGTATGGTTCGCCGGCGGGCATGCAACCAGGTAGCCGGTAACATGGTTTTTGCCACAGGATCTTCATCATATTCCCGGGCCACAATTATCCACATATCAATACCAGCCTTTCGCATAAGCCCCGGCAGCAGATTTTGCAACCTGTCTTCTAATAATTCATCCTGTAAAACAGCTCTTTCCCGTAAAGGCAAGATAAAAGGCTGTGACCATCCATTGAAAGCAAAAACAAAAAGAAAAATAATTAATAACGGATTTTTATATTTCATGAGCGATTTTTTTATGAAAACGAATATCTCCGGTGAGACTTTCGTTAATAAGTTTCCGGCTTAATTTAAAGATACGCTATCCAATCTCATCGCCTAAGGTAAAGGGCAGTAGAGTGTCCTGGTCTTCAATAGCATATTTTGAGTTCAGGCCTATGATTTCATTCATATATTGATTTTTGGCTATTAACCGGTTTAGAGTTAGAAATTTTTATTAAATAATTTAACCTTCGTTATTACCGGCGGCAAAGATTATTTTAACCCCATCATAAATTCGTCAACACAGCGTGCATCGGATACCAGGAGCGCTCCTATCCTCGTTCTGCGTAGCTCACTTAAATACCCTCCACAACCCAGGGCGGCGCCAAAATCATTTGCTAAACTGCGTATATACGTTCCGGTAGAGCACACAACTTTAAAGTGTACCACTGGTAGTTGGATAGAAGTAATTTCAAATGCAGAAATCGTTATCCTGCGTGGTGTAAGTTCTACTTCTATACCACGCCGGGCCAGCTCATACAGGGCTACCCCGTCTTTTTTAATGGCAGAATATACCGGGGGTACCTGTTGAATTTCACCTGTAAAATGTTTGGTAGCTGAATGTATTTCAACTGCAGTTAAATGTGCGGCATCTTTAACATCCTGTGGAGTACTTTCCAGATCGTAGGTGGGAGTTACAGCGCCGAGGGTAATGGTTCCGGTGTATTCTTTCTCCTGCGCCATGTAGTCATTTATTTTTTTGGTAAATTTACCGGTGCAAATAATCAGCAGGCCTGTAGCCAGAGGATCTAAAGTACCTGCATGGCCTACTTTTTTAATCCCAATGCGATTTCGGATTTTGCGAACAACATCGAATGATGTCCAATGCAGGGCCTTATCTATCAAAATCACTTTTCCTGCTTCGAATAATTCTTTGATTTCTATTGGTATCGGAGTTAATATTTCCCGTTCAGTTGATTCAGCTGCGCCTGCTTTGGTTAGGTATTTTCCACGGTAAGTTTCTTTTTTTGCCAATCTTTTTATTGCGAAAGTAAGTCAAATATACAATCCTCAAAATTGCTGGAGTAATCCCAAAATCTACCAAGGCTAAGTGCGCCTGGTTTAAAGATTTGCTGTTAAGAAGAAGAAGCTCTCTGTGTAAAGATCTGTTCCTGAAAAATATTAAACAATAGATAGTGTAACCGAAAAAATTAAAATAATTTAAACCGCCTGCTGTGATTTTAATTGCAGGTATTTATTAATGGTATTGATGGTGAGGTTTTGCGGCGAAGTAAGAATGGAAGAGATGCCATATTTATTAAGCTCTTTCACGACAAGTTTTTTTTCATGGATAAATTTTTCGGCAATTGTTTTTACGTACACATCATCAATACTATTGGCTTCGGCAACGGACAATTTAGTAAGCTCTGTGTTCTCAAAAAATATTACCAACAATAAGTGATAACGGGCAATAGAGCGTAGGTAACTTACCTGGCGTTTGAGCCCATTGACTGATTCAAAATTAGTGAACAGGATGAGCAGGCTTCGTTGTTTAATCTTATGCCGCACCTGCATATACAGCATTTCAAAATCACTTTCCAGGTAAGCCGTTTTTTCTTTGTATAATACCTGTAAAATATTTTCAAGTTGTACGGGTTGCCTGCCGGCAGCAATTATAGCACCCATCTTATTAGAGAAACTCAGGAGACCAATTTTATCCTGGTTATGCAAACAGACATTGCTAAGCGCCAGGGCACTATTGATGGCATAATCAAGAAGGCTGAGTCCTTCAAAAGGCATTTTCATTAAGCGCCCTTTATCAATAATACAATAAACCTGTTGCGATTTTTCATCAACATAATTATTCACCATCATTGCACCTTTACGGGCAGTGGCTTTCCAATTGATGGTGCGGATATCATCTCCGTTTACATAATCTTTTATCTGTTCAAACTCCATGCTTTGCCCGATTTTGCGCATTCGCTGCCTGCCGGGAGTGTCAATTATGGCCTGGGATAATAACTGGTGATTACGCAACGAAGTAAAAGATGGGTAAACGCTTACGCTCTCTGCAGCAGCTATTATGTGCCGCTTTACAACAAGCCCGACCTGGCTGTGCACGTACAAAATTATATTTCCGAAATAATAAGTTCCCCGTTCTGCCGGTTTTACTATATAGCGCAGGTTTAAATGTTGCAGGCCTAAAAAAACTTTTTTTATGGCAAACCCTCTTTCCTGGAACTGGAAAGGCAGTTCATCAATAATGCGCATACCAATACTAAATGGGCTGGTATTCTTTATATTCAGTTGAACGGTATTTTTTTCACCATTACTTAACCGGGCACTGACCAGCCTTTTTGCTTCCGGTTTTTTGCCTGCGACAAAAAGAAAAAAATAATCAATGAATACCAGGATACCGAATGAGGCAAAAATTATTTTTGCAAAAGGAAATATAGCAGGTATAAAAAAGGATAAAACAAAAATAAAAATACATGCCGCCGCAACAATATAAAACCGCAGCGTAACAAATAAATCGCCAAAATATTTTGTAAATAAAATCAAAAGCCAAGTATTTATTTAGTATAATTTACATGACTATTTTTTCAAAAGTCAAAAGTCAAAAGTCAAAAGTCAAAAGTCAAAAGTCAAAAGTCAAAAATCTTAAATCTTGAATCACAAATCATAAATCCTTAATCACCTCGGCACTACCAGCACTTTTAATATACTGTCTATAAGATCATCCGGACTTATGCCTTCCATTTCCTTTTCCGGCGTAAGCATAATACGATGGCGCAATACTGGTGCCGCCATTTCGATAATATCTTCGGGTATTACAAAATCCCGGCCTTTTAATGCTGCCGCAGCTTTGCAGGTTTTAAGTAAAGCTAAAGAAGCCCTGGGAGAAGCACCAAGGTATAGCGAAGGATGATTTCTTGTTTCATTTACGATTGTAGCAATATATTGTACCAGGTTTGGTTCTATCTTAACCTGCTGCACTATTCCCCGGTAGTGTCTCAATTCTTCCGGGGATAAAATTTTACTTATATCGGCCAATAACTGGCTCTGCGTTTTACCCTGCTGGTTAGTAAGGATTAAAACTTCTTCTTCCAGCGTGGGATACCCAATTTCAATCTTAAATAAAAACCTGTCCAGCTGGGCTTCGGGCAGGCGGTAAGTACCCTCCTGCTCTATTGGGTTTTGGGTTGCTAATACAATAAAGGGGTATTGCATTGAATGGGTGAAACCATCAACGGTTACCTGCCGTTCTTCCATCACTTCAAACAATGCCGATTGTGTTTTTGCAGGAGACCGGTTTATTTCATCAATTAATACAATATTGCTGAAGATAGGGCCCGGCTTAAAATAAAAAGCTCCCTCTTTAGGATTAAAAACAGAAGTGCCTATAACATCTCCCGGCATAAGATCTGGTGTAAACTGAAGGCGTGAGAAATTTACATCAATTATTTTAGCCAGTAACTTTGCTGCCAGCGTTTTAGCAACGCCTGGCACCCCTTCCAGGAGCAAATGACCGTCGCACAACAATCCAATCATTAATAAGCTCACTACCTCGGGCTGCCCAACAATTACTTTTGCGATTTCGGTACGTATCTCATTGAGTTTATTGTTCAATTCCATAACCGGGGCACTTTCCTTAAAAATAGCTTCTTCCATTAGTTTTTATTTTTATTAAATTCCTGAATTTGCTGGTTTAAGTTTAAAAGCATAAAGTCGTCTACTACTTCATTTTCTGCTACCTGCTTAATAGTTCGGTATAAGGTTTCTGTTTTAGGTAAAGGTGCACCGGATTTCCTGCTCAGTGCCACCAAAAAATCATGATTTATTATATTGGTATTAAGAAAATAATGATTGCGAATATATTCATTAAAATAAGTAACCATTTTATCTGCCACGGCTTTATTATTTTTTTTCTTGAGATATAATCCGGCAATAGCTTCCGCAAAAGCTATGGAAGAATTTTGCAATGGAGCTATTATGGGAACAACCCGCTGGCGGCGCTTGCCATTGAAAAAGATATATGCAGATAAAAGCAATATTGAAATGAAGAAAGCCCATTTTAGTGGTGGGTATTTAAAAATAGTATTGAGGGTAGAAAAAGAACCCGCCTGACCTTTGTAATTTTTCTTATTATAATAATCATCCCAATAAACATGCTCTGGTTTTGCAGGCATAACCTGCAACAGTTGAGTAAAATATTGATAGTTATTTCCTTTGAGTAAAAAATAGTTACTAAAAGCCCGGGGGTCGCAATGAAGAAATAATCTGCCCCGTCCCCAATAAAAAACGATACAGTTTGGCTGCCGGTTTTGATTGTAGCCCATTATTCGGGCATACCTGGAATTAATCTGCGAAAAATAATTTGCAAAAGGAGAGTAATAATACTGGTGTAAAGTATCCGGTGAGGTAGTGACTGCTTTTATAAGGCTGAGATGAGTGTTTGTGTAACCGAAGGGCATCATATAATTAATCCAGTTAAGGTTTTCCTGTTTACAGTAAAGTTTTGAAAGCAAAACCGAATCTATTTCTGCAGCTGCAATGAAAACAGTGTTGCCTTTAAATACAAAGTTCATTAATGAATCTGCATCCTCATTCTCTACATAAAAATTGTTACTTAAGGATAAATAAAGTGAAGTAGAATCTCCGGACATCCATTTTGAATTTGTGGCAAAAGGATCATTTTTTAAAGCCAGCCAATTATCGGGGAAACTATTTGCCAGGAGGCTATATGCTATGTAAGCCCCGAATGGCCGGGTATCCTTGTAGCTAAAGGTTTCATGTAAATCAGGAAGCTTGTTTTTATTACTGCACCCAAGGAATACCAAAACAGAAAAACCTAAAATTATATATTGTAGAAATCTTTGCAATTTTTTATACTCTTTTTAAAAAAGCTGAAAACTCATTTTCTATTTTCTCAAACAATTCCTGGCGCAAAGGAATATTACCATACCATACATATTCATAATTCAATACCAGCGTGGCAAAATCGTTTCGGATGTTTGCTGGTAATTCAAACATATATTTATTGTTTGTTTTCTCCGGGGTAAATTCAATGAGCGATTGCCCGTGAAGTTTTTGTAAAGTTTGTAAAAAGAGATACCTGGTTGCCAGGCGAAAATCCTGCAGTTTATAGGCCTGATGAACAAGTGTTGCAAAGTCCTGGTTTAAAAACTGCCCCTCTGTAATTGTATCAAAGGTTCCAGCCGTTTTCGTTTTCCTTTTATTAAAAACACCCTTGGTTAAAAAAAGGCTATATAAAATAAAACCTAAGAAGCAGGCAGCAAGCAGCCAAAGTAAAATCTGTAAAAATGGGCCATTCAATAACCTTCCTAAAAATGAAACAGCCTGGGCAGCATTTTCTTTGCTATTATCTTTTGCAGATTTGCGCTGCAAAGCTTTTAATAAGCTGTCTAAATTTTTTTCATACCTAAAGGCATTGTTATTTTTCCAGGAATTAATTGTATCTGGTAAAATGTCTATTTCCCTTACGTCAAGTAGCGTATCTGCTGTAATTAAATTTAAGTCCAGGGCATCTACCGGTTTTCTTTCATCAATATTTTGTGATGTCGAGTCGGGCACCTGTAATTGTTTTCCCTGTGCATGGATTTTACATGAACAAAAAATGAAAATAAAATATAAAATGAGGTGCTTATACATTTTCTGTGGCGAACTGTTTTCCAATTCCCGTTTTTTTAATGTAAATCCCCCGACGCTTTAATTTTACCGGCCAGATAATAAAATACCAAACTATTAAAAACAGGGAAGCAATTAAAATTAAAATACTTACCCAAACAGGCAACCCGCCAGTAGCAGAACGGGTATAGGTTTCACTCATTAAATGGGTAATATAACTTTCTAAAAAAGCTGCGATAATAAAAAATGGAATTAAACTTATTAATACTTTGGCTGCATCCTTAATTCCTTTTTTAAAAGATTCTAACCGGGTAAATGTGCCCGGAAATAAAATACCATTTGCCAAAATGAAACCGGCGCTCCCTGCAATTATGATAGAGGAAATTTCAATAGTACCATGTATCCAGATAACTAATATCGATTTTAAGCCCAGCCCGTTTGCAAAAAAAAAGTATTGAAAAGAGCCCAGCATAATTCCATTTGTCCATAAAAGGCGAAGGGTTACAAAACCTAAAGTAAACCCTCCGATAAATGTAAAAAAGGCCACTTTTATATTATTAAAACCAATGCGTATAAACATACTGAAAGGGTTCTCCCCTTTGTATACACCAAAGGGATCACCTTTAGCAATATTATCCTCGGTCATAGCGACGTAACTATCTCCCATAACCCCCCTGATAAAATCAGGATTGTGTATAGAAGAAAAAACGCCGACACTTACAAATAAAATAAAAATAAGCGCAGTAAATAAAAAAACCCGGTGGTGCTTTCTAAAAATTAAAGGAAGTTCATATTTCCAAAAGGTGAAGATCCGGCTGTATTTTTCTTTTTTATTCTGATAAATATCCTGGTATATTGATGCGGCCAATCCATTTATCCACCTGGTAACTTTACTTTTTGGATAAAATGTTTTGGCATAGGATAAGTCATCAATCAGGGTGGTAAAACGTTCAGCAGTTTCATCAGGATCACCGGTAAATTCGTGCTGGTAAGCATGCCATTTTTTCAAATTCTTTTTAATAAACATTGCTTCTCTCATACTGCAGAATATACTGTGCGGCTGGCATTAGAATTCAACACCTTTATATAACAGCCACATCAGTTACAATTTGATGATTTTTTAATTAATAAAAAAATATCCTTTTTAGTGGTACTTACCATACAGGTATTAAATTGCAGTATCATTGGCCACCATACAAATAAATACTGTTTTTAATATTGGGCTCGACTTTGAAATAGCGCCGTTTCATAAAAGGCTTTTGGCCTATATTATAGATTTCTTTATACTAATAGGCTATCTTTTTAGTATAAAATACCTTTTATATAATGGCTTTGGGCTTTCCTTAAATGATAATACGGGCCTGGATATTTTACTCATTTCTTTACCCATGTTGCTATATTCCTTACTTACAGAAATGTTAATGAATGGACAAACAGCCGGTAAAAAACTGATGTCGGTGAGGGTTATAAGCCTGGAGGGTGGGGAACCTACCATGAGCCAATATATTTTAAGATGGATAACTAAATTTTTTGAATGGCCCTTTTTATTTGGTTACATTTTTTTTTCAGCAACTTCACTTGTACTCTATATTTTTATTACAGGGCTCCTGGGTATTGGCGTAATAATTATAATCTCAGCTTCTAAAAAGGGGCAGCGCCTGGGCGATATAGCTGCTGGAACGGTACTGGTAGATACTAAAACTAACCTTGGGGTAAACGATACTGTTTTTATGGAGATAGACCAAAGTAATTACAAAGTAACTTTCCCCGAAGTAATGCGTTTATCCGATAACGATATCAACACGATTAAGTCTGTACTAACCCAGGACAGAAAAAGGAACAATCATGAGGTAAGCACCCGGGTTGAGTATAAGATTAAAGAAGTGCTCCAGATACAATCCAGGTTATCCGCCGCTGATTTCCTGGAAAAATTGCTTGAAGACTATAATTATCTTGCCACCATGGAATAACTTACAGCATGACATTTACTTCTAAAAATGTCATGCCAAAAAAGAACCGCAGTTTTACCGCATAAAAGCTACAGCGGCCAGCCCTCCTATCATTGCAACAAGAATAACACCCAGGTATACAATCATAACGATGCCGTATACACGAAACATCATTCTCAGACTGCCAAAACCCGCATTTAAACTATTTTGATCTGAGGTGATTAAAGCGCTTTTTGTTCGGGTCCCAAACCTGAACACCAGCAGCGACATAAAAAAAGCGATAGCTGCAATTATTAAATAAATTATGGTTAGAAAACCAGCGCCCATAGAAGCACCGGCGGCTGAATTATAAGGGCTTGCCTGCATCATCTTTGATAAAAAAGTACCGGCAAATATTGCTACGATCACCAGCAGGCCAGAAATTACGAAACCCACGATCCCTAGGAATTTGGCCCACATGGCTGTTTCTTTCAAATGAGCAAAGGCAATGCTGTCTATCTGCAAATCGTTGCTCAGTAAATTTTCATTTTGCTCCATATTATATGATTTGTGATGTATGATTTATGATGTATGATTTGTGATGTATGATTTATGATGTATGATTTGCGATGTATGATTTGTGATGTATGATTTGTGATGTATGATTTGCGATGTATGATTCGTGATGTATGATTTGTGATGTATGATTCGTGATGTATGATTTGTGATGTATGATTTGTGATCTATGATTTGTGATGTATGATTTGTGATGTATGATTTGTGATGTATGATTTGTGATGTATGATTTGTGATGTATGATTTGTGATAAAAGATATTATTTGTATTAGTACACCAAAAGTAACAGGATTTAAAAGTTGTAAATTAGAAATAGGAACTTTCCAAAATCATAAATCAAAAATCATAAATCTAATATGCCCTGGCAAATAAAACTCTTTGTGTGCTTGGGTTTCCGGTGAATATACAGCTCCCCTGTTCCATGAGATTATTTATGGGAATACAACGGATAGTAGCTTTGCTTTCCTGTTTTATTTTTTCTTCTGTTTCTGCGGTGCCATCCCAATGCGCTGATATGAACCCGGGTTTTTCATCAAGTAATTTTAAAAATTCGGCCCAGGTATCGGCTTTTGTTGTTTTCTCTGTACGAGATGAAAGTGCACGGTTATATATGTTTTGCTGAATTTCATCCAGCAGGTTTTTTATATAATCTGCCAGGTCGTCCAGGGAAACCGATTTTTTTTCTTTAATATCCCTTCTTGCCAGTTCTACGACATTATTTTCCATATCCCGCAGGCCCATTGCCAGGCGTATCGGCACGCCCTTCAATTCATATTCTGCAAATTTCCACCCGGGCCGGGCATTATCACTATTATCATATTTTACCCGGATGCCCAATACTTTCAGATTTTCTATAATTTCTTTTGCTTTTGTGTCAATTACCAGTTTGCTTTCCTCGCCTTTATAAATCGGGATAATTACTACCTGTACAGGCGCAATTTTTGGCGGTAATATCAACCCCTGGTCATCGCTGTGCGCCATAATTAAGGCACCTATTAACCGTGTACTTACCCCCCAACTGGAGGCCCAGACATAATCCAGTTTATTTTCTTTATCGCTGAATTTTACATCGAAGGCTTTAGCAAAATTCTGTCCTAGAAAATGACTAGTTCCGGCCTGTAGGGCTTTACCATCCTGCATCAGGGCTTCTATACAGTATGTTTCTTCTGCCCCCGCAAACCTTTCATTGGGAGTTTTCAACCCTTTAACTACAGGTACTGCCATCCATTCTTCTACAAAAGTTGCATACACATCCAATATGGTAAGCGTTTCATCAACAGCTTCCTGTTTGGTAGCATGTGCAGTATGGCCTTCTTGCCAGAGAAATTCAGCCGTGCGTAAAAATAAACGGGTACGCATTTCCCACCGTACCACATTTGCCCATTGATTTATGAGCAAAGGAAGATCCCGGTAGCTTTGTATCCAGCCTTTATAAGTGTGCCAGATAATGGCCTCACTCGTCGGGCGAATAATTAATTCCTCTTCTAGTTTCGCTTCAGGATCTACAATTAATTTCCCCTTGTTTTCGGGATCACTCTTAAGCCGGTAATGCGTAACAACAGCACATTCTTTGGCAAAACCTTCAGCATTTTTTTCCTCTGCTTCAAATAAACTTTTTGGCACAAATAAAGGAAAGTATGCATTTACATGGCCCGTTTCTTTAAACATTTTATCTAATTGTGCCTGCATATTTTCCCATAGCGCATAGCCATAAGGTTTTATAACCATGCATCCCCGCACAGCACTGTAATCGGCGAGTCCACTTTTTATTACCAGGTCATTATACCATTGCGAATAATCCTCTCTTCTTGTCGTAAGTTCTTTACTCATTTTTAATTATATTTTTTGTCCCGGCATTTTTGCTTTGGTCATCATCGTTGTGTCACTCACTTGTACCAAATACCGCTTAGCATCGCTTTCAATTCGTAATTATTATCCTGTTTTGAAAGTGCACAAAAGTAAGAAGTAATAAGACTTTTAAAAAGTTTGATTACGCCTGGTAGTCAAAAAGAAATTTAAATAAGCGACATGTCGGTGCAAGGTTTTAATTATAGCGTCGCTTTGTTATTATTACGATCAGCAAATGCCCGGTGGCCCACCCTGTCTGGACTTTGCAAATTTGTATGCAGCCATTCCTCCAATCGAATTGCCTTTTATATAGGATTTTTCTCATAATTAAAACTAATAATCATGAAAAAAGCACTTACCTCCTTATTCTTTGTCCTCGTTATTTTTTCGTCTTGTAAAAAAGATAACCCTGCTTGCACACGTGCTACGATAATACAGGAAAAAGAGGGTTGCATGCGATGGTTTATAAAAACATCAACATCTTCTTACCCAGCAGGAAACATTCCCGAAGCCTTTAAAGTTAATAACCTGGTTGTTTGCGTTACCTATAAAGTATATGATGACCCCAGGGAATGTATTTGCTGCGGTGGACAATGGGCAGATGTAAAAACTATAAAATAAAATTTTTCTCCTTTTAAGAATTACTTCAAAGTGTTGAGCATCATTATGGGGTAAAGTTCCCGTTAAATTAGGAAAATGATATTACTACACATATCCGATTTGGCAGTTCCTATTTAAGACATTTTTAACATCAACTTTTTTATGTTATACGTCTTATGGCAAATAGTTTTTGCAACTTTGTAGTGCGTTACTTTTAGCTGTTGAAATGTATTAACTTTATCCTCTCATCTTTAAATGTTATGCCATGAAATTTAAATTTTTACTTCTAGCCGTTTCTGCCGCAGTTCTTGCCAGCTGCAGTACCACTTATAAGAGTGGTCAAACACCTGATGATGTTTATTATTCTCCTAAAAGAGCGCTGGAAGAAAATCATAACCGCCAGCAAGATGAAGTAAAAAACGTTAGCTCCGAGGATAGAGAGATACGCATGTCAACTTATGACCGACGCTGGCGCAGCATTGATACCGATTATAATTACGATTACAGTTACAGCCCTTACCGTTACGGTTACGATTATGGGTATTATTATAACCCTTATTATTACCCATGCCCGGTATATACAAAAGGGGTTGCAATAAGGAACCCGATAAATACGACGCCAAGAACAGCAAACCTAAGAACCTATAGCAACAGTAATACTTTAATAACCAACCAAAAAACGAGTGGGACTTACCAGGTAAATTCGAGGAAGGCTTATACGAACAGCAATGGTAGCACCGGATCATTTATAAGAAGAGTATTAACCTCCGCCCAAAATAATTCATACAATAATAACCGTTCACCAGATAATAATAACCGGACATATACTCCCTCTAATAACAATACCAACAGCAACAATTCCAATAACCAGGGCAGTAAAAGTTCAGGTAGTGTTTCCAGGCCTTCCCGTGGGAATTAGCGTTTTATTTATTACCTTATTTTACTTATATGTGTGCCATTTAAATACTGGCAGCAACAATATTTTTGTATGAAAAAATACTTAGTACTCCTCTGTATCATCTCCGGTACCAATGTTTTTGCACAGCTGCCAGAAGATGCCCTTCGGTATAGCTGGTATCCACAAAATGGAACCGCCCGGGTTTTGGCAATTGGTGGCGCAATGGGTTCCCTGGGTGGCGATATTACTGCAACTTTTGTAAACCCTGCCGGGCTTGGGTTTTATAAAACCGGCGATGCTGTCATATCCCCTGGATTTTTTTTAAACAAAGTAAAAGCTGATTATTTTAATAACAGGACTGTTGAAAATAAAAATGCATTTGGCTTTGGGCCTTCCGGCTTTGTAATGGGAGCCCCTGCCGCATTCAAAACCAACAGAAGTTATGCCTTTAGTATTGCGGTAACACAGGCAGCTAATTTTAATAATGTAATACATTACAAAGCACTCAATCACCTTACTTCATTCAGTGAGCAATTTGCTGAAGAATTTGCAAAAAGTGGTTATAGTATTGATCAAGTATTAGATGTCAATTCTCCTTTACCTTATACCTCAGCACCTGCTTTGTATAGTTTTTTAATAGACACGGTAACCATAGGAAACGTACTAAAAGTAAAAGCCGCTCCGGAATATATTTTAGATGCAGGCCAGGCTTTACAGCAGGAAATGTTTAAAACAACCAGCGGCGGAGTGTACGAAGTTGCCTTAGGCGGCGCTGTAAATCTTAAAGAAAAGTGGCTCTTTGGTGGGTCAGTTGGCATACCTCTTATAAATTATAAAAGTAATACTACGTTCAAAGAATCTGATACCTCTACAAACACCAATAATTTTTTTAACGCTTATGAATACAACGACAATTTTACGACGCAGGGGGTTGGAATAAATATAAAACTCGGCGCCATTTACAGGCCCCAGGAATATTTTCGTCTTGGGCTGGCTGTGCACACTCCTTCCTTTATGTGGCTCACAGATAAAAGAACCACTACACTAAATACCCAATTAGAAAACCCGGTAAAAGGTTTTTCAGCAACGTCAACAGATTTTACAAATAATCAACCGGGCAATAGTAAATACACACAATCTTCAACCTGGAAGGCCATCCTGAGCGCTTCTTATGTGTTCAGGGAAATAGAAAACGTAAAAAAACAAAGGGCATTTATAACGGCAGATATCGAATATCTGAATCATAATGGAAGCAAGTTCCGGAGTGATAATCCTGAAGTAACCTTAGGTGAAAAAGCATATTACAAAGACCTGAACGAGGCTGTAAAAGATGAGTATAAAGGCGCATTGAATTTCAGGGTTGGCGGAGAACTTAAGTTCAATACCATCATGGGAAGGTTGGGCTTCGCTTATTACAGCAGCCCATACCAGGATGCAACTTTAAAAGCCAGTCACATGCTTTTGAGTGGAGGTCTCGGGTATCGCAACCAGGGATTTTTTATTGACCTAACTTATATTCATAACATAACAAAGGATATTAATTTTCCATATCGCTTACAGGATAGGGACTTTAGTTTTGCCTCAATTAAACAACAGCAGGGCAATATTGCTGCAACCGTTGGCTGGAAATTTTAGGAGCCCCTAATGTATACACTGATGACAGGGATAAGGCAGATTAAAACGGATTTCTTTATAATCTTTTTCCTTGCGTTCTTATGTATTCTTTATCAGACCTTTTCTGGCAACTAATGTGTTGTCCTTGCGTCCTGGCGTGAAACAATATCTAAAACAGTTCTTATGTTTGGTTCACAAAATTGCATTTCCTCTTCTTTTTTAAACCAGGTGATTTGGCGCTTGGCATAATGCCTGGTATTTTGCTTTATTAATTGAGTTGTCTTTTCCAAAGAAACGGATGGCGACCCGTTAGAAAAATACTCAAAAAGCTCCCGGTAGCCCACTGTTTGCAGCGCATTCA
>JBDSDN010000023.1:0-17159 GCA_039920545.1 Ferruginibacter sp. | reverse complement strand
CTCCTTTTTCAGTTAAAGAAAAATATTTCCTGGGAGGCCCACTGTTACTTTCTACCCAACGGTAAGTAAGGAGTTCTGCATTTTTAAGCCTGGTAAGGAGCGGGTAAAGGGTGCCTTCAAAAATATTAAGATTGGCTGCTTTCATCTTATCAATAATATCAGAGGGATAAGCTTCCCCGGTCTTAATTACCGATAAAATGCAAAACTCCAAAACTCCTTTCCGCATCTGGCTCGCTGTGTTGTCAATGTTCATGGTTTTACTTTTTTAAAATCATCAGAAAATTTGTACTTTTTAAGTCTGATGGAACTTCCTTTTTTTAGATGTTTTATTTTTCATGGCGTTGATCATTAAACATCAAAAAATACAAAAGTTTCATGGCTATACTTTATCAAATGGAGGAAGCTTTTAGTAAAACAGAGGTTCCGGAGTTTCCTGCTTTTTTACCTTTTCCGTCGCTTGATAGAACAAAGATAATAGAATTTTAGTACTATGCAACACATAATACCATTTATTTTAAGGTAGCTGGTAGTCAAATATCCTGACTTTTTGGTGAAACCCTTGCCCACATTGGCTTTATGAGAAAATACAGTTTTATTAAAGAATAATAATTTGGGATGAACGGTAAATGTAAATGTTCAATGGACATAAATTTCTGTTTTTATCTCAAGGATGAGTGCTGTTAAATTATATGTAAGAACCATACTTCACCGTTCTGAAATGTAACATGGTATTTATTTTGAACGTATTTTAATCTAAAGACTTCATAAATGAAAAGAATTATACCCTTAGTTTTCCTGGTAGCTATTTTAGCTTCCTGTGGAAGCACCAAAAATTATTTAGAAAGGAGTGATCAGGATAAAGCCCTGCAGGATGCTGTAAAAAGATTAAATAAAAATGCTTCGGATGAAAATGCTTTAAAAGCTATTCCTATCTTGTATGCTGACATTCAGCAGAACCACCTGGCAAAAATAAAATCGTACAGGACCGGTAAAGACTTAACCCGGTGGGATAAAATAATTAACGAATATGAAGGTTTACAGAATGCCTATACAGCCGTAATAAATTCTACGCCTGCTTTTAAATTAGTTAATGCCCAAAATTTCAGCACTAACATTTTGGAGGCGAAACAGGAAGGGGCTGATCAGTATTACCAATTAGCTCAAACTTTCCTGGATAACGGCGGTAGGGATAATGCAAAAAAAGCCTATACCTATTTTAAAAAATCTGATAAATATATTCCTGGTTTCAAAGATGCAAAAGTAAAAATGGACCAGGCCTTTGAAAACGCAGTGGTAAATGTAATTATCAACCCTGTAGAAGACAACTCGTTTTTCTTTAACAGTGGCTGGGGAAATACAGGGTATAATTATAGTAACGAATATTTTCAGCAGACATTGATCCGGGACCTGCAGAATACGGGCTCCGCTAACCGTTATGCAGCCCGTTTTTATACAGACTGGGAGGCCCGTCGGGAAAATATACATCCGGATTGGGTGGTTGATTTGAGGTTAAGGGATATGGATATACCCTACCCGGTAAATTATACCTACAGGAGAAACGCCAGTGCCCGCATTCAGGCAGGTAGCGATACTTCCGGTCATCCCATTTATCAAACTGTTTATGCCACAATAAACATTACCCGGATGAGTTTTACAGCAAGGGCAAATATGGAAGTAAGCATCAATGACATTGCCACGGGAAGAAATATCAGTTTTAGAAATTTCAGGGAAGATTATCGCTGGCAACAGGAGGCTGGTAATTATAGCGGTGATAGCCGTGCGCTAAATGCTAATGACTGGAGCATTATTAATAACAACAACAATTATAACACGCCTAGAAAAGAAGATATACTTGGCGAGCTGTACAGAAAAATTTATCCGCAGGTAAAAAATAATATTAGTTATGCGGTAGATTGGTAGTTTAGGAAAACTTAGGGAAGTCAAAGATTTAGCATAAGACCGCTTTGAAAAAGGCGGCCTTTTTTAATTAAATAATTCATAAACAAACCAACTCATCAGGTAAGCCAAAACGGTCATATAGCTGAATTGAATTATCGGCCATTTCCAGCTACGGGTTTCTCGTTTTACAATAGCTAATGTGCTCATACATTGCATGGCAATTACATAAAAAATAAGCAGGGATAAGCCGGTGGCAAGCGTATAAACTTTACTGCCATCTTCCCGGACTGCTACCCGCATTTTTTGCCTGAGGGTACTACTGTTACTATCATCATTATCCCCAACGCTGTAAAGGGTGGCCATGGTACCCACAAATACTTCCCGGGCCGCAAAAGAAGTAATCAGGGCAATACCAATTTTCCAGTCGTATCCCAATGGTCTTATAACAGGCTCTATAGCTTTTCCTAAAGTGCCAGCATAAGAATTCTGGAGCAAAGCCGTTCTTCTTTGTTTTTCTATTTCTTTGGCTTGGGTCGGTTCTGCCTTCAACATTGCATTATATTTTGCCGTCACCCCTTCCATCTTTTTTTTAGGACCGTAGCTACTTAAGCCCCAAAGCAATAAACTGATTACCATAATTACCTTGCCCGCATCAAACACAAATATTTTTGCTTTTTCAACCATTGTTACCACTATGTTTTTCCAGCGGGGACCCCGGTAAACCGGAAGTTCCAGAATAAAAAAACTACGTTCTGCACTTTTAATAAACCACTTCATTACCCACGCCACAATTAACGCTAACAAAGTGCCTAATAGGTAAAGTGCCATCATTACCAGACCTTGAAGACTTAAAAAACCAAAGTATAACTTAGCCGGAATTACGAGGGCAATAAGGATAGTATAAACAGGTAAGCGGGCACTGCAACTCATGAGCGGGGTTATCATTATAGTAAGCAGGCGTTCTTTTTTATTTTCTATATTACGGGCGCTCATAATGGCTGGTACGGCACATGCAAACCCACTTATCATGGGCATAACGCTTTTGCCGTTTAGGCCAACTTTACGCATAAGCTTATCCGTTAAAAAACTGATCCGGGCCATATAGCCCGTATCTTCCAATAAAGTAATGAGGCCAAATAAAATCATAATCTGTGGTACAAAGAGCATAATGCCACTTAACCCCGCCACAATGCCATTAATAAATAAATCGCTGAACCATCCGCCTGGCATTTCCCGGGTAAGCCATCCCGCCAACTGCCCGAAACTCCATTCTATAGCGTCCATTGGAAATTGAGCCACAAAAAATATACTTTGAAAGAGAATAAATAACACGAAAATAAGAATGACATATCCCCAGGTGCGGTGTAGTAAAACATTATCTACTTTTTCAGTGAATAATGTCTTTTGAAGCGGATCAGCTTCCACTACGGTTTGCTGCATAATATGTTTAATACGGCCGTACCGATTTACTATTTCTTCTGCCTGCGTTTTGGTAGGATTAAATTTATGTTTATTTTCTATCTGTTCTACTGCCTGCTGCACCCCATCTTTAAGAGAAAAATGTTCATGGTTAATTAAATAATGAATAGCCGTGTAATTGCTTATTTGAGGAAATAATAATTTCACCTCATTTACTGCCTCCAGGGCAAACAATGGAGTCTCCAGGAAATCCCGGGCAGGTAATTGCTGTAAATTTTCTGCTGTGAGTTCTATCGCTTTTTTTAGTGCTGCAATACCTTTTTGTTTTCGTGGATTTATCGCTACGATTGGCACGCCGAGTTCTCTTTCTAACCCGGGAATATCTACCTGTGTACCTTTTTGATTTGCCAGGTCCATCATGGTAAAGGCAATAACTAAAGGAATTTTTAAATCTATTATCTGCGAGCAGAAGAGCAGGTTTCTTTTAAGACTGCTCGCATCTGCTACCAGTATTACCATATCCGGCTTTACTGTCTCATCCTGTTGCAAAAGCACTTTATAAGAAACCCATTCATCTGCCCGCTTGGGATACAGGCTGTATGATCCCGGCAAATCTATAATGACCGCTTTGCAATTTTCAGAAATGATTGAGATACCCGTTTTTTTATCTACCGTTACCCCGGGGAAGTTGCCCACTTTCTGGTTAAGCCCTGTAAGTACATTAAAGAGAGAAGACTTACCACTATTGGGATTGCCTACCAGCGCTATGTTTATTTTTTTGCTCAAGATCTTAAAAAAAACCGGTATAAATAGGTGCAAAAGTAATTGTAAGCCCTGTATGGAGTTTACGAATTGAAGAAACAAATTTATATAATGCGATATAAAATATTGTAAGCCAACATCGGTTGTTTTAACTTTACTATTTACCCCCAGTACCATGAGTCTACAGGTTTATCTTTATTGATCATACTACTTTCTTTTAGGTGGTAAACATAATTTTGGAAATAAATAAATAATGAAATTAAAAATTGATAACCAAACCCTTATTGAAGAATTTTTTGACAACGCCAGGCTTTTAGGTATAGTTGCGCCAGTAAAAGATTATGTTTTCAGCTGGCATATTAATCAAAGTCTTGGGTATAATTTTCGTATTAATAACAGCCTGGAGATACAATTACAAAAAAAAGAACGCAGTTATTTTTTTTCTATTTATGAATATATTGTTCCTGGTTGTTGCATGGTACACTATTTATATAATAACCAGGATGATGGCGAATTTTTGTTGCCGGAATTTAAGCACCTCGATTTTTTGTGGTTGGCAAAAGGTGAGAAATTAGCAAATGAAGAACTGAAGCTCTTGCAGCAGTCGGTAAAATTATTGCCCTTCGTGCAATTGGTAAATGAAATGACAAACGAAAAAATTAAAAACAAACAACACCTCATTTTATAATTTTAAAAAAAACTGCATCATGTGGAAAGAAACTGATAATAAATTACATAAGAAATTTGAGTTCGAAGATTTTTCTGAAGCTTTTGGATTTATGACCAGGGTAGCGCTGGCGGCAGAAAAGATGAACCACCATCCCAAGTGGACAAATGTGTATAATACTGTAGAAGTGTGGCTCAACACACATGATGCGGGCGATGTGGTAACAGAAAAAGACCTTAAACTGGCTAAAAAAATTGATGCGCTCGTAAATTAAACATTCCCGTATTTTTAATAAAATGCAATCTACATCTACCATATTAATGGTAAGGCCGGCAGCTTTTGGCTTCAATGAAGAAACAGCGGTCAATAATTTTTTTCAGGATGCAGCCCATAAGCAAAATAAATTTTTACAGCAATCTGCCTTACAGGAATTTGACGCAATGGTTTTGTTATTAAGAGAAAATAATATTGAGGTTATAATTTTAGATGATAACGCTGTTCTTATAAAGCCTGACGCTGTTTTCCCGAACAACTGGTTCACCTGCCGAAATGGAATAATAAATATTTTTCCCATGTTTGCCAATAACCGCCGCCTGGAAAAAAGAATTGAACTCATTGAAGAAATTAAAACTAAAGCTGCTGTAAAAGAAATAAAAGATTGGAGCAGCTATGAAAATACAGGGCAATACTTAGAAGGAACGGGAAGTATGGTTTTTGATTATGAAAATAATACCGTCTATGCCTGCCGCTCTTCCCGCACTGATGAAAATCTCTTTAACACTTACGCCGCTCAGATGAGTTACAAACCTGTTTCTTTTAACGCTTCGGATGATGCTGGAAACGAAATTTATCACACTAATGTACTGATGTGCATTGGCACGGGGTACGCAGTCATATGTGTAGAGGCCATAAGGCGTAAACAGGAAAAAGAATTAGTGATAGGCGAATTAAAAAAAACAGGTCACCAAATCATTGAAATATCCTTATCTCAAATGAAAAGTTTTGCGGGTAATATGTTGCAACTTTCAAATAAAAACGGTAAGCAATTTTTATTAATGAGCAGGACTGCTCATCAATCTTTATCTACAAATCAATTAAGTCACCTGCAAAAATTTTCGGCATTCATTGTGCCTGATGTTACGCTTATTGAAAAGGTTAGTGGCGGAAGTGTAAGATGTATGGTGGCTGAAATTTTTAAATTATAATTTCAATTGTCCGCTCCTTTTTTTCTACCAGCCTGCCTATCGGTGCTATAAATTTTTCTAATCCATTTTCTTCTAATAATTTTTTTACTTCTTCTTCACCTGCTGTATCCACGGCAAATAAGAGGCCCCCGCTGGTTTGGGGATCTGCAAGTATGGCTTTTTGATATTCCGTAATGGCGCCTATTTTATGTCCATAGCTTTCCCAGTTTCTGTGAGTACCACCGGGAATACTTTTTTTATCTATATAATCGAAAAGCGAGTCAGTAATCAGCGGAACTTTATTAAAATAAATTTCAGCGCTTAAGCTACTGCCCTCTGCCATTTCAGTTAAATGACCCAATAACCCAAATCCAGTTACGTCGGTCATTGCAGTTACTGATGAGAGCCGGCCAATTTCTTCACCGGTTTTGTTTAACTGCATCATTTGTTTGGCCGCCAATCCGTAATGGCCAGGGGAAAGAATTCCTTTTTTTTCTGCTGTTGTTAATATTCCTACGCCCAGGGGTTTTGTAAGAAATAAAAGGTTGCCTGCCTTTGCGGTATTATTTTGTTTTAAATTTTTAAGCTCTATCAAACCATTTACTGATAGCCCGAATATCGGCTCAGGGCTATCAATGCTATGCCCTCCTGCTAAAGGAATTCCGGCTTCGGCACAAATACTCCTGCTGCCTTCTATTACTTTGTTGGCCACCTCAGCTGGCAAACTATTTATGGGCCATCCTAAAATAGCAATGGCAACTATAGGTCTGCCCCCCATGGCATAAACATCACTTATTGCATTTGCCGAGGCTATTCTCCCAAAATCGTACGGACTATCTACAATCGGCATAAAAAAATCTGTGGTACTTATCAGGGCCGTACCATTATTAAGATCGTATACAGCCGCATCATCTTTGCTGTGGTTACCAACAATCAGATTTTTTGAATCAGGGGCTACAAAATTACTTTTCAAAATTTCATCTAAAACTTTTGGGGAAATTTTACACCCACATCCAGCGCCATGTGAATATTTTGTAAGCCTTATTTCTTCTCCTATATTATTTTCATTCATCGATTTAATTGATTTTTTTGCGCCTGAATATAATAGCGGCGTTTTTTTGCAGATCGCCACTAAAGCGAATTTCATAAATATCCTTTCCATCCCTAACGACCAGCAATCCGGTATTTGGTGGTATGCTGCCCAGGTTTTCTGCATACATAACTAATTCTACACTATCCTCGTTACCATTTACAAATATTGTTTTACGAACAGCATTTGTGCTTAATCCCTGCTTTGACATTATTACAACGCCATTCATTAATACACTCACGGTATCACCATCTACTTCCCCGTTATCATACAAAGAAAGCTGCAGGCTGTCAGATTTAAAATATACAGTTTGCTGTTGCAATGTTTTCCTGCTTTTTACATCAGCCGCAGGTTCATTATTTTTTAAAAAAGTTGCCGGAAGATTTATTGCACTAGTATTTATACTATCCTTTAATTTTAGATCTAATGCTTTTTCATTTACCTTAAGTGGAGGGAGATCAGTTGTTGATGTTTTCGTAATTGCATTACTTTCTACAGGCTTGGGTGTGGGTTCATTATTTTTTACTATATCTGTACGGGGACTTGGTGGGGCTACCTTATTTTCTGCTGCTATTTTATTATTTTTTGCAATCCCGGTTTTATTTTCTGGTAGTTTATTTATATCCTTTGCAATAAGTACTTGATCCTTTTCTGCTATAACTTTTTTGCCGGTCTTATTATTTTTTGCAACATCCGTTTGTGCTGCCGCCTTTTGGTCTGTAATTATTTTTTGAGGTGGCTGCGCATTTTTAGCAAGCGCTGTTTTGCTTTCTGGTAAACCAGTTTCGGCTTTTGCACTAGGTTTAGCAGTTTCTTCTTCAGGTGATTTCTGTATAGCTATCTCATTTTTTGCAACCGATGAGGGTTTTGTAACGGCGAATCTTTTTTCGGCTTGAGGTTCTTTTTCCCTCTGTGGAACTGATTGTATATTCCTGTTTAACACTACATCTCCTTTTACAAAAGACAATTGATTTACCAAACCAAGTTCTTCCAAATGCGGCACCAATGCTGATTGCCAGTAATCATTTTTTCTCGAAAGACTTATAGCGCCGGTAAGCACGGAGAATTCTTTTGTTTGATTAGTAGTAAAAGGGCCCGTTAGTGTTAGACTGCTATCTGTAGCGTTTAACTCCAGTATGTTTAGTTGCCTGACACCTTTTGCCGGCTCAATCGGGTAATTATTAGAAATTAAAACAACATCTTCTATAATAATTTTATTATTAATTTTTTTAACCCGTACTTTCTTTACACCAAAATACTGTTTGTCATCAAGGATAAACCAGGTGTGTGAAAACCCAGAAAGTTTTCCTTTTTCTTCGCTAATTGCCACTTCATAACGGTAGAACTGTTGTGTTGTGTCATTATATAGCGTTCCTTTCCAAAGTCCGGTTATATCTTTCTGCCTGGAGTCGGCTGACTGGGCCATCATTTTTGCTGGCAAAATCCAAAGAAATAATACTAAACACTTACAATATCGCATGAAATTATTTTTTGGGTATTGGATAATATATCAACGGCAGAACATTCAATTTTATTTAATAAATCTTCAATATTTTCCCGGCTGTTCAGGCCCTTTAAATAATACTTGTCATAATAACAAAGTAATATTTTGAAACATTCTTTGTAATTATTCTCCAGTAAAAATCCGATTGCGATTTTTGTTTCCATGGGTCCCAGCCTTTTTTGTATCCGGATAATTGCATTAACTAATTTTTCTTTTTCATGACTTCCATAAGCATTTGTAATGAAATCTAATCTTGCTTCAAAAGGTATTTGAATAAAATAAACCGGCTTTGATCTCATGGTTTTCCAAAAGCCGGGAGGTATATTCAATACGCCGATGCGTTGGCTCTCATCCTCAATATAAAAATTTGAATGCTGTAATTTATTAAGTTCTATAGCTAAAATATTTTCAAACATTTCCTGCGTCGGTTGTGGTGACTGTCCCAAACCGCCAAAAGCAGAACCTTTGTGCTTTGCCAGGTCTTCTAAATCTACTACCGGCAGGTTTTGTTTTTGCAGTTCTTGTAGCATCTCTGTTTTTCCACTCCCGGTAAAGCCTCCGATTATTTTACAATTATATTCTTTATCAAACTGCTGCAGAACCCAATTTCGGTACGCCTTATAGCCACCAGCCAGCGTATAAACATCATACCCATATAAATCCAGTAGCCAGGCCACACCGGCACTACGCATGCCACCCCGCCAACAATGAACCAGCACAGTCCCCAGGTTTTGTAAAACACCCTTCTTTGTTTCTGGGGTGGAATCACTTTTTAATTTTCCGGCAGTAAGATTTTCTACGGTTTCGACTATGCATTTCATATTTACCCCAAAAAAATTAAGGCCAAGTTTAATAGCTTGTTGTCTTCCCTGTTGCTTGTATGCTGTGCCTACAATTTTTCTTTCTTCATCAGTAAATAAGGGCAGGCTTAGGGCGCCGGGAATATGGGCATGAACGAATTCTCCAGGGCTACGTACGTCCAGTACCGGGTAGAGTAAAGCTTTTTCTAAAAACGCTGATATATGTATTTTTTTGATGGGCATGACCGCTACAAAGCTACATACATTTGTGCTGATGATTAAAATTGTAAAACACCTGCTGCCATTGTTTATTATGCGGTTTTTACCTGGTTTAGGTTTTTTTGCTGAAGCAAGTTTTAAGGCCCCAGTAATTTCGAGGTACATTTATAATACCGCCAATGCAGAGAGCCGGTTATTAGAATCGGGCACCCTTGTAAAATAGCAACAGCGCAAGAATATTTATGGCACAAAAAATCCCGGCATAGGCCGGGAAAGTATATTTATGAATTAAAGTCTTCTATTTTAGTTTTTGATTGATATATTTTTATAACCCACTTAGTGTAAGGCCGATTTGCAATAATTTTGAAGGAGGAGCCACTCCATCTTTAAAAACACTGGTAAGGCTATAGGCACCAAACAAACTAAAATTACCATAGCCAAAACGGGCGGTAGCAGAAAGCCTGGTGGTATTAAAAAATTTCTTAGCACCTATTTTTTCTGTGACATCGTTTATAGTGGTACCCTTTGCATTCTGTAATGTTCTGCCTTTTGTATGGGCATTCAGCAGGGTACCTACTTTTACACCCAGCGCCGCTTTTACAGTTTTCCCCGGCGTATTTGGGTTAGCAGTAAACCTAAGCTCTACGGGCACTTCTAAGTAAGAAGTAGATAATTTGTATTTTTTATAATGGTTTAAACTATCAGTTGCAATGAAAGGTAGCAGGGTTTGGGTAGAGGCAATATCCACATTCATTTTTTTAAAATAAATATTGCTGGTACCAACACCGATGCCAAAAGCAGCGCTAAACTTTGGGCTGCCTTTAAAAGGCTTATTCAACATTAAATATATATTGCCGCTCCTGTTAAAACTCTTTACATGGCTATCTATACTATCGGGTAAACTTGTAAGTGTATTTGAAGCAAGCTGAACCATGAAATGATCTCCGGGGCGGTTAACTAAATCAACTTTTTTATTTTCTGGGGTAGTTTGTGAAAACGCAGGAACTGTAACCATTAAACTAAAGGCAATTACAAATATTTTTCTCATAATGAATTCTTGATGCGGCAAAAATAATTGTCGCCCCGGTTAATAAAAGGTTAAATGATACTGCTGCGAACAGCACAATTTTAGGCAACTTCCTGCGCCATAGTTTTACTTACCCGCTTGCGGTCATCTTCATTTAAAATTGTTTTCCTTAGACGTACACTTTTTGGGGTGACTTCAATGCACTCATCCTGCTGGATATATTCCATACATTCTTCCAGCGACATAGCGATTTTAGGTGCTGCCTTAGAGGCATCATCAGACCCGCTGGCACGGTGGTTTGTGAGTTTTTTAGGCTCAGTTGCATTTACTACAAGGTCACCCGGCTTAATATGTTCAGCAATTATCTGCCCGGCATAAACATCTTCCCCTGGGTCTACAAAAAACCTTCCCCTGTCCTGTAATTTATCTATAGAATAGCCGGTGGTTTTTTCTGTAGTTTTAGATAACAGCACCCCATTGCTACGACCGGGAATCGGACCTTTCCAGGGTTTGTATTCACTAAAGCGGTGAGCCATTACCGCTTCGCCGGCAGTATTAGTGAGCATGTTACTACGTAAACCAATCAGTCCCCGTGAAGGAATATCAAATTCCAAATGCTGCATTTCGCCTTTAGTTTCCATTACATGCATTTCCCCTTTTTTCTGGGTAACAAGGTCTATTACTTTGCCGCTGTATTCTGCAGGTACATCTACTACCAATATTTCATAAGGTTCGTGCTTGACGCCATCAATATGTTTTACCAAAACCTGTGGCTGGCCTATAGTTAATTCAAACCCTTCCCGACGCATAGTTTCAATTAATATTCCTAAATGAAGGATACCACGCCCAAATACATTAAAACTATCTGCACTGTCGCTATCTTCCACCCGAAGGGCAAGGTTTTTTTCAGTTTCTTTCATTAAGCGGTCACGCAAGTGGCGGCTGGTTACAAACTTTCCTTCTTTTCCAAAGAATGGAGAGTTATTAATTCCGAATAACATGCTCATAGTTGGTTCATCAACACTGATAACGGGCAATGCTTCCGGGGTATCTATATCTGCAATGGTATCGCCAATGTTGAAACTCTCTAAACCCACAATTGCACATATATCCCCTGCAACAACCTCGGCCACTTTCTTTTTACCCATTCCTTCAAACACATACAGTTCTTTAATCTTCATTCTTTTGTTCGTGCCATCAGCCTGTAGTAGAGCTATCTGCTGATTCTCCTTTAAACTTCCACGTGCTACTTTACCCACAGCTATCCTGCCCAGGAATGAGGAGTAATCCAGTGAAGTGATTTGCATTTGCGAAGCGCCTTCATTTACTTTAGGCTCAGGCACAAATTCTAATATAGCATCTAATAATGGGAATATATTATCCGTTTCTGTAAGAGAAGTATTCATCCAGCCATTCTTGCTACTGCCATAGATGGTAGGAAAATCTAATTGCTCTTCTGTGGCATCCAGGTTAAAAAATAATTCAAATACTGCATCGTGGACTTCATCCGGTCGACAGTTAGGTTTATCCACCTTATTAATAACAACAATGGGGTGAAGCCCAAGTGCCAGGGCTTTCTGCAATACAAACCTGGTTTGAGGCATTGGCCCTTCAAAAGCATCTACCAAAAGCAAAACGCCATCAGCCATTTTTAAAACTCTTTCTACCTCACCCCCAAAATCACTGTGACCCGGGGTATCTATAACATTTATCTTAACGTCTTTATAAGTTACGGAAACGTTTTTGCTGAAAATGGTAATGCCTCTTTCCCTTTCCAGGTCATTGCTATCCATTATTAACTCACCGGCATCCTGGTTTTCTCTAAAAACTTTAGTGGCGTGTAATATTTTATCTACAAGGGTAGTTTTGCCATGATCTACGTGGGCAATAATGGCGATGTTGCGGATGTTCATTTAGTTATTTTAAGGGCGCAAAGGTAGTCAATCCAGCGGGATTTTACAAGATATTACAATTTTGAGTGTATATAAGTTAAAGCCGTACTCCCTTTGCGAAGTGGCGAAATTGAAGCTCAGCCTGCCATGAAGGAGAGATGCCTTAAAAACAAAACTAAAAATTTTGAAGAAACCTATGTTGGTCCGACTCAGATGAAACTGTAGTAATAACTCCTTACTGCTTAATTAAATTCTCCGAAATGCCAAAGTATTCCGGAAGGATCATGCAGGAAACATTCTTTTCCCCAAACATATTCTTTGATGGGTGTCAATTTTACAGATTTGTATCTTTTGTGGAGTTCTAGATTTTGTAATTCATTAAAATACTCATTCACATTATTTACTTCAAGAAATATCATTGTATTATCCACCCAATCCTTAACGTAAGCATTTTGGAGATAAAAACCTATATCTGGCAAAACCTTAAAGTAAGACATATCCCCAGATATTATTGACTCTTCAAAACCCAATTCCTTATAAAAAAGCCTGGATTCCTCAAAGTTTATTGCTCCAATAAAGGCTCTTATTGATTTCGCATTATGTTGCATGTGGTATGATTATTTTGTAAAATTTAATGCTTAACTTAAGTCATAAATTTATAAATTGATTTTCACTTCAAATCTTTTCATCCAAGATTTTTTCTAATTGAATTGTTTTTGTGTTTAGGGCCAAATCAAAAGTTGATTTAAATAAGTTGTAGTATTTTCTCCTTCCATGTAAATTATTGAAACTCCCAGGCCAAGACAGCTCATAACTCCGGTATTTAAAAACTTAAATTTTTATGAAAAAATTAAGTTTGCAATAGGTTGTCAATTAGTCATTTTAAAAAATGTGCATGCTATTTGATTTATACCATCAAATTAATTAATAATGGAAATAAAAAACAAGCCTTTACCTCCGATTGCACTATGTATAATTTTGGATCTGATTGGTTGTGCCAGTTTTAGCATTCCCCTGGTAGGAGAATTTTCAGATGTAGTATGGGCACCTATTTCTGCTTTTCTATTTTATAAAATGTTTGGTGGCCGGTTTGGTATGTTTGGAGCTGCTCTCAATTTTGTAGAAGAATTATTTCCTTTCACAGATATTATTCCTTCTTTTACTATAGCGTGGGTTATGAAGTATTACAGTTCCGGCAAAATTAAAGGGAGTGATATTGAAACAAAAAAACATAATTTAATTAAACCCTGATTCAGACTTTTTTGAAGAGAACAAAAATTATTTAATCCGATATTTGCTTTTTATTCGCCAGCATGGATTTAAAAGTAAGGCACAGGATTTTTTTAAGTATTTTTTTTTTCATCTCCGGTTTCAGTTTTGCAACCTGGGCATCCAGGATACCTACCTTAAAGAATTTTTTTCAATTAAATGATGCGGAGTTAGGAACTGTTTTACTGACCATGCCCCTGACTTCAATTATTGGGCTTCCGCTTTCTGGTTGGCTGGTTTCAAAGTTTAATAGCCGCATTCCACTTTGCTTTGCATTTGGGATTAATTCGATTGCCCTTGCCAGCATTGGATTTGCAAATTCTATTTTTACTTTAATAATTTCAATATGTTTTTTTGCCTTAAGCATGAGGGTGTTTAGTATTGCGGCAAACACCCAGGCCATTACGCTGCAAAAAAGATTTGAACAAAAAATTTTGGGCTCTTTACACGGGCTGTGGAGTACCGGTGGCATTTGTGGGGTAGGTTTCTCTACCATAATAATTGCCGGTAATATTTCTATACAAGTTCATTTTTTACTGGTAGCACTATTCGCTTTTTCCCTTACCCTAATTTCTTACCGGTTTTTACTGAATAATGACCGCACAACAAAAGGAAATAAAATAATCATAGGCAAACCAGATCCGTACATAATGTACCTGGGCTTATTGGTTTTTTTTGCGGCAATCTGCGAAGGTGGAATGTTTGACTGGAGTGGTATTTACTTCCACGAAGTTTTGAAGATTAAAATTTTTACCTACGGCTACCTTATTTTTATGGCCTTTATGGCTATCTCCAGGTTCCTTTCAGATTATATTATTGCCCGTATAGGCATGGCGACGACATACATACTTAGTTCAGTTTGTATTATTACCGGAATTGCGCTTTCAGTAATTGTCCCCCAATTTTGGTTTGCAATGGCAGGCTTTTCTTTAGTAGGTTTTGGCACTGCCTCTATTATTCCCATGACTTATGCATTAGCCGGTACTTCTAAAAAGTATTCTCCCGGCATGGCTATTTCCATTATTGCAACATATGCAATTTCTGGCCTGTTACTGGGGCCTCCGTTAATTGGCTACATGGCCCATGCGTTTAACCTGAGAATTTCCTTTATAATTTTTGCTTTTTCTGGCATGATGCTTATACCGATTTCCCAACTATTTTTCCGGCATCAAAAATCTTTGGTTAATACACAGGCATTGGCCTCACAGCGAAATGAGTTATTGTAGGTAAATAACCATGAGCTTTTGAATAAGTAACTTGAGTAAAAGTGTAAAAGATTATTTTTAAGATAAATATTGGAAGTCGTGGGAAGACTCTTATAATATATAATATGACAGAAGAGCACAGGCGGTTAGAAGAGAATGCGAACAAACAGATTCCCCTGGAACAATGGGGGCCTTACCTGAGTGAGCGCCAATGGGGCACCGTACGGGAAGATTATGGCCCTTATGGCGATGCGTGGAATTATTTCCCTTACGAGCATGCACATTGCCGGGCTTATGTTTGGGGGGAAGATGGCCTGGCAGGAATTTCTGATTATTTTCAAAATTTATGTTTTGCACTGGCTTTGTGGAATGGCAAAGATCCTATTTTAAAAGAAAGGCTTTTTGGCCTCGGTAATAATGATGGCAACCATGGTGAAGACGTTAAGGAGCTTTATTATTATCTCGACAATATTCCATCACATTATTATATGGAATATCTGTATAAATATCCACAACATGAATTTCCTTATGATGACCTAAAGGCGGAGAACCGGAAGCGTTCAAAAGAAGAACCTGAGTATGAAATTTTGGATACCGGCGTTTTTAATAATAATGAATATTTTGATATTACTGTAACGTATGCAAAATATGACTCCGAAGATGTTTTCATTAAAATTAATATTCATAACCGTTTTACAAAAAGCGCCGAAATTACTATATTACCTACTTTATGGTTTTATAACCGGTTAAGCAATGGCAGACTTTTAAAAAAACCGATCATCTCCCGGCATAGTAAAAATGCTGTGCTGGCATCACATGAAAAGCTTGGGGATTATTATTTGTATTATCCCCCCACACGCTTTTCTATGTTTACGGAAAATGAAACCAACACAGAGATCGTTCAAGGCACACCAAACGCAACAGTTTTTACAAAAGATGCATTCCACCAAGCCATCGTAAAAAAGAAAAATTTAAGAGCCCTTCGGAAAAAAACCTCGGGTACAAAGTTTGCACCAGTTTATTCGCATTCTATAGCCGGCGGAGAATCTAAAACAATTTACCTGCGTTTAAGCAATAAAGAATTGATTGATCCTTTTGAAACAGGATTTGAAAATATGTTCGGGGCCAGGAAAGCAGAGGCCGATGATTTTTATAAATCAATATTTCCCTCAACTATAAGCGATGGGATGAGGCATATTCAGCGGCAGGCATTAGCAGGTTTATTATGGAGCAAACAATATTATCACTATGATGTTGAGCGCTGGCTTACCAGCAGCGATGGAATTACCGAAGTGAGCACCGGTAAGTTACATGGGCGTAATCATGACTGGAAACATTTGAAAAATCAGGATATTATTTTAATGCCCGATAAATGGGAATACCCCTGGTACGCCGCCTGGGATCTTGCCTTTCAATGTATTCCTATGGCAAGAATAGACCCGGTTTTTGCCAAACATCAATTGCTCCTGATAATGCGGGAATGGTATATGAAGCCAGACGGACAGTTGCCTGCATATGAATGGCATTTCAGCGATGTTAATCCACCTGTGCAGGCCTGGGCTGCAATGCAGGTGTACGGAATTGAAAAATCAATGAAAGGATTTGGCGATATTTCATTTCTAAAAAAAATATTTCATAAACTGATTATCAATTTTACATGGTGGATAAACCGGAAAGATGCCGCCGGTAATAATATTTTCCAGGGCGGGTTTCTCGGGCTGGATAATATTGGGGTTTTTAACCGTAGTATTGAAATGCCGGGAGATATGCGGCTGGAGCAGGCTGATGGCACGAGCTGGATGGGCATGTATGCGCTGAACATGATGGAAATGGCTTTGGAGATTTCTATGCATGATGAAACTTTTGAGGATACCGCCACAAAGTTTTTTGAACACTTTGTATTAATAGCCGAAGCGCTAAACCAGCAGGGATTATGGAACGAGGAGGATAAATTTTTTTATGATACCCTGAATGTTTTTCATTCTGCCCCCGTACAGTTGCGCATACAATCCATCGTAGGGCTTACAACCCTGTTTGCTGTTTCCATTATAGAAAACAGGGTCTTTGATCACCTGCCTGATTTTAAGAAAAGAAGTTCGTGGCTTGAAAAGTACCGCCTGAAAAACAACCGGTACTGGCCTAATGAGGAACATGCCGGTGGTAAAAAAACATTACTGTCACTGGTGCAGCAGGATAGGCTAAAATATATTCTTATGCGCTTA